>CAZAEY010000073.1:0-8361 GCA_964484155.1 uncultured Acidobacteriota bacterium
GCAGCGGCCTTTCCTTACGCGCACAGATTGCGAGATTGGCCCCTTCGGCCGCCAGGCCCAGCGCGATCGCTTTTCCGATGCCCCGGCTGCCGCCCAATACGACGCAGTTTCGTCCCGACAATTCCAAGTCCATCGCGATTCCTCCGGGCGGTCAGTGTAATTTGAAATCAGACAAAGCCGCGGTTCCCTCCGCAGCGCTGCGACGGCGAAAAACAGCGGCCGCTGCCGCTTTCCCCTATTCAGCACTTCACGCAGCCAACTGTCAAGCGAGGAACGCCGGTCCTCGGCTGCGAGACCCGGCCCTTGAAAAACACTTGACTGGAAAAGTCTCTTGACCGGTGGACGAAGAATTTGATAATTTAGTCTCGGCTAAATTATAATTTTTGGCAATGCTCGGCAAATTTCTACCATTCCTAGCTCTCGCAGGGGCCGTCGCAATCGCGTCAATTTTGGCCGCCTCGTCATTGCATGCCCAGTCAACAGGATCCGTTGAAGGCCGCGTGATCGGCGCAGACGGAGGCGAGCCGCTCGCCGATTTGACGGTGCGGCTGGAAAACGCCCTCAGCGGCTTTTCCCGTCAAACGGTCACCGACGCCGACGGCGTCTATCGATTTCGCAACGTCCCTTTTCAGACCTACTCGCTGTCGATCTCCGGCCCGGGCTTCTCCGCACTTCGGGAATCAATCGCGGTGGATTCCAGCGTTCCGGTCACGGGAACCCATCGTCTGATCGCATCCCCCTCCGAAGCGCTGACTGTTACGGCGTTTGAGGGCTTCCGACTGGTCGAGCCGGATGAGACGGGGACCCGCCACGAATTGAGCCTGAACCGCATCGAAAAGCTGCCGACGGCTGTGGGCGAACGGGGAATCGAGTCGATCCTGATGAGTTTTCCCGGTTTTGCGGCCAACGCGAACGGGTCCATTCACCCCCGTGGGGCGCACAATCAGATGACTTTCGTCGTAGACGGCATGCCGATCAGCGATCAGCTCACCGGTTCGTTCGCCTCCGCGCTCGATGCGTCCATCGTCGATACGATCGAACTCTACACGGGAAACATCCCGGCTGAATTCGGCAACAAAGTTTCCGGAGTGGCTCACATCGTCACCCGCTCCGGGATGGGGAGTCGCCGAAAGTTCGGGGGAAGCGCGCAGATCGGCGCCGCCGAATTCGACACTTTGTCGAACGTGGCGCAGTTTTTCGGCGAGACTTCGCGGGTGGGCTATTTCGTTTCCATACGCAGCATGAAGTCCAACCGGTTTCTGGACCAGGTGTCTCTGGACAATCTGCACAACGGCGGCAATGCCCAGAGGTTTTCGAGCCGGTTCGACTATGAAGCGCCGGGGGGAGACCGCCTTCGATTGAATTTGATGACGGGCCGCTCCTCGTTTCAGGTGGCCAACCTTCGCTCTCAGCACACCGCCGGACAGCGCCAGCGGCAGTTGCTGCGCGACGCCTCCGCCTCTGTGGGCTGGTTCAAAACGCTTTCGCCTCTTTCGACCCTCGACGTGACTGCCTCGTACCGCACGTCGATCGCCCAGCTGTTTCCCAGCGCGGGTGACACGCCGGTCGAAGCCGCCCAGGCGCGTCATCTGACGACCGTCAATCTGGGGACTCGCTACAGTCGCATTGCGGGGGCTCACAATCTGAGGATGGGAGTCGACCTGCAACGCTTTCCGCTGAGCGAGAATTTCTCCTTCGGCATCACCGATCCCTCCTTTAACGATCCGGAATCCGAGTTTTTCAACCCCAACCTGGCGCCGCAAGATCTGACCCGTGGCGGCGCTCCGTTCCATTTTTCGGATTGGCGCTCAGGGCGCCTTTTCAGCCTGTTTGCCCACGATCAGATTTCCTGGAGGCGGCTCGCCTTTTCCCTGGGGCTCCGGTACGACGACTATCGCCTGCTGTCGGAGGGGAGGCAGCTGCAGCCCCGCGTCGGGCTCGCTTACCATCTTCCCTTTTCGAGAACGGTGCTGCGGGCGTCCTACAATCGGACCTATCAGACGCCTCCCAACGAGAATCTGCTGCTGGCGGGCTCGGCGGAGGCCGCCCGGCTGGCGCCGCCGGTCGTGACGGAGAGTCTGGGTTCGGCCGTCTTCGAAATCCTGCCCGAGCGGCAGAATGTATACGAAGGGGGCGTTCAGCAGGCCCTCGGCGACTCGATGAGCGTGCATTTGACCTACTACCACAAGAACTCGGTCGACCTTCAGGACAACGACAATTTCCTGGACACCGGAATCATCTTCCCCACCTCGCTGGCGAAATCCCGCGTCAACGGGTTTGAGGCGAGGCTGGAGGCGATGCCTTCGCCCAGAATTAACGGCACGCTCAGCCTGACGCACGCCCGAGCGATTGTGACGCCGCCGTTCACCGGCGGCTTGCTGCTGGGCCGCGAGGCTGTCGACGCTCTTAGCGAAGGCCCGTTCATCATCGATCACGACCAGGCGCTGGCGCTGCACGGAGTCCTGCACTACAGAGTTCGCGACGGGGTCTGGACGACCTGGTCGATGCGGCACGACAGCGGCCTCGTCTCCAATCCGTCGGATCCGGCCGAAGTGGCCGCCGATCCAGACTTCTTCGATCTGCTCCCCTATGTCGATCTGACATCCGATCCGCCGCGGGCCCGTCCCAGGAACGTGGTCGACTTCAACGTGGGGTTCGAACGCTCAATCGACGACCTCCGCCGCTGGGATCTGCAACTCCAGGTCACAAATCTGTTCGACGCCACGGCCCTGTACAACTTCCAGTCCATTTTCGTCGGCACGCGCGTGGTCCAGCCCAGAACTCTGGGATTGAAGCTGCGCTGGCACTGGTGAGGGTTTCGGGGTTCAGGGGTTCTAAGGAAAGTCCGAATTCTGGATTCTGAATTCTGGATTCTGAATTCTAAACTCCGATCTCCGCCTTTAGATCACGACGGCGATTCGTCTGATTGACTCCCCGACTTGGCCGAAATACACTCGCTGAAAACTGGGTCGGGCTGCGCGCCAGGTGGCGGCGATTCGACCGAAAGGGAGAGAGGCCATGCAAAAGAAACTGATTCTCGCGACAGTACTCGGTGGATTGACTCTGTTCCTGTGGGGCTTCATCTCGCACAGTCTGCTGGGATGGTACGCTCCGCAGTACCGCACGTTCACCAATCAGGACGCCGTCGAGGAGGCGATCGTTTCCGGCGTCTCCGGCTCCGGACTCTTCCTCCTGCCCAATATGACGCCGCAGCAGAAGAGCCTGCCCAGCGCCGAAAGAGCGGTCGCCGAAGCGGAAATGATGGAGCGGCTCTTCCGAGGTCCGATGGTATTCGCCGTCATCCGGGTGGGACCTTCAGCCTCTTTTCCCGTCTTGCTGCTGATTCAGCTCTTATTGAGTTTGTTGGCCGCGCTGACAGCGGCTTGGCTGCTGTATCGCGCCGGGTTCGCCACATACGGTAGCCGGGTCGCTTTCGTGGCGGCACTCTCTCTTCCCATCGTCTTATGGGCGAAGCTGCCCGCATGGAACTGGTGGAGCTTCCCCGCCGGTTTCACTTTTGTCGAATCCGTCGATGCGCTCATCGGCTGGACCCTGCTGGGCGTGGTGCTGGGCCGGTTGATTCGACCGGAAATTCCGGATTGAAGCGATCGCGGGCCTTGGGGCTTCGGCGATGCGCAAGCCGGCTTGGGCCGACGTTGCAGAGGGCCGGAGTATGACTTGCGGATCTGAGAACCCATCTCCACCATCGCCCAACATGAATCCTTTCACCCTCGACTACCGATGGATCCTGAAAGAGCTGGTGGAACTGGCAGTTGAAGATCGGCATCGGACGGCTTGGAGCCTGTAGGCGCGTTTCGGCTTGCCGGCCGAACGCTGGAAGCGGGAAGCGGGCGGCTCTTTCAGGTCACGCGGGCAGCGGATCAATGGACCATCCATCCGAGATGGTCCCTCGACCGGGGTTTTTTGTACTTCTCTCAACACCGCCCGCTGAAATCAGTCAGTCACTGCTGCAAACGACGTTCATGGGAATGGGAATGGGACGAAAGGGCGCGGTTTCCGGTTCCAGCCTCATCTCGCGAATCATGGTGACGGGCGTAGTGTTCCGCAAGCGCGTCCCGGCCGAAGTCGTTTTTGAAGTCGCGCCAAACTGTGTGGATGTGGTTCGCGTCGTTCTGGGTATTGTCGTACTCTATGACGAAATCGGGACCATGTATCCGGTAATAATGGGGCTCGCCTTCGTTTGCGCTTCCGGCCCAGGCAAATCGAATCCAGTCGAAGCCGGCCTCTCGAATCTTCTCGATCTCCGACTCGGCTTGTTCGGCCCTAAGCCGACCCGCGAAGACTCTAATCAGGTTCAGCAGCAGTTCGGCCTGCTCGATCGACAATTCGGTGAACGGAATTCCCTGAAGTTCGTTCAGTCGGGCGTGGCGCTGGACACCCGTCAGGATGTCGGCGGGCGCCGTTTCTTCGATCACCGCCTTCGCTCGTTGCTCGCCTGTCATAGATCGCAACAGCCGTCTCCCGCCGTCTTCTTCATCGGCCAGAACCCGCCGTCCTGCGTAGGCCCCCTGACGAACTTCCGCTGGATTGGCGCCGAAAAAGGAAGGCGTCCAAGAGACGAGTTTTCCGTCCTTGAAGGTAAAATTTAGAGACAGGTGATGCCCTTCGACTCTCCAGCCCCAGACTCCCTGTCGGGACGGAACGCCGAAGATAGAAATGTAATAGAGATCCGGATCGCGAATCGGGTTTCGACCCTCCAACTCCCAGAGGACCTCCTCCAGTTGCATGATCCGTTCGACCCTCAGACTCCCCTCCGAACTCAGTCCGGAATCCAAAAAGGCGTGGGCCAGCTTTCGCTGCGCCTCCGTCATTTCCTTAAAAGAAATTCCCTTGCGCGCTCTCGGGAAATAATGGAAATCGAATCGCTCTTCGTCCTCGAAACGAAACTTCGCGGCCGCTTTCTGATCCGCAGAGAGTCCGTTCAAAAACCGGCCCGCCGAGGCCGCTACACGCCCTACGTAGGTCGACGCGTCCTGCGCCCACAACCACATTCCGGCTGTTGCCACGAAAAAAAGAATCGATTTTCTCAATTGTTTCAAGTTTACCTCCGGAAATCCGATTTGAAAAGCGGCTTTTTCCCCTTCGACAACTGCGTCTCGAGCGGGAGTCTTGCGGAAATTCCACTGTAAATCCGCCCGCCTCTACTATTTATGCGAGGGACTGGATGATAGAATCATGAAAGCCGAACTTCCGAGCAGGAGACTTGATTTCATTCGAGCTTTCGGCCCTCGGGCGAGGACGCGGCTAGACTGAGGTGAGCGGATCATGCTTTGGACGATTTTTATCATTTTACTCGTCCTGTGGGTTCTCGGGATGGTGAGCGCGCAAACTCTCGGTGGATTCATTCATTTGCTTTTGCTCCTTGCCATCGTTGTCGTGCTGATTCGCATCATCCAGGGAAGGCGCCCGTTGTAAATTCTTCGATCGGAGGCTTCCGATATGAACGCTTTAAAAATCATCGGCATCGTGCTTGTCGTTGTTGGCTTGGTTTCACTCGTTTTTCAAGGAATTGACTACACCACCCAGGAAACGGTGGTCGAGTTGGGTCCCGTCGAATTGTCCGCCAGAGAAAACAAGAGGTTCCCTCTCCCTCCGATCGTTGGCGCTCTGCTTCTAATCGGAGGGGTAGCGGCGTTTATACTGGGATCAAGGAATAAGCCCTGACGCGCTCCCGAGCTTCGACGCGTTGACCGGCACAACGGCTTCAAGGACAAGTCCGGTCGGTCGAACCCGCCGCACCCTCGGACCTGCGCGTTCAGACGATCCGACTTCGGCACTCGTCCAGGATTGCAGCGGTGCGGCTGGTGCCGATCCTGGTCGCGCCGACGGCCCGAAAGCTGAGGACCGTGTCCAGGTCGGCGATTCCGCCCGCCGCTTTGACCTGCACCCAGTCGGGCGCGTGGAACCTCATCAGCTTCAGATCGTGCAGCGTTGCGCCTCCGGCGCCAAAACCGGTTGACGTCTTGATCCAGTCGGCCCTCAAGTCGCCGCAGATTTCGCACAGGCGAATTTTCTGCCGGTCGTTCAGCCAGCAGTTCTCGAAAATCACTTTGATCTTGATTCCTGCATCGCGGGCGACGTCGATGACAGTCTCGATGTCGCGACGAACGTAATCCCAGTCGCCGCTCAGCGTCTTAGAAACATTGACTACCATGTCCAGTTCCCGCGCCCCGTCGGCCGCCGCCCGGGCGGCTTCCCTCTCCTTGACGGCAGTCGCGTGTGCGCCGTGCGGAAAACCTACGGTGGTCGAAGGCGCCACCTGCGTTCCGGCCAGCGCTTCCGCGCAGCGTCGGACGAAATAGGGGAGAATGCACACGCTGGCCACATCATAGGCGACGGCTAGCTGGATTCCCTCTTCCATTTCCCCTACGGTCGCAGCCGGAGTCAGGATCGCATGGTCGATCATTTTGGCGATATCCAAAACGCTGTAATCCATCGCTGCCTCCAGATTCCATCAGCATTGATGCGGCCCGGCCTGAAACCGGTCCCCCGCCGGCTGCAGCGCGCCCTTCCGATTGCGCCGGCGAAACGGCGCATTTCATTTACAGTATGCTCCGGGCGACCGGCGTGCGCCAGCGCGCAAGGCGGGCAGCGAGCGTATCATTGAAATTCGATGCGGATTCGAGCTGTTCGCAAAAGCGACGCGAAGGACTGGGAGCGAATGCGTCAAGCCTTATGGCCGTCGGCTCCCGGAGAGCACGCAGCTGAAATCGCGGCTTTTTTCGACGGCGACAGAAGCAATCCGGCAGAGGTATTCTTAGCCGTCGAATCAAAACGGCGGTGCGTCGGATTCGCAGAGGCTTCCATCCGTGCGTATGCCGAAGAGTGCTACTCCGGCCGGGCCGCTTATCTGGAAGGCTGGTTCGTAGAGGAATCCCACCGAAGACGGGGAGTCGGCGCGGCCCTCCTGCAGGCGGTTGAGCGCTGGGGACGAGAGAGGGGCTGCACCGAACTCGGCTCGGACGCCGCAATCAACAACCTTTCCAGCCAGGCGGCCCATCTTGCGTTGGGTTTCGAAGAAGTCGGCCGAATCGTTTGCTTTCGGAAGGGCCTGTAATGGCAGCCCGCATTTCTGAACCTGCTTCTGCGGAGGCGGGCCGATCGAGCCGCAGGGCGAAGCGCCCGCCGCTTCGGACCCCAGGTTAGGAGCCTGCCGGCGTGTGCTCCTTGACGCCCGTCAAGAAGAATGCGTAGAATGCGTCTACCCAAGAAAAATTTGCGATGTCACTGAATTGGAGAGGTCTGAAATGACTCGATTGATCGACTTTTCTGTACTGCTACTATTGGCGATAGGCGTCAGCGGAGGGGCATCCTCCAGCTCGACCGAAGGATGGATTCCCTTGTTTGACGGAAAATCCCTGGAAGGGTGGAGGGCCAGTGAAAACCAGCAAACCTTCAGCGTGCGCGACGGAATGATTGTCGTCGACGGTCCCCGGTCGCACCTTTTTTACGTCGGGACCGTGGAAGGCCACAACTTCAAGAATTTCGAGTTTCAGGCGGAAGTGCTAACGAAGCCGGGCGCCAATTCCGGCATTTACTTCCACACCGAATACCAGGAAGAAGGCTGGCCGGCTGTCGGCTATGAGGTGCAGGTCAACAACACGCACTCCGATCCGCGCAAAACCGGAGGCCTGTACGGCGTGCAGGACGTATTCGAAGCGCCCGCTGGCGACGACGAGTGGTTCACAGTCTGGTTCCGAGTCGACGGCAAGCGCGTCGTGGTGAAGGTCGACGGAAAGCAACTGGTTGATTACGTCGAACCGGAAAATCCAGAACGACCCTCGGGGATGGCGCAGCGCCTGCTGTCAAGCGGAACCTTCGCCCTTCAGGGCCACGACCCGGACAGCGTTATTTACTATCGAAACATCATGGTCCGGCCGCTGCCTGAATAGCGGCCACTCCAACGGGACAGCTTCGCTTCGGTCCTCCAAGAAGGCCTTCGGCTGCGCGGATTTGCGTTCCACGTCGGCGACAGGATCGCTCACGAAAACGGAGCCCGGAGCGGGAAGCGACGGGACCGCGCCAATGGTGAACCTTCGACGGGAGCCGAGGGACTGGGGACATCCCGATTCATCGGCCACGACTCAAACGCAGTCCCTCCGGAGCAGTCCCGTCGCTTCCGCTCCGGGCTCTCTGATTGAACGCGTTCCGCCAAAATGTGGGAGCGCCTCAGGCCGCTTCCACACTGGGAGTGGGCTCTGAAATTACAGCCGGCTGACCGCAGACTCCTGTTGCACGACCCATCAGGACTTTTGCCACGGACCGTCAAGGCCCAAAGCGATGCGTTTCGCCGCAATCGAATTCCTCCAAAATCCGAATCGAAGGAAAAGCGGGATTCAT
>CAZAEY010000073.1:8461-16224 GCA_964484155.1 uncultured Acidobacteriota bacterium
TTTCGCCGCAATCGAATTCCTCCAAAATCCGAATCGAAGGAAAAGCGGGATTCATGGCTCGGTAGAATTTCCGGTCCGCGGTGACCAAGTCGCACCCCTGCTCCAAGGCCCAGGAAAGGTAGAGGCAGTCGTAAACGGTCTGACGGTGCGCGATGGCTAGCCGCAGTGCGGACCGGCTTACAACAGGGGATTCGAGCAACAAGGGAGACGTCACCAGAAGCTCTTCGAAGCAACGCTGCGCCGCATCCGCCGCCAGCTCGCCGCGATTCTCCCTTTTCCAGAGCACGTTGCCGCACTCGACGATCAGTAGAAAAGGCGCGAAAAGATCGACCCTTTCATTCTGGTAGAGGTCCAGAATGTCCAAGGCCTTCGCCTGTCCCGTTTCCGGAAGAACCCACTTGATGGCAACGCTGGCGTCGACGACGAGTGCCGGTCGGTCACTCATGGCCCTTGTCGCGATCCTCGCGAATCAGCTCGGTGCTGTCGCTCAGTCGGGGAAGCGTCGACAGAAACTTTCGAAATTCTTCCCGCCTGGTCCGCATGATGGCACGACGGCGGCGTTCGTCAGCGCTCCGCTCCAGCAATGTGAGGATGTGGCTGTTGACGCTTTTGCCCTCGGCAGCGGCCGCCTTCTTGATCTCCTCATGAAGCTCATCGGGAACCTGCCTGATTGTGATGCTGCGCATAATTTAGAATGATGTCATAAATGCTATCATTTTGCAAGCAATGGGTCCAATGTGAAAGCTCGCCATCTCCGTTGCGGACGACGGGAGACACGACTTCCCCGGCGCCGACGGCGGGTCGCGCCATCCACCCGGAAACGGAGAGCCGCAAAGTAGTCCTTCCGACCGGCGGTGGAGCTGCTCGAAGGTCTCGTGGAGATTTATGAACGACCGAAATGAAGCGTCGCCAGCCTTCCGTTAGACGCTCTCTTTACGCGCGCTGCAGAATGGCGTTTTCCCAGACTTGCGACCGTAACCCGCATTTCTCACACGTCTCCTACTGCGGCACCGGAGAGCGGCGCGTCTACTGCGTTGCCGCTCAAGCAGCCCGTGGCCGAAGGAGAGGCGCTTCAGTCTCGGCGGAGGACAGCCGTCCAGACCTCCGATTCCGTCGAAAACATCGATGCATAAATGATCCGCCCGTCTTTGGAAACGCCCAGGGATTGAAATTCCATGGGCGCCGCGGAGAGCAGCTCGCGAACGGATCCGCTTGCGGAATCCAGAAGTCGCAGGCCATCCGCCTGGAAATAGAGCAGGCGGCGGCTGTCCGGCAACCAGACCGGGCGGAATCCCTCGTAGGCCTGCCTATGGAAGGTCTCTTTCTCGAGGTCGTAGAGATAAATCCCCTCTCCAAAGCCGGCTAGTCTCCGTCCATCCGGGCTCCAGGAAAAGACCAGAAATGTCGAAGGGAAATCAAAATTTTCGTCAGGCAGCAGAGTTTTCATCGACCCGAATCGTTCGGGATCCAAAAGGGCCGGTGGTCCGGATTGGCGACTAAGGACGATCTGATTTCCACTGGGCGACCAACTGGAAATCTGAGCTGCAGGGCCTTCGGTCTCGCTGATCCGCTGGAGGCTGCTGCCGTCCGGTCGAATGGTCCAGAGTTCGTACCTGCCGCTTCGGTCGGAAAAGAACAAAATCCGGTCGCCTTCAGGATGCCACCGCGGCGCACGGTCCTTGAAGGAGTCGTCGGTCAGCTTTCGAAAGTCGGACCCGTCCCTTCTGACCAACGAGAGTCCTTCCCGAGGCGCTCCGATGGAGTCAAAGACGAACCATTGCCCATCGGGCGAAAGATCCGGATTGGTGATCACAACAGGTCCCGCCATGACTCTGCGAGGTCCGCTTCGAATCTCAAAGCGCTGGGCATCGAATTCGAATTCGTACAGCCCCGTCCGCTTGGCTTCATGCACGTAGACCAGCCGTCGCCCGTCTTGCGAAAAGCTGAAGTACGCTCCCGCAGTGGTGGGAAGCGTCGCCGGCTCGGGCGGGCCTGACGTTTCGCCGGTATGAGCGTCGATGGAGACTCGCCACAAGTTCATGCTTCCGGAGCGATCGCTCAGGAAATAAAGGCGCTGACCGTCGGCGGACCAGACGGGATTCCAATTGATCGCTGCATCGTCCGTCACCGCAACGGGTTCTCCGCCGCCGTCCGCAGCGATCGTCCAGATGTCTCTCCGCCCTCCTTTATGAAGCCCCCAATAAGCGATGCGGCGCCCGTCGGGCGACCAGTGGGGCTGAACCGCATCCGAGCGCGTGATCAAGCGCCTCCTTCCGGAGGCGAGCTCCATGACCCACAGAGAGCTGGGATAAACCGCGCGAGTGCCTGGTTCCCCGAAATATCCTTTTGCATAGGCGATTTCGCTGCCGTCGGGAGACCAAGCCGGGTTGAAACCGGTATCGCCCACAAGATCAGTCTCGCCGGAAGCCATGTCGATGATCTGCAGAGCTCCAGTCGGCGGAGAACTGAATGCGATCCGGCGGCCGTCGGGAGACAGCGCCGGCTGGTCGGCGTCTCTATCGAGGCTTTCCGTCAGGTTCAACGGCCGTTGACCGCCCGCCTTCAAGTAGATGTCCCATTTTCCGCTCGATTCGGCCGCGTACAAGAGGCCCCGATCACCCGGCAGCAGGATCGGATAGCGCTTTTCCCCCGACTGGGTCGTCACCGGTGCGAAAGCGGCGTTCGATACGGAATAATTCGGGTTGCTGCTGGAGATCTCCGGTTGCGCCAGATAGATCCATGCGGCCGCGCTCAGCAGTACGGCGGCAAGCGCCGCCCCCAACGGTTTGCGAACGGCAGCCGTCGCCGCATTGAAGGCGAACCGCTTGACGCGACTCCAGAGGCGCAGCTCGTGAAGGGCGTCCAAATCGTCTCTCAATTGCGAGATGTCCTGATAGCGATGTTCTGGATTCTTTGCCAGGGCTTTTTCGATCACCCGATCGAACCCTGGCGGGATTTCCCGGCGATGCTTGGAAGGAGGGCGCGGCGTCCGGTTGAGGATGGCGTCGTAGACGCCCGCGTCGCTGTCGCTTTCAAACGGCCGCTTGCCGCAGGCGAACTCGTAGAGGATGACGCCGAGGCTGAAAACGTCGGTGCGATGATCGACCGGCTTGCCCAGAGCCTGTTCCGGCGACATGTAGTGAATGGTGCCGACGACCTTTCCGGGCTCCGTTTTGAAATGTTCGTCCTGCTGTGCGCTATCCTCCTCGCCACCCGGTTCGGCCAGCTTTGCGAGACCGAAATCGAGGACTTTGATCAGGCCGTCCGGACGGATCATGACGTTTTCCGGCTTCAGATCCCGGTGGACGATTCCATTCGAGTGGGCCGTCGAAAGCGCGCTGGCGATCTGCTGGACGATCTCCACGCCGGCGGGAAGGGGCGCTCCCCGCTTCATCAACTTTCGCAGCGTTTCTCCCTGTACGAACTCCGTGACGATGAAGGGTCGGCCTTCCTCCCATCCGATTTCGTGAATGGTGATGATGCGAGGATCGTTCAGAGCCGACGCGGCTTTCGCCTCCAGCTCGAAGCGACGCAACCGTTCGGGATCCCGAGAAAAATGCTCGGGCAGCATCTTGACGGCGACCTGGCGGCCGAGTTTCAGATCCTGAGCCAAAAACACCTCCCCCATACCGCCGCCGCCCAGCCGGGACAGGAGACGATAGTGGGCGAAGGATCTCGGCTGGAACTGCAGGCCTCTCGCAGCCAGCTTTCGCGCCACCAGATCGAGCGCCGGGGTCTCCATGAAGCCCGTGGAGGCCTGAGAATCCGCAGCAATCAGTTCCTCCACTTCGCGTTTCAGGCGGGGATCCTGGGCGCAGCTCCGATCGAGAAAAGTCTCCTGCTCGTCGGAGCCCAGTTCGACGGCTTGATGGTAGATTTCGGCGATCAATTGATAGCGCTGCCGAGAATTCATCCGTCAACTCACGATCGGTTCAAGTCCTGACTGAATGCATCAAAGAAGTCTGCCCGGCCGATGCGTTCAAGCGCCCGCCAATTCCCTAAACAACCAGGCCCGCGCCATTCTCCAGTCTCTGCGCACGGTTCCAGGCGACACCCGCAGGACAGCGGCTGTCTCCTCAATCGTCATGCCGCCGAAAAAGCGCAGCTCGACGACTTGGCTCTGCCTTCGATCCAGCTCCTCGAGCGAGTGCAGGGCGCGGTCGAGGGCCAGCACGTCAGGGTCCAGTTGCTGAGAAGCCGCATGCACGTCGGCCAGCGACACTCGCTGCATTTCTCCTCCGCGCTTCTCGGCCAGCCTCGTTCGTGCGAAATCCACCAGGATCCGTCTCATGACGCGCGCCGCCACTCCCAGAAAGTGCGCCCGATCCTGCCACTCGACTTCCCGCACGTCGACCAACTTCAAATAGGCCTCATTAATGAGTGCGGAAGTCTGAAGAGTCAGTCCGTCGCGCTCCCTGCCCATGAAGTAGTGAGCCAGCCGGTGCAGTTCGCCGTAGATCAGAGGAGTCAGTCTGTCCAAAGCGGTTTCATCTCCGCCGCTCCATGCCTTCAGCAGTCCCGTTATTTCGCTTGAACTTGCAGCTGCCATCCCCAATCCCCTGAATCCCCCGGCTCCGTTCGACCAGAAGATCCATCGATTCTACCAAATCGCCAACCCGAGACGATAGGAGCGGATGCTCTGCAGCGCAAGCAATTGCTCTTTTTTATTGAATTCGTTGATCGATTCCATTTCGAATTCCGCATTCTAAAACCAGAGGGAGGTCAAGAGGAGCCGCACGGCGCCTCGGCCAAATCGCAACCAAGGCGGCGCGGCGGGAGTTCGCTCGCTCGGGCCGACTGCCGAACCCAGCTCGCTCGGCCGAGCTGAAACGAGAAAAAGGAGAGGTATGAAGCGCAATTTACTGATTTCATTCGGGATGGTCGCTCTTGCGGTTAGCCTTCTGGGAATGCAACAGCGCTATCCGAACAACGACGGGACGCTGGTTTTAGAAAACGAAAACGTGATCGTAGAAAAGTTTACCACTCTGCCCGGGCAATGGGCTGGAGTTCACGCCCACAATGGCAATCAGATCACCGTCATTTTAAAGGGCGGGACGGTCACCTTCCGTGAAAACGGCCATGAACGGGTGGAGACGATGGAGGACGGCTCGGTGATCTGGGTGGAAGCCACCGACGGTCACGATCATGGGAATACGGGAGACACTACCATTGAAATGCTGATTTTTACTCTGAAGTAGTCAGCAAGCCATTTCACCGCCAACCAAGAAACAAAACAATGAAAGGAACGCAAAAATGAAACGGATTTTCGCAATTGCATTGATGAGCTTGTTTTTCACGGTGGGATTCGCCCAGGAAGGAGTCACATGGGAGACGCAGCAGCCCGTTTGGAACGTGACTTCGATTCGGATTCTCCCCAACGCCGGGCAGGCGTACTTGAACAACCTCCGTCGCACCTGGGTCTCCGCCATGGAAGAGGCCAAGAAGCTGGAACTGATCAGCGATTACAAGATCCTGGCCAGCGTGAGCGACAATTCACCGGGGTTCAACTTACTTCTCATCATTCAATATCCCAACCTGGCTGCGCTGGACGCCACCAGCGCCATACGGGCCAAGTGGATGCAGCTGGATCAGAGGATGGAGGAGAAGATCTCGACCGAAGAGTCTCAGGAAATCAGTCTCAACGTTTATCCGGAGCTCCGCAAGATTGAGAACCAGCAGCTCATGCGGGAGCTGAAGTTCAAGTAGCGATCGTCGGCGGAAGGGACTGAAGGAAGCGGGTGCAGCCGGTCTGAACGCCGGTTGCATTCCCGCCTGGGAGCATGTCCGACAGTTTCGGAAAACAACCAATCAGGAAGGAAAATCGATGAAAAAGATGCTAACCGTTTTCATTCTGCTTTTCGCGTTGGCGGCGGTCGGAAGCTTCTCGCAGGCCCAAGACGCGACCAAAGTGTATACGCAGGTCGGTCTCTGGGATGTCCCGAGAGCGAAGTGGGCGGATTTTCAAGCCTATTACGAAAAATACGAGCTTCCCGTCTTGGAGAAAATGCTCGCTGACGGAGTGATTGTTGAATTCGGATTCGATGCGGCCGGGCTGCATCAGGCGCAAGGCTACTCTCACTCCACCTGGTTTATCGCTCGCAGCCTGGGAAATCTGGAAGCGGTCCTGAAAGCTTACAGTCAGTCGCTGGGGCCCGAAGCCGCCGCCCGGGAGGCGGAGTTCGCAGCGATGATCTCTCGACACGAGGACTTCGTCACCGAAGCGCTCTTCTACAGATCGACTTCCGCGAATCTGACCTCGGGGCACGCAGTCGGAAACGGAGTGCGCGTCAAGAGGGGTCGCATGAGCGATTTCCGGCAGGCGTGGGAATCGTGGTCGAAGCCCGTTTTCGACCAACTGGTCGCCGACGGGACGATCGTGGCTTACATCCTGGATACGCCGTACTTTCACACCAGCGAGGAATCGCTCGGTTCAGTTTGGACCTGGTATATCCTGCGAGACCTTTCCGACCAGCATAAGGTTGACGCTGCATTCGAGTCGGCTCGTGACAAGCTGAGCGCGGCGGACCGCAGCAGCAGACGCCTGCTTTACTGGGACAACATTGAAGAAGGCTCGCATCGCGACGGAATGAGTCGCCTGATTCACTACCAGTCCAAAGGGCAGTAACGGGGCGTAGCCCACAATCGATATCAAGTAACTTCGGCTCTCCGCTTCAGCACTCAGAGCGAGGCGGGGAGCTGGAGAGGTTCAAAAGGAATTGAAAAGACTTTCACAAGAGGAATCGCTGATTCATGTCATCCCAAAACGTTGAAACGATTCAAGGAATGTATCGATCCTTCGCCAAGGGCGACGTGGAAGCCGTGCTGGAGCGAATGGCTTCAACCATTGAGTGGAACGAAGCGGAAAGCTTTCCGTACGCCGACCGCAACCCCTATGTCGGCCCGACCGCCGTGCTGGAGGGCGTGTTCGCCCGCATCGGCGATGAGTGGGAGTCGTTTCAGGTTTCGCCGGAAGAGTTCATCGATGCGGGCGACGCGGTCATTGTTCAGGGCCGTTACCGGGGCAAATACAAGAAGACCGGCGCGCAGGTGGACGCCCAGTTCGCACACGTGTGGAGGGTCGCAGGCGGCAAGGTCAATAGCTTTCAGCAGTATGCGGACACGGCGCAATTCGCCAAAGCCACAGGCGGGTAGTCCGGGGCCGACTTCCGATAATTTTCAATCTGACACCGACTCGACAAAACTGATCCAGCAGACCTTGAATGATGGTGTGGCCGCTGCCCCGATTCCGGCCGACATTGTGTATGGCGACAGTGCAGAATTTCGGGATGCTTTGCGCCAGTGGGGACTGGATTTTCTTCTGCAAGTGACGCCGACGGCTCATAAAGGGTGGACCGAGAGGGTCCAAACCGAGCGGAAGCGGAACCGGCACTATCTGGCTGCTGTGGCGCCCCCGGGCACGCACCTTACAGGATTTGGCTTCCACCCTGAAGGAGCGGAAGCTGGAAACACTGCCAGTGGACTGCAGCCGACGGCAAGACCCGCTGAAGGCGATTGGCCTGGATGGAAATCTGGCTGGCCCACAACTTGAGAGACAGCAAAAAACCGGAAAAGCTCTGGTTGGTCATCGACTGGCCCGAGGATCAACCTGAACCGTACCATTATCACCTGGCGCATCTGCACCGTCGCCCCCACAAGGCCCGTTGCCTCAAGCTGAGCCGCTCACGCTGGCACATTGAGCAGTACTCTGTCAACGGTGCAAGGATGATCTCGGTCTGGATCATTTCGAAGGGCGGTCCTGGCGC
>CAZAEY010000074.1:0-13318 GCA_964484155.1 uncultured Acidobacteriota bacterium
GAGCGTGACCGGGCCGTTGTTGATCGACCAAAGGGTCATGCGCGCCCGGAAGCGGCCGGTCTCCACCCGCCGCACGCCCTGGCTGCGCAGAGCTTCCACCAGTTGCTCGTATACGTTCTGCGCTTCCACCGGCTCGGCCGCCCGAGAGAAGCTTGGTCGATTTCCTTTCCGGCAATCACCCATCAGAGTGAACTGCGAGACCAGGAGAAGTTCGCCATCGACATCTGCCAAAGATCGGTTCATCCGGCCTTGCTCGTCGTCGAAAATTCTAAGATTTCGGAGTTTTCGCGAGATGAAATCGACATCTTCGCCATCGTCGCCCGGAACGACAGCAACCAGAGCCAGGATGCCGAGACCGATCGCGCCCGCGATTTCCCCCCCGACGCGCACCTCCGCCATGTCAACCCGCTGAATTACGGCACGCATAAGAATTGATCAGTGCGGTCTCGGTTCGATTCCCTCGCCCCACCGCTCTCTCAGGATTCGCTCAAAACGGGGCACCAGGACGATTTCGAAGGTGGCCTCCTTGCCTGGAAACATCCGCAGGACCGCCTTTCGCAGATCGGTTACCATCTGGCGAGCCTCTTTCAGACTCAATGACTGATCCTGGTACAAGACGCCGGTGGTTAGATCCACAATCAGTCGAAGCTGACGCATCTTGAGGCTTTCTTCTTCGAGCGCCTTTCGTTCGGAAACGTCCATTTTCCCTCCACTGTATCAGGATCTCTTCCGCCTTTTCACCTTTCATTCACTTTTTTCTTGACATTTCACCTTTTATTCACCATACTCGGGTGTCTTAGAGGGACCAACATGAGCCTGACGCGAAGACAGAGAGACATTTACTCATTTCTGGAAAGCTACCTGGAAAGCGAAGGTTGCGCGCCGACCTTGGAGGAGATCGCCGACCATTTTGGAATGGCCTCTCTGAACGGGGTGTTCAAGCACCTGAGCGCCTTGGAGGAAAAGGGCTTTATTCGAAGGCTGTCGAACCGTGCGCGATCGATCGCACTGGTTCGGTCAGAGCGCGGCGAGGCGACAACCCTTCCGCTGCTCGGATGCATAGCCGCAGGTCGTCCCATCGAGGCAGTTTCCAATCCCGAGCAGGTTTCCGTACCGGGGGACTTCCTGTCCCGTCGGGAGTCCTTTGCGCTTCGCGTGGAAGGGGATTCCATGATCGACGAGCAGATTCGAGACGGCGACCTGGTGATTGTAGAAAAGCGCGATGCCGCTTCGAACGGACAGATGGTGGTTGCGTTGGTCAACGGCGAAAGCGCCACTCTGAAAAAATACTTCAGAGAGGGATCGCGGATTCGTCTGCAGCCCGCCCATCCAACCATGCAGCCGATCTATGCGGATGAGTCGGAAGTCCGCATTCAGGGAATTGTAGTCGGTTTGATTCGACGATACTGAATTCGGAACTCGTATGCACAACCCTCCGCCAGGGGGTGCAAACCGAGCGCCGCTTCGGTGCAGCTTCCGGGCAGGGGAACGGAGAAGAGTCGGACCACGGCAAGGCTGCGAAAATTGCAACTCGTTGCTCGAGCCGATGCCGCTGCGCAGTTGAGGGAGAAAGAAAGGAGCCAATATGAAATACAGAGTGAAAGTCGCCGGCAAGATCTTCGAAGGCACGGACTTCAGGATCCTAATTCGCCGAGCTGTGGAAGCGAAGCGGGTCGCTCGACTGCGCGATTTGGGGACGAATGGTCCGAGTGTTTTACTGCGTACGGGCACAGGCGGACGCAGAGTTCCGCGAACAGTCTAGTCCAAGCTGCGTGTTCGACGGCGAACGGCTCCACTCCCGGGACGAAGAGGAGTGTGCGGCCGGCAAGGGCTGACCGGCCCGCCGGCCGGGAGAGGCGTCTTGTTCGGCGTTTCGGGGTCCGGATTCCGGGCTGATCCGAATCGGACCGCTCCGCCTGTCCGTTTCAAGGCCCTTTCGATCGTCAAGATGTTCCACTCGCCGCCTTCCAAAGGGACCGATTTCCAGCGTGCCTCAAGCTCCGGCGCAAAGCTTACAGTTCATGTGAATCTCTGATAAAACACTTAGAATCAGCTACTTATAGTAGTTCGCACAATGTCGGTGCAATCTGATCGAAAGCAAGGCGGGGTCAAGGCTTCGGAGTTTCAATCAGGAGTTTTCCACGGGCTTATTCACACTTTTGTGGACGAAATCCGATGCCGATAAATCTCGAATGCCCCCAGCCGGTGAATCGGCTGTCGACCACAGAGCGCACAACAGGAACCGCCTTGCCGAGCGGCGCAGATTCGAAAGCAATGTTCTGACGCGATGGGTTCAAACGCCGCTCGCAGGCGGAAGACGGTATTTTCAACCGGGAACCCAAACGACGGGGAAGGGAGCACGATCCAGTCAGGGCGCCTTCCGGCGACTCGTTGCACTCCGGGCTTTTTGGTATTCTGAAGGCGGATTCCCGTCGAGAGACTCCGAGCGGTCGCCTTGAAGATCGGTTAGAGTTCGAACGAACGACCCGGAGGTCGAGGATCGCGTCCAGTCCGATTTCAGGCTGCTGCGGGTTGGGAAAGGGGAAGAGGACAGATCGTCGGCGCCACGCAAGAAATTTGCAACTTTTAATTTTCGTTCCTATCCATCTAATTGAGCAAAGAAAAGAGCTTCGGACAATCGTCTGAAAAGGCGAAGGAAGCAACGGAAGGATCGCGAGGCCCGAGCCCTTTGAAGGCTATCGTTCGAAAGGCTCAAACCGGCGATCTGGAGGCATTCCAGGAACTCTACAGTCAGTACGCCAAAAAGATACTGAATTACCTGTACCGGATGACAGGCTCAAGAGAGGAAGCCGAAGACTTGGCGCAGGACACGTTTATTCTTGCATACAAAAACATCGGCGCCCTGAAGGATGCTGAAAAATTTCAGAGCTGGCTTTTTCGGATCGCTCAGAACAACGTATATCAGCGCTTTCGAGGTTATCAGCCCCGTATGGAGTCGATCGATCAGGAAGATGCCTACGAACTGTCCGATCTGCAGAAGCGGGCGGCTCCAGACCGCGATCCCGAGCAATCCGTGCTCTCGAGCGAACTGGAGGGTCATATAGAAAAGGTGATTTCCGAACTCCCGGAAAAATACCGGACCGTTTTCGTCTTGTCGGCCGTGCAGAAACTCAGCTATCAGGAAATCAGCGAAATCGTCGACCGGTCTTTGGCGTCGGTCAAATCGGACATCCACAGGGCACGAGTCGAAGTGCGCAACAAGATTAAGGAATATCTGGGTGACAATTATGGAATGTCGAAGTTGCTTTGAGGCTTTGACGGCCTACATGGATGGAGAGTTGGGTTCCAAGGATTCCGAGCAGGTGGAGCTTCATCTCTCGAAATGTTCGCCCTGCAGCGAGGAATTCCAGTCCCTTCGCTTCTCGTATAATTTGTTCGAGAAGCTTTCTGCGATCGAAGTGCGAGAGGACCTTTGGGAGCGCGTGGTCTCCGACGCTGCGCCATCTCCGCCTCCGGCGCATGACAGGCCCCGATTTCAATTTCCTTCCTTGAGCTGGCTCCCGTATGCGGCCGGCTTTGCGGTCGTCGCTCTGGTTGCGGTCTTCTCCTTCAATACGGCGAATCCCACCGAGGACGTTCATGAATCGTTCGCAAGATTTCTAGTAGAAAGGGAAGCGATGGCCATCCGAAACGTCAACCTCTTTGAACGATCGATTCGCTCCGGGCGAAACAGCACGATGTACAATCCGTTTGTCCAGAGAATCGACCACTCGATTCAGAATCCATTTGCGCAGGAGTAGTCGATGAGAACCCAATTCGTCTGGCTTCGAGTCCCGTTTGTCCTGCTCGTTCTTTCGCTGACTCCCCACCTGCGGGCGCAAGATTCATGGGAAAACGTTCGAGGAATAGCCGAGTCGCAACACGAAATCGTGATGCTGATGATCCAGGAGGAGCGGTTCGATTCCGTGTTCGAAGCCTCCCGCAAGATATTTGAACTGCAGTTCCCGCCGCACCACGAGCACCTGTTGGTGAAGGAAGCCGAAATCCTGACGGACGCTCTCTTGATGCACGATCAGACTGAGATCGCCCACCAGATCTTGGATTGCGCGTTGCTGAACGTTTCAACCAACCGATCGAAGGCTGCGCTGCATCGAGAGAAAGCCTACGTGTTCAAGAAGGAAGGCAAGACCGAAGAGGCCATGAAGCATTTCCAGAAATCGATCGAATTGGAGAAAGGCGAAGTGGAGCCTGACCCTGATTGAAGAACACATGTCTTGCGGGCGCCGGCCACTTGACGCGAAAGTCGCGTTTGTAGCTTACTGAATCGTGATGAATACCAGCGAAAAATCACACAAACCAGGCAAAACTGCGACTTCTGGCGATCGCTTTACAACCGTTTCCGGGCGAAAGATCCGGAGGTTGTATGTGCCTGAGGATTTACCTTCCGGCCACTATGACCGGGAAATCGGGTTGCCGGGCGACTTCCCATACACGCGCGGAATTCATGCGGATATGTACCGGGGGAAGCAGTGGACGATGCGCCAGTTCTCCGGATTCGGGAGCGCCGAAGAGACCAACGCTCGGTTCAAGTTTCTGCTGGAGCAGGGGCAGACCGGGCTCTCGGTGGCATTCGATTTGCCGACGCTGATGGGAGTGGATTCGGACAGCGCCGTAGCGGAGGGCGAAGTCGGGAAATGCGGCGTCGCCATCGATAGTCTCGCGGACATGGAGGTTTTGTTTGACGGCATTCGACTCGATGAGGTGACTACGTCGATGACAATCAACGCCCCGGCGGCAGTCCTTCTGGCCATGTATCTGGCGGTGGCCGAACGGCAGGAGGCGTCGTATCAGAACATTCGAGGCACTCTCCAGAACGATATTCTCAAAGAGTACATTGCTCAGAAGGAATGGATTTATCCTCCCGAACCTTCCATGCGCCTGATCGTCGACAGCATCGAGTTCTGCACGGAGCGCGTTCCAAACTACAATGCGATCTCCATCAGCGGATATCATATTCGAGAGGCCGGTTCGACTGCGGCTCAAGAGCTGGCTTTCACGCTTCGAGACGGAATCGAATACGTGGAATGGTGTTTGCGCCGGGGAATGGCTGTCGACGACTTTGCGCCGCGCCTTTCATTTTTCTTCAATTCCCACAACGACTTTTTCGAAGAGATCGCAAAATTCCGGGCGGCGCGCCGGATTTGGGCGAAGGTTATGCGAGAGCGGTTCCAGGCAAGCGAAGAGCGTTCCTGGAAGTGCCGATTTCACACGCAGACTGCCGGCTGCAGTCTGACCGCCCAACAGCCGTACAACAATGTGATTCGCACCGCCATTCAAGCCCTGGCCGGGGTGTTGGGAGGCACGAATTCCCTGCACACCAACTCCATGGACGAAGCGCTCGCGCTGCCCACCGAGCAGAGCGCCCGGATCGCTTTGCGCACGCAGCAGATACTGGCCCATGAAAGCGGCGTGATCAACGCGGTCGATCCATTGGGCGGCTCATACTTTCTGGAAGCCCTCACGAACGAACTGGAGGAGGATGCATACCGGTACTTCGAAGAGATCGACTCGATGGGCGGCATGATCGCGGCGATTGAAAAGGGGTATCCGCAGAGGGAGATCCAGGAGGCGTCCTATCAGTACCAAAGGGCTGTTGAGACTGGAGAAAAGAAAGTGGTCGGCGTCAACGCGTTTTTAGCGGACGAAGACCCGCCGGTTGAGATCCTTCGGATCGGAGAGGAAGTCCGGGAGGGGCAGTCGGCAAAGCTCAAAGCGCTGCGGCGCAGTCGGAGCGAAAGCGAAGTCAAGAGTGCGCTGGACCGATTGAAGGTCATCGCCCGTTCAGACGAAAATCTAATGCCTGCGATAATCGAAGCGGTCAAGGCTTACGCGACGCTGGGGGAAATCTGCCTGGCGCTTCAGGACGTCTTCGGCGTTTACGAAGAACCAGCTTTTTGAGTCGATTGCAGGGGACGTCGCTCTGCAGCTGAAATCGGCTGTTGTCAGGGGCCACGAGACATCCCGCATTTCCTCACCGCCGTCCCTCGACGATGCTCGGGCAGAGGTTGCTGCGCGCCGCCGCCCGAAGGCCGGCTCCGCAACATTCAACGCCGATCGTCCCATGCAGTATAATGCGTGTTGAAATGCCGCTGAATTCGGATGCCTGCGGGCCGATGCTCCGGCGCGAAGCGATCGGGCGAGAGGTCGGAAGTGTCCAAACGTAGAATACGAGTACTGATTGCGAAGCCGGGTCTTGACGGACATGACCGGGGGGCCAAAATTGTTGCCCGCGTTCTGCGAGACGCCGGAATGGAAGTGATCTACACCGGGTTGCGCCAGACTCCTGAGCAAATCGTGCGCGCGGCGCTACAGGAGGACGTTGACGCGATCGGACTTTCGGTGCTCTCCGGCGCCCACATGCATCTGTTTGGGAGAGTCATGGACCTGCTGAAGGAGCAAGGCGGTGATGACTTGCTGGTGTTTGGCGGCGGGATTGTGCCTGACGAGGACATTCCCAAGTTAAAGGAGATAGGCGTCGCCGAAGTCTTCCAACCTGGCGCCACAAGCAGTCAGATCGTTCAATTTCTCGAAGAAAACATCCATGCCGCCCGAAGCGCCTGAATCGGAACCTGCATTGCGGAAATTGCGGCGCGAATTCCGGCGCCTGTATCAGGAGCTGAGAGGAGGTAGAGCGCCTGCCTGTCAAGTGGAGTTTTATCCCTACAGCAATCTGACACATACCATCCGGCTGAGGAACGGAGGAATCATCGTTCGGCTCAGCGACCTGCTGATCGACGCTCCAGCGTCGGTTCAGAAATCGGCGCTCTCAATTCTGGTCCATCGACTCCTGCGCGCGCCGGCCCCGGACAAAGTCAAGCGCCGGTATCAGGACTATATTCAGCAGCCGCCGTTTGTGGAGTCGCTCAGGAAACTCCGCCGCAGCCGCGGCCGAAAGCATCTCAGCTCTCCGAAGGGTCGGGTCTACGATCTGAAGGAGCTATTTAAAGATCTCAACCGCGAATTCTTCCAGAGCCGTTTGAATGTCCGGCACTTGTCCTGGAGCCTTCGCAGAAACCGACGCATTCTCGGACATTACGACGACGCCCACGACGCCATCGTGATCGATCGGCGTCTGGACAATCCGCTCGTTCCGGAGTATGTCGTGCGATACGTGCTGTTTCACGAAATGCTGCATGCCCGATTGGGCGACGAAGTTTGCGATGGAAAGCTCTTCAGCCACCATCGACGCTTCCGTCAGGCCGAGCGGAGGTTTCCGCAGTTTCTCGAAGCCAGTCGGTTCATTCGGGAGCATCTGAGCGGGTGAGCAGGCCGAGTCGCTCAAGCGCCGGCCAGCAACTCGTGCTGAAAGTCTTGATCCGGCGCCATCAACGCGGCGCATCAGGACGCTAGACTTCGCCTCAGGTCTTCAGGATAGACGGCGGCCGTGCCGATCTTGCCGACCACGACTCCGGCGGCATGGTTGGCCAGCAAAGCCGCCTCGTAGAGGGGAGCGCCTGCTGCCGCTGCCAGAGTGAAAACTGCGATCACAGTATCGCCGGCGCCGGTGACGTCGTAGACTTCGCGAGCCACTGTCTCAATTTCAAACACCTGATCCCCCTCGAAGAGCGCCATTCCAGCCTTTCCCAACGTCACCAGCAGCGCTTTCGATTCGGAGGCTTCCAGAAGCTTCCTGGCGGCGCGGCGCAGATCGGATGGGCTTTCCAGCGTAATTCCCGAGGCTGTTTCGGTTTCTTTTTTGTTGGGAGTGATCACGGTTGCGCCTCGATATGCGGCGAAGTCGCGCAATTTCGGATCGACCGCAAGGAAGCTCTCGTTTGACCGAGCCCGCTCAATCAGCAGTTGAGCGGTTCCTTCCGCCAGAATCCCTTTGGAATAGTCCGAAAGGATGACGGCGTCGGCTTTCGCGATGGCGCGGCTTGCCCGTTCTAAGACTTCCGCTCGAACGGCCTTGGGAATGGGGGATCGATCCTCTCGATCGGTGCGGCAGACCTGCTGCTGGTGGGCGATGATCCGGGATTTGACGGTGGTAAGTCGAGATGGGTCAAACACCAGTCCATCCCTTGTGATTTTGTGGCTCTCCAGGTTCTCGCAGAAAGAGCTGGAGGCCGAATCGTTCCCCAGGATTCCCACCAGCATCGGCGTCGCTCCGAGGGAAACCAGATTCACCGCCACATTCGCTGCACCGCCCAGGCGGGTCGACTCGCGATCAACTTCCACCACGGGCACAGGCGCTTCCGGAGAGATGCGCCGAACGCTGCCCCAGATGAATTCATCCAGGATCAGATCTCCGATGATTGCGATCTTCCTTCCTTCGAATTTGCTGATCCAGCGGGGCAAGTTCATAGCAACTCCAAGACGGCTGCGTGCGCCTGATCGACGGTGATCGATTGGATGCACTTTGGTTTTTCATAGTGGAGGCATCGGTGCCCGGGACAGGGAATGCAGTCCAGATCGGCCTGCAGCAATCGCGACTCGGTTCCCCAGGGGCGCCAGACCTGCGAATCCGAAGACCCGAACACCGCCGCCACAGGCTTTTTCAGGGCTGCTGCAATGTGGGTGGTGCCGGTGTCGTTTCCAACGAACGCCCGACAGCGGGCGGCCAAGGCGGTAAAGTGATGAATCGAACCGGGGCCGAACACCCCGACGTTGGCAACCGCAAGCTGCCGGAAAGGATGCAAAATCGCCTCTTCTCCGGGGCCAGCGGTGGCTAGGACCGAGTGCCCGGAAGCCGCCAGCCGGCAGGCCAACTCTACGAAGTTTGCAACGGGCCAACGTTTTGTTTCGAAAGCCGCCGCAGGATGAATCAGAAGGTAGCCCGGCTCGAGCCCCGCTTCCCGCAAGCTCCGCTCGACTTCCTCCTCAGCCTGCGGGTTGCGACTGACATACAGCGGGGGAACGGCTTCAACGGTCGCGCCCAGGGCCAGAAAAGGGCTGATCTGGTGTTCGACTGTGTGCAACTGCGACCGGCCCCAAAGCGAGGAGGATTCGGGAACCTTGAAATTGTATGTCCGAGCGTTTCGACCCGAGGCGTACCCGACTCTGAGGGGGGCTCCAGAGAAGTAGGCAAGCAAGGCCGCCGTCGTTCCCCCATGCAGGTCGATCACTGCGTCCGAGCAATACTCTCTGATGCGGCGGATTGCTTCAATCCGGCCGGAGAGGCCGTCTCTGCGCTGAATCACAAACAGACGGTCCAGATCCGGGTGCCCTTCCAGCACCTGATGAAAAGGACTTTCCAAAACGACGCCGACCCGGCGCGAGAGGGTGCGCGCCGCGGAAATTGCGGGCGTCATCAGCACGGTGTCTCCAAGGGAACGAAGTCGAATGATTAAAAGACGCTGAAATCTCACGATGGCAGTCCAAAAGAAACGGTCGCCAGGGGGCGGTAGCTTGCGCCAGTGGGCTGGAGCAGACTCTGGTAAAGCGCCAGTGATTCGACTGGAAAGGCCACGGAAGAACCGCCGGAGTTCCTATCAATCCAATGGCGCAGACGACTCACTCCACTTCTGCCTCTGACGCGCCCTAGCGTCAAGTGCGGCTTGAAAGGCCGTTGCTCCAGATGGAATCCCAGGCTGGACAACCCGCCGCAAACTCTTCTATGGAGTTCCATGATTGTCGGATTCGGCGTGATCCCGAGCCAGACGACGCGGGGGTTTCCGCTGGCAGGAAAGGCCCCCGGGCCGGTGGTTTCCAGCGTAAATGGGGAAATCGCATGCGCAGCGGTTTCCAGAACCGAACGGATGCCTTCGATGTCGGATTCTTCGATATCTCCCAGAAAAGACAGGGTCAAATGGAGGCTTTTTGCGGAAGGGCAGCGGACCGGGACTCCCAGCCCGCGAATTTCATTCATCAGCCTGGAAGCCTGGTCGCGAACCGGCTCCGAGACTGGGACCGCGACGAATGATCGAATCAAAGCAAGCTCCTTCGCAACAGATCGATCGCCAGATTCGCAGCTCGCGCTCGAATCGTCTCGCGGTCGCCCGAAAGCTGCAACCTCCGAACTTCGACGCTGTTCTCAAAAGCCAGGCCCACGAAAATCAGCCCCACGGGCTTTTCGTCAGTTCCACCTGTCGGTCCGGCAATGCCCGTAATGGAAAGTCCGATATCGGCGCTCAGCAGCCGGCGAACCCCTGACGCCATCTGTCGGGCAACCTGTTCGCTGACGGCTCCCGACTGGGCCAGCAAATGGGAATCCACTCCGGACAATTGCACTTTCAGACGATTGCTGTAACAGATAACCCCTCCCAGAAAATAATCGGATGAACCGGGCGCCCGGGTCAAGGAGGCTCCCAGCAATCCCCCTGTGCATGACTCGGCCACCGCCAGAGTCAGGCCGCGTTTGCGAAGCAGGTCCCCGGTCGCCTCTTCGAGCGCAACCTCCCTATCGGAAAAAACGGAATCTCCCAAACGCTCGCGTACTCGTTTCTTAATTTCGCTGAGTCGGGATTTCGCCAAGCTGGAGTCGTCTTTTCCCGCCCAGCTGAAGAAAATGCGAATAATTCCCTGCGACGAAAGCAGAGTCGTCTCAATGTCGGAGTATTCGCGATAGACGTCTTGGATGCTCTCGTCCAGGCCAGACTCGATTTCACCTGCCGTTTGAAGCAACTCCACCGGGCGGAGGGCGATGGTTCGGTCCTTGAGAATCCGGGGCAACACCTCATTGATCATCATCGGCTTCAGCTCGTGGGGCGGGCCGGGCAGGAGAAAAACCATGGCCTTCTTCCACCTGATCAATAAGCCTGGAGCCGAACCGTTCGCGTTCGGCAGTGCTTCGGCGCCCTCCGGGACTAAGGCTTGGCGTCGGTAGTTGGACGAAAGAGGCAGTCCAAATCGTTCGCGGCGACGAGTCAGTTGATCCAGCAGTGCCTGATCTTCGCGAAGCGGCAACCCAAATGCGGCAGCCACAGCCTCCCGAGTTCGATCGTCGTTGGTCGGACCTAACCCGCCGGTCAGAAAAATGAAATCCGAATCGCCCAGGGCCATTTCCAGCGCCTGCTGGATGTGTTGTTCTCGATCGCCCACGGTGAACTTGCGGGAAACGTTGATGCCCAGGCGGGCCAGTTGATCAGTGAGAAACAGGGAATTGGTTTCAGGGCGAGAGAAGGAGAGAAGTTCCGTGCCGACGGCGATTATTTCCGCGCGAAGCATTCCCGGAAGAATCCCCCTCATGCTCAGAAGAAAAGGTGATACGTAATCCAGAATGCGCCGGCTGCATACAGTCCCGCCAATACGTCGTCCAAGATGATTCCCAGTCCGCCCTCCAGATTCTCGGACCAACGAATGGGAGCGGGCTTCAGAATGTCGAACACACGAAAGTAAAGCAGCCCGAGAGCAAAGCCCAGAATCGAAGGCGGCACCAAAAGGAGGCAGAGAGATTGTCCCAGGATCTCGTCGATAACGACCGCCCTTGGATCCTTTTCGCCCATATCGCGCGCAGCCCGACCGGATGTAGCCCAGGCAAGGACGAAGAAGGCTGCGACCAGCGCGATGTGGACGAATCGGGCGCCCGGCAGACGATACAGAGCCATAAGGCCCAAAACCGTTACCGCCGAGGCCCAGGTTCCCGGGGCCAGCGGAAGATATCCGATGCCAAACCCTGTCGCCAGAAGGCGAGCCGCAAGACTCTTAGTGGTCCTCGCGATCGCTCTCAGTTCGGTCTGTTTTTTGACCAGCGATTCTGTAACTTCCATTCAGCCAACGTCCCAAATCCAAGAGTCGGCACCGTTCTCCACAGAAGGGCGCAAACCGGCCGTCTATTGGAGTTCGCTTCCGACATTTCGGACATCTCACGTATCGTAACTTCACGAAACCAGCGCTCCCACCAAATCGTGGGGATGCGCTTCCGTAATGCTGACTCTTCCGAATTCTCCCGGGCGAGTGTCGGCAGAGACGCCATCGTTCAAATAGACGACGCCATCAATCTCGGGGGCCTGTCCCTGCAACCTTCCCTCCCACAAGAGTTCCGTTTCGCGAGACGGTCCTTCGATCAGAATCGGCGCCACCCGCCCGATCAACTCCCGGTTCTTTTCCTGCGAGATGCAGGATTGCAATTCCATCAAGCGCTGCTTTCGCTGCTCTTTGACCTCTTCGGGGACTCGCCGTTCAAGTCGAAAAGATTCTGCGTCCTCTTCATCCGAATAGGTAAACGCTCCGAGACGATCGAACCGCGCTTCCTCCACAAATTCAAGCAGATCGCGAAAATCCTCCTCCGTTTCGCCCGGGAATCCGACGATCATAGTGGTCCGAATGGTCACATCTGGAATGTACGCGCGGATGCGGGCGATCAACCGCGTCAGCCCGCCTCGGTTCCCCCCTCGCTTCATCCCGCGCAAAACCTCGCGCGAGGCATGTTGCAAGGGAACGTCGATGTAGTTGCAGACCTTTTCGCACTCGGCAATTGTGACGAGCAGATCGTCGTAAATATTGTTCGGATAGGCGTACAAGAACCGTACCCACTCCAGGCCATCCACTTCGTTCAGTTTGCTGAGGAGTCGGGCCAGACCCTTCCGATCCCCCCGATCCCACCCGAACATCGTCGAATCCTGGGCGACCAGATTGACTTCCCGGACGCCTTGTTCCGCAAGTCGTCGAGCTTCGCTGACCACCGATTCAATGGAGCGCGAACGAAAGCGACCGCGCATCTTCGGAATCACGCAGAAAGTGCAGGGATGATCGCACCCTTCGGCGATCTTGACATAGGCCGAGTGTGGAGGAGTGGTCCTGAGCCGTGGATCGCGATCCGAATATAGGAAAAGCTCGCGCCGTTCATATGTGGGAGTCGCTGTTTCTCCCGCGCAGACCTTTAGAATCTCTGGAATTTCATTGACGCCGACGACGGCATCCACCTCTGGAATCTCCTTTAGGATCTGATCGCGATATCGTTCAACCAGGCAACCGGCGACAATCAACCTGCGGCACTTGCCGACCTCCTTCTCTCGGGCCATCTCAAGAATAGCCTCTACAGACTCCTCTTTTGCCCGATCAATGAAGCCGCACGTGTTGACGACGATGACGTCGGCTTCCCGCTGGGCGGAAGTGATGTCAAATCCGTTTTCCGCGAGCAGCCCCATCATCACTTCGCTGTCCACCAGGTTTTTGGCGCAGCCCAGACTGACAAACCCTACTTTAGCCATCGAGCTCCCAGTATACATTCCCCATGCGGCTTTCTGCGTGCGGTCATCAGTTCGGGAGTTTGAAGGATCCGACGGGCGGCCGAAAGGGAGCCACACTTCCATGCGCCTGCCCGGCACAGATCGCGATGGCTCTAAATCCGGCACTGCGTGCCCCGCGGCGCGTCTTTGGAACGGGTCTATTTCCGGGAACCAGAGCTATTTTCTTC
>CAZAEY010000074.1:13418-16210 GCA_964484155.1 uncultured Acidobacteriota bacterium
CCAAAACTTTTTTTTCGCCCTTTTGACGACATCGACGTTTTGGAGGATGAATGATTTCCAAATTCGACTTCAATGCGGAAACCCGTCTCCGTGATTTCGAGTGGCAGCATCTGTCCGAGCAGGAACTGCTGGAGCTTTTCCTTACGCCGGGTTTGTCCCTAAAGAAGGCAAGGGAGCTTTCCTTCCGGACACTCGAAAGACTGACTTCTCGAAAGGACCTTCGAGAGGTCGGATTTCAGGAACTGCGCCGGGCGGGTCTTTCTCCCCGGCGGGCCCGGGCTTTCCTGGCGGCGAGGGAGCTGTTTTTCAGAGTCCGCGCGAAATTCCTGTTTCCTCAACACTCATTTCGCTCCAGCCTGGATATCTTCCGCTTCTTTCAATCGCGCCTGAGTCACTTTCAAAGAGAATGCTTCTTTAGCGTCCTGCTGAACGGCAAGAACCGCATTTTGGGGATCCGGAAGATTTCAGAGGGATCTCTGACATCCTCTCTGGTTCATCCGCGTGAGGTCTTTCGCCCGGCAATCCAGGAGGGAGCTGTCGGAGTCCTGTTCGTGCACAACCATCCGAGCGGCGACCCCAGCCCCAGCCAGGAAGACATACGCATCACCCGGCGCCTGACTGAAACTGGGAGAATCGTCGGGATTCGCGTACTGGACCATGTGATCGTAGGCGGACGTCGCTACTTCAGCTTCGCCGATCAGGGAATGCTGTAAGCCGAAACGGTCAGCGAACCCTCGCTTCGTGAAAGCGCGCCGGCTGAGACTGCTGGCCGAATCCGCGGACCGGTCGGCGTCCCAGCCCTTCCAGGATGCGGTTATAATCATCCACTTATGTCGCATCCGTTGGAGAACGCTAGTTTCAATGTGCAGTTGCCGACCGGCCGGCAGATGCAGGTCGTGGGGTTGGGGCTGAATGCCGTAGACTGGATTTGCGTCGTTCCAAGTTTCCCCCGCCACGATTCGAAGCTTCAGATTGCAGAGATGCGTCGTCTGGGAGGAGGTGAGGTAGCTACCGCTTGCACCGTGTGCGGCCGCTTCGGACTGGCCACCCGGTATATTGGGAAGGTGGGCGACGACGAAGTCGGTCATTTCACGCTTGCCGATCTCGGAAAGGAGCCGCTAAAGCTTGAAATCGAGGTCGTGGCCGGCTGCAGGAGCCAGATCGCCGTCATCATCGTGGACCGTCCCACAGGAGAACGGACCGTATTATGGGACCGAGACTCAGGACTCGTATTCAGACCGGAGCAGGTCAATCGCGCATCCATCACCGACGCGTGCCTTCTTCACCTCGACGGCAACGACACGGCCGCAGCCATTCAGGCGGCGCGCATGGCAAGGGATGCGGGCATGGCTGTCACGCTGGACATCGACAAAGTGCAGCCGGGCGTGGAAGAGCTTCTCAAGTACACCGATTTCGCAATCCCAAGCATGGACTTTATTCGCCAGTTCTTTCAAACTGAGGACTGGCGTCAAGGCCTGCGTCGTCTGCGGAATCATACCAACGCCTTTCTGGCAGTTACCCGGGGTCGAATGGGCGTGGCCGTTCTATGGGAAGATGAAATCTTCGAAGTCCCCGGATTCGTCGTCGGCACCGCCGACACCACAGGCGCCGGAGACGTTTTTCATGGGGCATTCGCCTATACGCTTTTCCAGGGGTGGAATGTCTGGAAGAGCCTGGAATTCTGCAATGCGGCCGCGGCCTTGGCCTGTACGAAACTGGGGGCGCGGGCGGGAATCCCGACTCTTCAGGAGGTGGATCGACTGATCGCGACCGGAAAAAGACGACCCCTCAAGGAGAATTCGTGATCGACCTCCGCAGCGACACGGTCACTCGCCCGACGCCCCGCATGTTTCAGGCCATGGCTTCGGCGGAAGTCGGGGACGACGTTTTCGGCGAGGACCCCACTGTGAATCGCCTTCAGGACAGGGCCGCCGAGCTGTTCCAGAGAGAAGCCGCCCTGTTTGTGCCGTCCGGAACCATGGGCAATCAGATCGCAGTCAAGGTCCATGCCAATCCCGGCCAGGAGGTGATTCTGGAGGCTAGAAGCCATGTCTATAACTGGGAAATGGCGGCGATGGCAGTTATTTCCGGTTGCATCCCCCGCCCGCTTTTCGCCGAATCTGGAATCCTGCGTTGGGAGCAGGTCCGATCCGCGCTCAGCCCGCCCGTCTACTACCGCGCGCGCACCGGCCTGGTCGTGCTCGAAAACACCCACAACATGGCCGGCGGCACGATTGCGACCCCCGAACTCACGCGGGAAGTGGTGGCCGGAGCCCACCGAAACGGCCTGCCGGTGCACCTGGATGGAGCTCGGATCTTTAATGCGTCGGCGGCCCTCTCCGCGCCCGTTTCCGAGCTGGCGGACGAGTGCGATTCAGTCATGTTCTGTCTTTCCAAAGGCCTTGCGTCTCCTGTCGGTTCTCTTCTGCTGGGGTCTCGGGATTTTATCGATGAAGCCAGGTCCGTGCGCAAGATGTTGGGCGGCGGAATGCGGCAGGCTGGAGTGCTGGCGGCAGCCGGACTGGTGGCGCTCGAGGAGATGCCTGCACGCCTGAGCGAAGATCATGCCAACGCCCGCCTTCTGGCTGAAGCCTTGTCGGAAAATCCCCGGTTCTCAGTCGATCTCGACTCGGTCCAGACCAACATCGTCATGGCCGAGGTCTCAGACGGAAACGCGGCCGAAGTGGTGGAAACCTTGCGGAGCAAGGGAATTCTTGCGGTTTCAACCGGCCCTTCGCAAATCCGATTCGTCACCCACAAGGATGTCGGCCGTCAGGACCTCGACCGCGTGA
>CAZAEY010000075.1:0-4714 GCA_964484155.1 uncultured Acidobacteriota bacterium
CGAAGCACGAAGCACGAAGCACGAAGCACGAAGCACGCAGCACGAAGCACGCAGCACGAAGCACGAAGACCGCTACCCCCCTCCGGGCGGGAGTCGTTCAAAGACGACGTTGAGAGTCACCTCGGCTTCAGCCACGCTGCCGCGGGAAATGGCGGGTAGAAAGACCCAGGAATTTTCAACGGTCTGCACGGCCATTTCGTCGATCTCCGGATCGACTTCTTCCAGCACCTCTACGTTAAAAACCGCGCCGCTGCGGCTTACCTGCGCCCGCAATTGCACCACGACGGGATCGGGAAGATGCGCCCATTTCGAGGAGAGCCGGGGCTTCGGGTTTGACACCAGGAGGGGAGGCAGCACTTCGCCGCGGGGAATCCTTTCTTCGAAAGGCGCTGCTTCTTCGGTTCCGCTAAAGAACATCTGGCCGAAGCCTCGTTGAAAGCCGGCCAGCTGAATCATGAGCTTGCGGTCCTGCTGAGTGAGGTTCATCTCGGAAATGCGTGCAGCGGCCAGTTCGAACGCGTCCTCCGAAAGCGCTTCCAACTTCAGAATGCGCCCGCTGATTTCCATCAGCGCCGTTTCCTGCGGAAGAGGCGATCCGAAGCGCCCTCGCAGCGTAAAGCCCGCCATCCCCCCGGGCGGGATCAGACGTCCTGCCAGGAAGCGTTCCCGGGGATCCGTGGCATCCTCGTCTTCGAACACCTGCCCCGGCCATACGACTCCCTGGCCGTCGAGAACCGCGATGGAAGCCGCCTCCAGCATTTCGTATGAGTTTCCCAGGTTGATGTAGTTCAGGACCGCCTGTGTCGAGTCAAATACCTCCAACGTCACCACCCTCTGATCGGAAAGGTAGAGGAAACGGCCGCCGATCGTGGCCTCGGCCGAGGCCGAGTGCAAAAGCAGCGTCAGAAAAGCAAGAAACCGCAGAAGAGAAACCATATAGCACATTGATTTTACCTCGATCCCGAGGGGCGCTGCTCTCAATCCTGCCGGGATCCTCTGGAAACATGAACCCGCCCCGCGGAAGATACGTCTTAGGAGATGGAAGGAAAGAACCGACATGGCGTTGAAATCGAGAAACTGGATCATTGCGATTGGAACGTTGCTGATGGCCATGTCGGTTCCGGCCGTTGCGGCCCAGGCTACGGAAGTTCGCACCTTCCCCACGCTCCCCGGAGACTCTGTCGTTATTCAGAACGATTTCGGTCGAATTCGCGTGTCGCCCTGGGAACGCCCCGAAATCGAGATCCGCATCCGGCGCATATCGACCAGCGAAGAGAAGCTTGATGACGTTTCGGTCGTCGCTGAGAAGTCCGCCTCCCGCATTTTCGTGCAGACTTACTTTTACGATTTCCGCGCCGAATCCGTGCTGCTGGACATTCAAGCCCCCGATTACCTGAACGTCATCGTATGGGGCGCCAATCCGGCGGTGGAATTGACTGGGGTCAACGGCTACGTCCGGGTCCACACTCTGACCGGTCTGATTACGGCTGAAAATCTTGGATCGACGGCAACGCTGGCCACCGAAAGCGGAGACATCGTGTATCGCGCGGGGTTGCAGCCGTCCGGAGACATTCGTCTGGAAAGCGTCCGCGGCGCCATTTTCTGCCGCATTCAAAAGGACCTGAACCTTCGGGGATGGTTTCGCGCGGGATCCGTATTGAACTGGAACGACGAGGTCGAAGTTTCGAAGGGCTCGTTGGAGCGGCAGCTCGGCATTGGCGGCCCCATGCTTTATGCCAACAGTCTGGAGGGATCGGTCGAACTCACCTTGGATGAGGGCATGCAAGCTCATTCGGAGGTGGCGGCACGCGTCGCCGAGCTGAATCCCGCCGTCTGGACGAACCCGTCGACCGGCGGAGACCAGCCCGCCTCCCGGAATTCTTCGAACGGTTCCAGCGAAGCTGTCAACTCCGGCTCGTCGGGCGGGCCCCGCACTTCTGGGAGCGCGGACTTCGAAGAAGGCGCCCGTCCGGCACCCGTGGCCGTCGCTTCCGGCAACGCCCGGGACGGCAGCTTCTCGCTTCGAGTCGACGTCGACTGGGTGTTCGTCAACGCTTCGGTTCGGGACATGTACACCGGTCGGGCGCTCGCAAATCTGAGCCCGCACGATTTCGCGCTGTATGAGGACGGCGTTCTGCAGAGAATTGAAAAACTGGAAACGACCGACGCCCCTTTTCACCTCTTGCTGCTAGTGGACGTCAGCGGCAGCACTCGCTCCTTTATCGAAGACGTCAAACGCGCCGCCTCCCAGTTCGTCCGGGAGCTGAAGGACCAGGATCGCGTGGCCATCGCCGTCTTCAACTCCAATTCCCGGTTGATTCAGCCCTTCACCAGCTCGCGCGGAGAGCTGGAGCGTGCGATCTCGTCCATCCGTTCGGGTGGAGGAACCGCCTTTTACGACGCCCTGCGCATCAGTATTCAGGATTATATGCGCGGAGTGGAGGGGCGCAAGGCGATCGTGGTTTTCTCCGACGGCGTTGACAACCAGCTGACCGGGCAATATTCCAGCGGCTCTCGAACGACTTTCCCCGAGCTGTTTCGCCAGATTCAGGAAATCGACACGATCATCTATCCGATTTTCCTGGACAGCGAGTCCGAGTTCGGCACCCATTCCCGACGCGGCTCCGCCACGCTGGGCGGCATCCTCGGAGATATCGTGCGCGGTCGGCCTTCCCAGTCCCGCTGGGGCAGCGACCCAGCCTACGACGAAGCGCGCCGCCAGATGCGGCAGATCGCCGAGCAAACGGGCGGCGTCTATTTTGAGCCGGACGGGCTGAACGACCTCGGGCGCGCTTTCTCGCAGATCGCAGCCGATCTGCGCATTCAATACACGTTGGGCTATCACTCGAATCATCCTCCTTTGCAGGGGCAGTGGAGGGCTATCGAACTGAAAGTGGTCAATCGACCGGACGTGACCGTTCGCACTCGAAAGGGCTATTACGTAGGAACCAACTAAGAGTCAGGAGACGTTATGAGCACATCCGACCTGAAAGATTTCAAAGACCCGTTGTACGAGGGGATGGAGCGAAAGCGGTCGAAAAAGAATGGGGCCGCCGCCGGGAAAAAGGGAAAGCTCGCACCTTCGGCTGGCGCGCTGACGCTACTGGCGCTGGCGGCTGCAGGTCTGATCGGATACGCCTTTTATCAGATGCACGTGCGCTATACGGCATTGAACGAGGTGCTGGCGGAGAACCAGAGCCAGCTTCAGCACGTGAGCCAGGATCTGATGCAGTCGCACGAACGAATCGAGGTGCTTCACACCGGCTTGAGCGAAAGCGACCAGAAACTTCAGGCTCAGGGGAGCGAATTGAACCGCTATCGTACGCTGTACGCCGGCCTCCAGTCCGAACAGGTGCAGCAGACCAGGGAGTTGCAGGCGCTTTCGGTTCAGAAGGCCGACCAGTCAGCCGTGGAGAATCTTCGCGGCGAAACCCTGCAGCTGAAGGGAGAAACCAGTGAGCTGAAAGAGCAGCTGAGCGGAGCTCGACAGGACGTTTCCGAGTTGCGAGCCACGGCTGCGGAACACGGCTCAGAAATCCAGCAGACCCGGGTCTCGCTGACTTCCCTGGAAGAGACGGTCGAGGCCAATACGGGAGCCATCGCCGATGTCCGGAGATCGCTCGAGCGCGAGTATTACAATTTCGAACTGTACAGAGGGGCCGGCTACATGAAGGTTTTCGATGTGGCCCTCCGCCTCACGGGTACCAGCATTGAAATGCGGCAGTTCGATCTGGACATGCTGACTGACGGAAAAATCATCCGGAAGCGAAAGCACGCCATCAACGAACCGATTCTTTTTTACGTCCAGGACCAGAAGAAGCCGTATGAAATCGTCGTCACTGGAATTGAAAAGAACTTCGTCGTGGGATACCTGAGCATTCCCAAGAGCTGAATCGGCCGGAGTCGGACGTCGGGCGGCCGGGGCGCGGCTTTTCGACCCGGTCGCCGTTCGACCTCAATCCGAGCCCAGCGCCTCGCACAGACTGCGGGTGGCTTCGCCCTCGCCGCCCTCCCGGGCCGCCTTCAGTGCGCACGCGTACCATTCCAACTCGTCCAGAAACCGCGCCGCCTTCTCCGGCAGCTTGGGATCCTGCGGATTCCCGTCTTTGTCGAAAGCCTCTTGAATCTTGGGCACTGGAAAAACCGAAGGGATGCTCGACATGCCCATCTCCGCCAACATCGGCCGCAGAGCCACAGCGGCCCGCACTCCGCCAAATGCTCCGGCCGAATACGAAACGATCCCGGACGGCTTGTAGAAGTACTCCTCCAGAAAATGCGACATCAGGTTGGACAGGGCGGGCGGAATCGTGTGATTGTACTCGCCGGAGACGATTACATAGGCATCGGCGACTTTGATGATCCTGGCCATCCGCCGAAGGGTTTCAGGCGCTTCTTCGGCATCGTATTCCTTATACATTTTGTCCAGCAGCGGCAGCCGGTATTCGTTCGGCTCGATCAGTTCCACGTCGTGACCGCGATCCTGGATCTCCCGAACGATGAATCGCGCTGCCCGAATTCCCTTACGCTCGCTTCGAACCGACCCGTAAAACGCTGCAAATTTCAATTTCATTATTTCCGATCGTCTTTCCCGGGCGGCCTATTGTGTTGAGCGCGCTCCGCCCGACAGCTTTCATCGCGCCTGATCCAACTGGGTATGCCATTGTACCCGCTTTTCCACGGCCATTTCCGTCACGAATCTCTCGCAACATCCGCC
>CAZAEY010000075.1:4814-15796 GCA_964484155.1 uncultured Acidobacteriota bacterium
GCCCGGCAAGGCGCCCGATCCAATCGCAAAACCGTGAAATTTTGGAACCGATTAGCCTTTCGTTCGTCAGTTGTGCAAGACATCCTCTGAATTCAGACAACTCACAGGGAGTTCTTCGATGCACATTCGCTCATCGCTTATTCTTTTCTTGTTGATTTCGCTCGGCGCCGGCGGCTTTCTGGGCGCCGAAGACTGGCCCCAGTGGAAGGGACCGAACCGAGACGGAATTTCAGAAGAATCCGGACTGCTTCAGGAATGGCCGCACGCCGGCCCGCCCGTCGTCTGGTCGATATCAGGACTGGGCGGGGGCTACGGCGCGGTCGCAGTCAAGGGAGACCGCATTTACGTCCAGGGAGTCAGGGGGAGCGACAGCGTCGTCTTCGCCCTGCGCGCCGCCGACGGAGCGACGGTTTGGACTCAGGCTCTCGGAAGAAAGCTCGACCAGGATCGCGGCGGCGGCCCGCGCAGCACTCCCACAGTCGACGGAGACCGCTTGTACGCATTGAGTGAAAACGGCGACCTGGCAGCTCTTCGAGTCGAAGACGGGAGCGTTCTCTGGCGGCGCAATATTCTGCGGGAGTTCAACGGAAGCAATCCCAACTGGCACATCAGCGAATCGCCGCTGGTGGAGGGCGACCTGTTGATCGTCGCTCCTGGCGGCCGAGGCGCCGGGATCGTCGCCCTGAACAAGAGCACCGGCCACACCGTGTGGACCAGCCGCGAACTCAACGATTCGGCAGGGTACTCCTCTGCTCGAGTCCTCGACGTCGATGGCGTGCGCACGATCGTGGCGTTTACGGCCTCCGCCGCCGTCGGAGTGCGGGCCGAAGACGGCCTTCTGATGTGGCGCTACGAACCGGTGGCCAACCGGACCGCCAACATCACAACTCCGGTTTTCGACGGCAACAGGGTCTTTTTCACGTCCGCCTACGGCACCGGAGCAGCCTTGCTGGAGCTGACTCGCGAAGGGGATCGGGTGCGGGCCGAAGAGGTCTATTTCACGCTGAACATGCAGAACCACCACGGCGGAGTGGTGCTGGTCGGAGGCCACCTGTACGGATTCTCCGGAAGCATCCTCACCTGCCTGGATTTCGCCACCGGCCAAAAGCTCTGGGAGCACCGAAGCGTGGGCAAGGGATCCCTGACCTTTGCCGACGGACATCTCTATCTGCTGGGCGAAAACCACGTTGTCGGGCTGGCCGAGGCCAGTCCCGACGGTTACCGCGAAAAAGGCCGCTTCACAATTCCGGATCAGGGCCTCCCCAGCTGGGCCCACCCGGTCGTTTCAGGCGGGAGGCTCTACATCCGCGACCAGGGCCGGCTGACCGCATACAACGTACGGGCGCAATAGAGCCGGGGCGTTTCCCGGCTCCCTGACCTGGGAGCGATTTCAGGTCCCAACTAACGCGGGAGGGGGCTCCCAAATTGCGGCCCGAACCCAATACGGAAACCGGTGCGGAAGCGACGGGACTGCTCAAAAGGGAGCGCGAATCCGTTTGCAGTCGCAACGGGACTCGACTAAGATTCCCTCCGTGAGACCTTCCCGCATGTTCGGCACAGCAGGCTCCAACCGGCAAACCAAAGGGCGCCAGATAACCTCCAGGCGAATTGCTGCGATATCATCCGCTATTCTCTTGGTCATGACGTATTCGAGCTTCCTCCAGCATGAAGCCGCGACGACGCCCACCATGCGCCCCGAAATCCGGGGAAGCCACGGAATCATCGCCGCCGGCAGGCATTACGCCGTCGAAGCGGGCATGCGAATGTTCCGGCAGGGAGGAAATGCCGTGGACGCGGGCGTGGCCGGCGTCTTTGCCGCGGCTGTCACCGAGCTTTCTCATTTCGGATTCGGCGGTGAAGTTCCGATTCTCATTCACGATCCGGAAAGCGGGAGAACCGTTGTCATCAACGGCCAGGGTCCGGCGCCTGCCGCCGCCTCCGCAGAGCGCTTTGAAGGGATGCGGGCGATACCCGGGAACGGTCCGCTCGGAACCACCGTCCCGGCTGTGATGGACTCGCTGGCGCTGGCGCTGGAACACTTCGGGACTCTCAGCCTGACGCAAGTCATGGAACCCGCCGTCGAATTGGCCGACGGTTTCGTCATGTACGGCCTGCTGCAGAGTTACTTCGTCACCGAGCAGGAGGCCTCCAGCCTCTATCCGAGCACTTTGCAGACTTACTATCCAGGCGGTCGCGCACCTCAGGTGGGTGAAATCTTTCGGCAACCCAATCTGGCCCGTACCCTTCGCTCCCTGGTCGCCGCCGAAGCGCGGGCATTGCAGGAAGGCGCTTCCAGGGCGGAAGCCATCCGCGCCGGCCGCAACGAATTTTACAGCGGCACAATCGGCCGGCGCATCGCTGCAGCGGTCCAGAACGACGGAGGCCTCCTGACCTACGAAGACATGGCCGGATTCAGCGGCCGCATCGAAGAGCCGGCCGTCGCCACCTTCCACGGTTACGAAATCTACAAGGCCGGCTTTTGGAACCAAGGTCCGGCAATGCTGCAGACTCTGAACATCCTCGAGGGTCTCGACCTGCGCGAAATGGGGCACGGCTCCACTCTTTACATCCATACGGTCACGGAAGCCATTAAGCTGGCCTATGCAGATCGCGACACCTACTACGCAGATCCGGATTTCGCGGAAGTTCCAACCGTTGGCCTCCTGTCGAAAGATTACGCCGCGGAAAGGCGGAAGCAGATCGACCGCTCTCAGGCCGAGGAAGGCCACCGCCCGGGCGATCCTTACCCGTTCGACTCTCGGCTGACCCGGCCGGAGAAGATTTTTATTCCTCAGTCGCGTGCCAAGGAGGAGACGTCCGAGGATGGCGACACCACCTGCGTCAACGCAGTCGACCGCACCGGCCTTCTCTTCTCAGCCACCCCCAGTTCGGGATGGCTGATCGAAGGCGCTTACATCGCAGGCGACACGGGAGTCCCCATGAGCAACCGAATGCAGGCATTTTCTCCCGATCCCCGCAGCCCCAATCGGGTGGAAGGTTCCAAGCGTCCCCGCACCACGCTGACGCCGACGATCGTTCTGAAGGACGGCCGGCCTTTTCTGGCTGTAAGCACTCCCGGCGGAGACAGCCAGGACCAGCAGATCCTGAACGTTCTGCTTTCGTTGCTGGTCTTCGAAATGCCCCTGCAGGAAGCTGTGGAAGCACCCCGCATCAACTCTCTTCACATGTTCGCCAGCTTTCGGGATCACGCCAGCGAACCGCTGGTTTTGCAGATAGAAGACCGCATCGCTCCGGGCGTCATCCGCGCCCTGGAAGAAAAGGGCCACAAGATTCGTCTTCTGGGCCCGTTCGGCATGGGGACCGGGATCACTGCCGTTGGGGTGGACCCGGACACTGGCACACTCAGAGGCGCCGCCGACGTCCGTCGAGAGCGTTATGCGGCAGGCTGGTGAATGGCGCATCAACTCCTCTCGGATGAAAATATCTCGGCTGAAGATCTCGAGAAATATCGTCGAGGTCTTCGGCGGTGAGTTTCCCGGCGCCAGTTGTATTTTTCCAGCTTCAATTGCGCCTGGAGCGAGCGCGTCCCGAATTGCAAATTTCCGCGCAACCCGCAAAAATCTTAGGAAAGCTTCGTCGAAACCGAATCGTCATCCGGAGGTGCGCCCGACCATGAAAACCCGAACCTTGACGCTCTTGCTTCTAGCTGCACTGCTTCTCGCTCCTGCCTGTCAAACTGGAGAGGACCCGTTTGAGGTCGTGATCCTTGGCGGTCACGTCATCGATCCCGAGACGGGACTGGACGCCGTCCGCCACCTGGGCATTCGCGACGGGAAAATCGAAAGAATCAGCGCATCGCTCCTGACCGGCGAAAAAATCATTGACGCGGAGGGTCTGATCGTCGCTCCCGGTTTCATCGACTTGCACGCCCACGCACAGGATGAAGCGTCGTACCGGCTGATGGTTCGGGACGGCGTCACCAGCGCGCTCGAGCTGGAAGTCGGAACGGGAGACGTGTCTCAGTGGTATCGGGAAAGAGAGGGCGGACAGGTCTTGAATTACGGAGTCAGCATCGGCCACATTCCGGTCAGGATGATCGTTATGGACGACCCGGGAGAATTTCTGCCCAGCGGAACGGCCTCCAGCGAGCCGGCCGGCGGCGAGCAGATTGAAGAGATGGCTGCCCGTTTGGAAGAGGGCCTGAACCAGGGAGCGGTGGCAGTGGGATTCGGCTTGGCCTACACGCCCGCCGCATCTCAGGAGGAGATTGAGACCATGCTTCGAATCGCTGCGCGCCATGAGGCTTCGGCCCACATCCATGTGCACGGCGGCCCCGAAGGCGCAACCGAAGCCATCGAAGCGGCGGCCAGAACCGGGACTCCTCTTCACATCGTGCACGCCAATTCGAGCGGAGGAGCCGAAACGGTGGAATTTCTGCGTCGCATCGAGGAAGCACGCAGACTCGCGCAGGACGTCACCACGGAAGCGTATCCCTACGAGGCGGGAATGACCTCCATTCAATCGGCCTTTTTTGACGACTGGGAGAGCTGGGATGAGGACCAGTTCGGCATCCATCAGTGGGTGGACACCGGCGAATGGCTGAACCGCGAAAGCTTCGCCCGCTACCGCAAGCAGGGCGGGAACATGATCATCCACAGTCGCAGCGAGCAGATGACGCGCGACGCGATCGCCCATCCGTTGACGATGATCGCCAGCGACGGGTTCATGGTTGACGGCAAGGGGCATCCTCGAACGGCCGGCACCTACTCCAAAGTTCTCGGCCAATACGTCCGAGAGGAGGGCCTTCTGACCCCGATGGAAGCGCTGCGAAAAATGACGATCGAACCGGCTCGCCGGCTGGAAAGGCGTACGCCGGCAATGGCCGCAAAGGGCCGAATCCAAGAGGGTGCAGACGCCGACATCGTTATCTTTGATCTCAAAACCGTTCGCGACCGGGCCACCTACGTCGAACCTACTCTTCCTTCAGAAGGAATCCTCTACGTGCTGGTCAACGGCGAACTGGTCGTTGAAAACGAAAGCCTCGTTGCCGAGGCACGCCCCGGACGACCGATTCGGGCGCCGTTGAATCGGTAGGCCCGAAGGCGGCTCACATTTGTATGCGTCCTCCGTCCGCCGCACGGGGTTCTCGCTGGCCGGCGAGTCTCTCTGGAGCGCTCCTTCCATCGATGATTCGCTGGATTGACACCCTTCATGCAGCGCGGATACACTCCGTTTGTGGGAGGATGCTTCTCCGCACGTTTTTTTCACCATGCAAGGTTCCAGTCTTTCTGACCGCTACGAAATTATCGAAGAGCTTGGCCGGGGGGGCATGGGAGTCGTTTACCGCGCTCTCGATCCCGTTCTGAATCGAGAAGTCGCCGTCAAAGTCATCGCCCCGGAAATGCTGACGCAGCAGACCGAACAGCGGTTCGAGGCGGAAGCTCGGCTGGTGGCTCAAATGGATCACCCGTCGATCGTGCCGATTTACGATTTTGGTCGGCACGAAGGCTCTCTATTTTTCGTCATGCCGGTGGTCCAAGGCAAGAGTCTGCGGGATTTCATTCGGTCCGGCGAGTTGAAGCTGGGCGACGTCGTCGAAATCGGAATCAGCGCCGCCGATGCTTTGGAATACAGCCACCGACGGGGCGTCATTCACCGCGACATCAAGCCGGAGAACCTGATGGTGGCGCTGGACGAAGAAGTCAGGCTTCGCATCATGGATTTCGGGCTCGCTCGCGGCAACAACATCTCCAGCCTGACCAAGACCGGAATGCTGATGGGAACGGTCTCCTACATCAGTCCGGAGCAGGTCCGCGGGGGGGCCGTGGACGGCCGCACAGACCTCTACGCTTTAGGCTGCGTGCTTTACGAGTGCGCCACCGGACAGGTCCCTTTCGCCGGGGATATGCAATCGGTGCTGTACCGCGTGGTTCACGAGCTTCCGCAGAGTCTGCGGGAACTTGGCGCAAACGTTGAGCCGGAACTGGAAGACATCATCCTGTCCTGTTTAGCCAAGGAACCCGCGGAACGGCCCGCCGAAGCCGGCGAACTGGCGCGGCGCCTGAAAGCTTACCGCTCGCGCATGCGAGACAGTCAGAAGATGCTATCGGTCATGTCGACTCAGGCCATTCCGGCGCAGCGCCCGGCCTTGTCTCCCTTCGTCGGACGCGAAGAAGAGCTCAGAACGCTGCAGCAGCGTCTCAACGCCGCTCTCCGCGGGGAGTGTCATATGGTAGTGGTCGCCGGTCCCGCCGGCGCCGGCAAGACCCGACTGCTTGACGAACTGGAAAACCTGGCCCTGGCTCGCGAGGTCAGGGTGTTGCACGGTCGCTTTGTGGAGCAGGCCGGCGCATTTCCGTATCACGGTTTCTGCGAGGCGATCCAGGAATTCTTCAGTCAGCGCGAGCGCTCCGGCGCCTCCAGCGCACCTCCGGACCTGTCCGACCTGGCCGACGACCTGGTGGCTCTCTTTCCGATGCTGGCCGAGATTCCGGCCATCCGGTCGGCGGCCGCCACGGATTCAGCGGCGCCGCTCCAGTCCCCGGAACGAAGCGCCGAGAATCGAGCTGAGATTTTCGAACTGCTGGCGCGGACTCTCACCCGTCTGTCGGGCGGCCGTCCGCTGCTGTTGCTGCTCGAAGAACTGCACGGCGCTGATGTTTCGATCGAAGCGCTGCAGTATATCGTTCGCCGCCTGGGTCCGACGCCCACGCTGATCGTATGCAGCTATCGCTCCGAGGAGGTCGATCGAACGCATCCGGTGACTTCGATGGTCGACGCCTTCCGCGGCGATCGAAAATTCGCGCTCTTGGAGCTCGGCCCCTTTACGCCGCAGGAGCACCGGGATTTTCTGTTGACGCTGACCGGCGGCTCGCCTGTGGTCGAGCACCTTGCTGATCGCCTGTACGAAGTCTCCGAGGGCAATCCTTTCTTTACCAAGGAGCTGGTGCGCTCCATGATCGACGCCGGCAGCATGACCCAGGACGATACGGGCGCCTGGTCGCTGGCGGGTAGCGAAACGATTTCGTCGGACTCGCTGCCGGCGACGATTCAGCAGGCGGTTGAAACGCGCATCGAGCGCTTGCCTGAAGATCTGCGCGAAATCCTTTCCATAGCGGCCGTGATGGGAAGGTCTTTTGACTTTGAAGATCTCGAAGTTCTAGCGGGAGGCAACGTCGATCTGGACGATGCCGTCGACCGCTTCATCCAGGAAGGCCTGCTCGAAGAGGACCGCCAGGCCCGCGGCGACCGATTCAACTTTTCCAGCGCTATCGTCCGCGAGGTTCTTTACGGAGAACTGGGGCGCCGTAAGCGGAGACGGCTGCATGCCAAGTACGCGGAGCGCCTGGAGAAGCGCCAGGCGGGGCGTCTGGAGCGCGTCTACCCGCAGCTTCTGTTTCACTTTGCCGAGGGCGATGTTGCCGATAAGACCGTGGAGTACGGGCTGTTGCACGCGCGTCGCTCGCTGGAGTCGTTCAGCCCCGAAGAGGTGATCCGCTCCGCCCGCGCTGCGCTCGAGTTTCTCGACGAAGACTGGGAAGGGGATCGACTGACCGAAGGAGAGGCCCGCATGATTCTGGCCGGCGGCCATCGCCTCGCCGGCGATATGCCGTCGGCACTGCGCGAGGTCGAGGCAGCGATCGCCGTCTTCGAAAAACATGGCCGAAGGGACCGGGCGGTGGAAGCGATTCTGTCCGCCGCAAAGGCGGCTTGGCAGGCCCGCCAGACCGAAGAGACACGGCGTTGGGTCGAAAGGGGCATCCAACTCGCCGAAGAAACGAAGGCCGTCGAGAGTCTCGCCCAGTTCCTGTCGCTGGCCGCCACCTTGGCCAATCTGCGAGGGGATTACGTCCGCGGCCGCGAATACCAGCGCAGGGCGGAGGCGCTGCTGAAGGATTCGAAGGAGGCGCCGGAACGCACGCAGATCCCGGAGGGCGGCACGGTCGTCGCCGGCCTCTCCGCAAAACCCACGGCGGACGCTCCCGTTGGTATGCACCTGACCGAGGAGTTCGAGTTCTTCAGCAACGTCTGCGAAACCTTGCTGGCCACCGACGAGACCGGAAATTTGATCTCCCGTCTGTGCGAGGTCTGGGAAACGCGAGATGAGGGACGCACTTTTCGCTTCGTGCTCCGCAAAGGCGTCCGCTTTCACGACGGCACTCCGCTGGACGCAGCTTCCGCCAAGCACGCCATCGAAGGAGCGGTGCGCGGCGCCGTCAGCGAGCTTCCGGCGGGTTTCTCCGTGATCTCCGGGGCGGTCGAATTCGTATCCAATGGACAGACAGAGATCGAAGGCCTGCGGGCGCACTCGGCCGACACCCTGGAGATTCGCCTCAAGGAGGAATTGCCGATCTACCCGGCTCTTTTGAGCGACCCGCGCACAGCGCTACATCTGCGAGGCCCGAATGGAGAATTGATCGGGTGCGGCCCCTTTCGGCTTGCGAAACGCGAGGCCGACTTCCTTCTGCTGGAGCGAAATGCCGAGCATTGGAGCGGACAGCCTCCGCGCGTCGACGCCGTCGAATTTCGCACCGGTCTGAGCGCCTCCGCCCTGGCGGCGGACTTTCTATCCGGAAGCCTCGACCTGACCAGAGACCTTGCGCCCGACGATCTGGATGCCGTGCTGAGAGACCCGCGCTTTCACAACAGCCTGGTGGAGGCGCCGCAGAAATTCACCTATTTCGTCCTCTTCAACACTTCCAGCGGACCCCTGGCCGCCGATCCCGACTTGCGCAGGATTCTGGCGCGAAGCATTCGGGCTCGCGATCTGGTCTGGCAGACTCTTGGCCGCTTCGCCGTACCTGCCGTGGGATTGATTCCTCCCGGGATCCTGGGTCACGACGCCGGACGTCGGCCCCAGGTGCTGTCTCCGGACGAAGCGCGCGAAGCCCTGAAGCCCTTCCTTTCCGCCGATGACCGTTTGCATTTGCGAGCCGCCATTCACCCGTTGATTCGCGACCGTTACGGCGCCTTGCTGGAGGGCCTGCTGTCGGCATGGGGCGAGCTTGGGGTCGAAGTGGAATTCGCAACCAACGATTTGGAATCGTTCCTCGAGGCCTGGCGACAGCCCTCGGATCTCGACCTGATGATCATGCGCTGGCGGCCGGACTTTGACGATCCGGACTCCTGCACTCACATCCTTTTTCACTCGCGGGAAGGACAGTTGCGCTGCTGGTTCGCATCCGCCGAATCCGACCTCTTGCTGGAGAAAGCCCGCCGGGAGGCGCGTCCGGCGATGCGGGAAGGCCTGTATCGAAAGTTCGAAGCTCAGCTTCTGGAACGGAACGCCCTGGTTCCATTATTTCACGACATCGGCTATCGCCTGGCCGGCTCGCGCCTTCGCGGAGTCGCCCTCGGAAGCGTCGCGCCGTACGTCAATTACAGTTCGCTCGGAAAGACGGCCGGTGAAACCGCGGCAACGCCGCTGCGAGTCGTCGGCGGCGGGGTCGTGCAGGTTCCGGTTTCGGTGCCGGTCAACACTCTGGAACCGTTGATCAGCATCTATCTGGAAGAGGGGGAAGTCCTTTCGCCCATATACGAGACGCTGATGCGCGACGTGGGCGGCGCTCAGATTGAGCCCTGGCTGGCCGAAGACTGGAGGGTTGAAGAGGACGGGCGGCGGTACTGGTTTCGCCTGCGAGATGATGTTCGCTTTCACGACGGCAGGCGTCTGACAGCCCGCGATATCCGATTCTCTCTGGAAAGAGTGCTGCAGTCGCCCGACTGTCCAGGACGCGGCTACTACGCTCCCATCCGCGGCGCCCGCGGCCTGATCGACGGCAGCGAACCTCATCTGGAAGGAGTCCGGATCCTGTCCTCGCGCGAATTCGTTATTGAACTCGAGAGTCCGGTTTCCTTTTTTCCGGTTCTTTTGAGCTGCTCCTACGCGTCGATTCTGCCTGAGGGAACCCGGAAAATCGGCAGCTCCATTGAAGAGGGCGCCGTGGGCACCGGTCCTTTTCGCGTCGTTTCATTCGAGCCCGGCCGGCGCCTGGAGCTCGAACGCAATCCCTACTACTGGCGCCCCGGACTGCCCCGGGCCGACCGGCTCATTTTCAGCTTCGGAATCGAACCCCGCGAGATTCTCGAGGGCTTCCGTTCCGGGCGCTTCTCCATGGCGTCCGAACTGGTTCCGGAAGTCGTCGAGTCATTGCGCCGCGATCCGAAGTTCGCCCGCGGTTATCACGAGATGCCCCAGCTCTCGTGCTATTACCTGGTTCTGAACGCCAATCGGGGGCCGCTGAAGGACGCCGCATTGAGAAGACGCTTGGCCGCCGCTTTAGACGTTCCGCGCCTGGTGCGGGAAGTTCAGGGCCGGCAGGCGGTGCCGGCGCGCGGGCTGATCCCCCCGGGACTGCTCGGCCACGACGCAGGAGCACCCCTGCCGCACGCTGACGCCGGCGGGTCGCCGGGCGACCGGATCGAACTGACCGCCGTCATGGGCCCCGTTTTCGCCGCCGAGTACGCCCCGTTTCGCTTGGCCTTGCAGCGCGAGCTGGAACGCGCCGGCATCCACCTCCGTTGGATCGACGAGACGGGCGAGGGCTTCAACGACGCCATCCGCAGCGCCTCCGTCGACGTCCTGCTGGGACGCTGGATCGCCGACTATCCGGACGCCGACACGTTCGCTCACGTGCTGCAAAGCAAAGACGGCATTCTCGGGAGATTCTGCGGAAGCCCGGAAATCGATGCCCTGATCCACGCGGGCCGCACCGAGGTCGACCCGGCGGCCCGGCACGCCATCTACCGCCAGATCGAACAGGTCATCGCGCGCGACAAGCTGCTGGTGCCGCTTTTTCACGAGCAGACCTACCGGTTCGCCCGCCCCGAGCTGGAAGGCGTCGCCCTCTCCTACTGGGTTCCCACCGTCGCCTACGAACAGCTGCGCATCCGAGCTTGAATACCGTGAGCTTGCGGTTCCCAAACTAGACTGGCACGCATTTCTCAAACAGCTTCTAGTGCGGCCCCGGGTAGCGGCGAGTCTGCTGCGTTGCTGCTTCGCGGGAGTCAGAAGTCAGGAG
>CAZAEY010000076.1:0-15594 GCA_964484155.1 uncultured Acidobacteriota bacterium
CCGGTCACCCGCCCCCGCTATCATCGACGGGTGATCATCATGGGGGTCGACCCTGGCAGCCGCAGCACGGGACTGGGAGTGATTCAAAGCGTCGGAAACCATTGCCGATGTCTGCATTACGAAGCGTTCAGGGCGGCGTCCGGCGGCGACGGGATTCCGGAGCGGCTGTTGCGAATCTTTCGGCGGGCGGGGGAACTGATTCGCGAACTCGGTCCCGAGGTGGTGGCGGTCGAGGGAGTTTTCTACGCTCGCAACGTTCGCAGCGCGCTGATTCTGGGTCATGCTCGTGGCGCCGTACTGCTGGCGGCCGCAGAATCGGGCATTCCGGTCGTGGAGTACTCGCCGCTGGAAGTCAAGAAATCAGTAGTGGGATACGGGAGGGCGGAAAAGGTCCAGGTTCAGGCGATGGTGATGAGACTCTTGAACTTGCCGAAGGAGCCGGAACCCCACGATGCCGCCGATGCTCTGGCCATTGCGCTTTGTCATGCCTTTCAGCAGGGGCGACCTGCTGGAGAGCGGAAAAGCTGGCGTTCCTACAGGGTTTGAAGCGTCGCGGCTGCCCCTCAGTTCCCTGGGGCGTCCGGATCCGAATGCTTGCCCACCAAAACCTGAGCCGGTCTTAAGACCCGCTCCCCCATCAGATACCCTTGAAGCAGGGTCTGGACGACTTTTCCGTCTTGACTGCGGTCGTCGACGGGAAGGGTCCCCACCGCTTCGGCCTGATTCGGATCGAATTCCCTGCCCATGAGTTCGAGCTTTTCGATTCCGATCTTGCGGAGCCTTTGTCGAAACAGCTCCAGAGTGAGCCGGACTCCGTCACGTACGATTTCGCTCTCACCCAAGTCGCTGGAAGCTTCCAGAGCCCGCTCCAGATTGTCGATCACTTCCAGAAACTCTTCGAAGAGGCGCAGCCTTTCCTGCTCCAGGCGGATTGCCAGTTGGGACTGCAGTCGCTCCCGCAGAGCCTGGTTCTCCTGCTCCAGCTCATCGAGTCGCAGGCGAAGTCGGTTCTCGGCTGCCTTGGTGCGCGCCTCCAGTTCTTCGACATAGCTCGGGCGGCGGGATTCGGGTGCGAGAGCATTCGATTCCAACCCCTCGTCCTGCACCCAGAACCTGCGATCGGATACTTGAAACTTGGGCGTCTTCAACGAATCGGTCCCCTCTGGTCCGTCCTTGACGGGCCGCTCCGTCTCCAATTGTTTCTTTTTCATGATTCGCCGTTTAGAATTTGCGCAAACTCCGACCTTTTGGGGGCCCGATTTGCGCTTTCAGAGTCCAAGTTAAGATCCTCCGGCCCTGACGTCAAGCTGTGTTCCACCCGTCGAATCTTCCTTTCCCGCGGCGCAGCCGCCGACGACGCCGTCGCTTGCAGGTTTCCTTTCGGACTCTTATACATGGAGTTATGGACTTGAATCGAATGACTGAAAAACTCCGGGAAGCCTTGGCGTCCGCCCAAGACCTTGCGTTGACGGAGCGTCACACCGAGATCGAAGTCGCGCACCTGTTGGAAAGTCTGCTGGCGCAGGAACGCGGCCTGGCGCCGTCGATCTTGAACCGCGCCGGGGTGGAGGCGCCGGAGTTGCGGCGGCAGGTGGCTGCGATATTGGAAGGGAAAGCCCGGCTGTCGGCGGACTCTCGCCCCGAGCAGGCCTTCTTGTCGGGCGAGCTCAGCCTCACGCTGGCTCGGGCTGAAAAGGAGGCGAAGAAGCTCAAGGATGATTTCGTCTCCATCGAGCACGTTTTGCTGGCTTTGACCGATGATCGGGGCGAAATCGGAAATCTCTTCCGGCAGTTCGGCATCACTCGGGAAAGGCTCATGGCCACCCTGCGCGAGGTTCGAGGCAGCCAGCGGGTGACCACGCAGAACCCGGAAGCCACATATGAGGCGCTGGAGCGGTATGGCCGGGACCTGACCGAAGAGGCGTCTCGAGGCAAACTGGACCCGGTGATCGGGCGCGACGACGAGATCCGGAGGATCATGCAGATTCTGTCCAGAAGGACGAAGAACAATCCCGTTCTGGTAGGAGAGCCCGGCGTCGGGAAAACGGCCATCGTCGAGGGCCTGGCGCAAAGAATCATTCGGGGAGACGTGCCGGAGGGACTGAAAAACCGCAGGATTGTCGCGCTGGACATGGGAGCGTTGATTGCGGGCGCCAAGTATCGCGGAGAATTCGAGGAGAGGTTGAAGGCCGTCCTCAAGGAGGTTCAGGAATCGGCGGGCGAAGTGATTCTTTTCATCGACGAGCTGCACACAGTGGTGGGGGCCGGGCGTACGGAAGGCTCCATGGACGCCGGCAATCTGCTCAAGCCCATGCTGGCAAGAGGAGAGCTGCACTGCATCGGCGCCACGACGCTGGACGAGTACCGCAAGTACGTCGAGAAGGACGCCGCGCTGGAACGGCGCTTCCAGATCCTGACCGTCCGCGAGCCGACCGTAGAGGACACGGTCTCCATCCTGCGGGGCCTGAAGGAGCGCTACGAAGTCCACCACGGAGTCCGCATTCAGGACGCAGCTCTGGTGGCGGCGGCGGCGCTTTCGAACCGTTACATCTCCGATCGCTTCCTTCCGGACAAGGCGATCGATCTGGTCGATGAGGCCGCCGCCAAACTCAGAACTGAAATTGATTCCATGCCGACGGAGATCGACGAAATCGAACGCCGCATCATGCAGTTGGAAATCGAACGCCAGGCTCTGAACAAGGAAAAGGACGATGCTTCGAGGGAACGTCTGCAGCGCCTGGAAAAGGAGCTGGCCGACCTGCAAACCGAATCGGCCGCTTTGAAGGCCCAGTGGCACGCGGAGAAGGAGGCGGTTCAGAACGCCCGCGGCCTTCGGGAGCAGGTGGAGCAGACCAAAATGGAGATCGAAAAGGCCGAGCGGCAGTACGACCTGAATCGAGTTGCCGAACTGCGGTATGGAACGCTCGCGCAATTGGAGAATCAGTTGAAAGAAGAGGAGGAGCGGCTAGCCCGCCGCGAAACCCAGTCGACCTTATTGAAGGAAGAGGTGGACGAGGAAGACATCGCCGAGGTGGTGAGCCGCTGGACGGGGATTCCGGTTTCCAGGCTGCTGGAAGGGGAGCGGGAGAAGCTTCTGCAACTGGAAGACGAATTGCACCGCCGCGTCGTCGGCCAGGACGAGGCTGTGGCGGCAGTGGCTCAGGCCGTGCTGCGATCCAGAGCCGGGCTGAAGGATCCGGATCGGCCGACCGGGAGCTTCATTTTCCTCGGTCCGACCGGCGTTGGGAAAACCGAACTGGCGCGCACTCTGGCCGCATTCCTGTTTGACGACGAGAGAGCGATGATTCGCATCGACATGTCCGAGTACCAGGAAAAGCACACGGTGTCCCGCCTCATTGGAGCGCCTCCCGGCTACGTCGGATATGAGGAAGGGGGCCAACTGACCGAAGCGGTACGGAGGCGGCCATACTCTGTGGTTTTGTTCGACGAGATAGAAAAAGCCCACTTTGACGTCTTCAACGCCATGCTGCAGATTCTGGACGAAGGACGTCTAACCGACGGACAGGGTCGAACCGTCGATTTCCGAAACGCAATTCTGATCATGACCTCCAATATCGGCAGTCACCGCATCCTGGAATACAGCGGAGGATTCAGCGGCGACGATTATCAGTCCATGAAGGACCGGGTCCTCGAAGAAATGCGGCAGCATTTCCGGCCTGAATTCCTGAATCGCGTCGATGAGACCATCGTGTTCCACTCTCTGGACCGAGACCACCTGCGCCAAATCGTCCGCATCCAGATCGAGCGGCTTCGGCATCGTCTGGCGGAGCGCAGGATGGAATTGGAACTGACAGATGCAGCGATCGATTTTCTGGTCGAAACCGGGTACGACCCTGCGTACGGCGCTCGACCGCTCAAGCGGGCGATTCAGCGGGAAGTGGAGAATCTCGTGGCGCGCTTGATCGTCGAAGGGAAAGCGCTGGACGGTTGGACGCTTCGCATTGAACAAGCGAAGGATGGTCTCGGATTGGACATTGAGCCGATGGCGCCGGATCCAGAGCCTACGGAATCAGCAACTGCTGCCCCTGCCGGATCTGGTTAGCGTTTCGAATCTGATTGGCGGTCTGGATGTCCTGGATGGAGGCTCCGAAACGCTGGGCGATCGATTGCAGAGTATCCCCTCTGCGGACCGTGTATTGACGAGGCGGTCGTTCCGAGATCACCAGGACCTGTCCCGGCCTGATCAGATCCGGATTCCGGATTCCGTTCGCCAACTGAAGGCTATCCACGCTAGTATTGAAACGCGCCGCGATCGAAGCCAGGCTGTCGCCGCTTCGAACCTGGTAGCGAGCCGGCTCAGCGGGGCTTGGGGCGGAAGCCGCGGCCCGCTGCGGCGCGCTCCCCTGGCTGATCAACAGCACCTGCCCGGGTCTGATGCGATTCGGATTGGAGATTCCGTTCAAATCCTGCAGCGCCCGGACTGAGGTCCCGAACCGGCTCGCGATCAATCCCAGAGCGTCTCCTGATTGAATCCGGTAACGAGTCGAACCGTCTGCCGCAACCATGATCGTTTCCGAAGCGGCAGGCGCCGAACGCAGCGCCATCTCCAGAGGGACGCCGAGGCCGGGAGGAACCCGCACTTCGATTCCGGAGGGAAGTGTGCGCGATCGGGATTCGGCCAGAAGCCGAAAATGCGGATTGAATTGGCGCAGCGTTCTGGAATCCAGACCCGGAACGCTGGTCAGGAAGCTGATGTCATAGGCGCGGTCCAATCGAATGGTTTCGAATTGCAGCGGACCTTCGAACTCCAGCGGGCCGAAGTATTCCTCGTAGTTTCGGGCGATCTCGATGGCCGCTAGTAACTCGGGATAAAAATTCTTGCTGGCAAATCCGAAACTCCGTCCCTGGTATTGGTCGATGATGCGAAGCAGGTCCGAACCGTGCAGTCTCTGAGCGCGCAGCATGCCGTATTTGCCATGATTGTAAGCCGTCACAGCCAGCGGCCAGTTGCCCAGCGCCTTGTAGTTTTCCTGAAGAAGCCTCGCAGCCGCGTCCGTCGAACGAATCGGGTCCAACCGCTCGTCGAAGAGCTCGTTGATCTGGAGAAACATGCGGCCGGTGCCGCGGGTGAACTGCCAAATCCCTGCAGCTCCGGCGCGAGAATAGGCGCTGTAGTCAAATGAAGACTCGACGTGCGGCAAAAGGGTCAGCTCCACCGGGAGTCCGTACGCTTCGAAAACCCGCTCGATCCGATCCAGATAACGTCCGGAACGAATCAGGCCCGCCTCAAACTTTTCCCGGATTCCACGTTGACCGCGGACATTGGAGGACATGCGAATCAGCTTATCCGCCGGCATCGGCTCGCCGATTCTTTTCAGGATTTCAGCCAGCTTTTCCGCACCTTCGCTCAACTGGTCTGAATCGAGCCCCTTGGAGGCCAATTCCCGCAGGTGGCCCTCTATAGCCTCCCGCCTGACACGGACTACTTCACGCTGCCGCCGCGCCTCCTCTGAGTCCCTCTCGATGCCCCGGGCGAAGGTCTCCACGTGGTAGACGAGTCTCAGATCGTCGATGTCGTGCAACGCTACCTGGCGAACGCTGTAAGTCGCGAAGACATCCTTCCAGAATGCGATCCGATCTTCGAATCCGCGGCTGGGGAAGAGGTGTGCAATCTGCTCCAGCGTTTGTTCCGAAGCTCGCGCCGCTCCCCCGGCCTGAAGCGCCAGACCGAGAACTAATACCGCAATCGCCCGCCGAATCTTCCTTTTCTCCCGCATACGACTTCTGAATTCTAACAAATCAGACTGAAATTCCAATGAACTTATTTCAATTAATCAGTTGAACGATGCGGTTGCTGACTTCTTCCGGGGTCGCTCCCGAGGTCTCGACCTGCCATTCGCAAGCCGCAAACAGGGGCTCCCGGAGTCGAAATCTCCGTTCAAATTCCGGACGAGATCGGGCCAGCGGGCGGTCGGAGTTCCGACGGCAACGGTTCCAGGCCTCTTCCAAGTCGACTTTCAGCCACACACAGCGACCGCTCCGGGCAATCGTTTCCCGATTCTCCCCGCTCTCCAAGGCGCCGCCGCCCAGCGCCACGACTGCGCCGCGTCGACTGGCAACCTGCTTCAGACAGGCGGACTCCAGCCGCCGAAACTCTTGCTCGCCCTGTTCCTTGAAGATCTCAGATATCGACTTCCCGGCCCTCTCGACGATGCGATCGTCCAAGTCCACGAATTCCCGCTGCAGAAACTCGGCAAGCATGGGGCCGATGGTCGACTTGCCGCATCCCATGAACCCGACCAGGTACAGGTGCTCGCCCTTCACCGCGCCACCGATTCGAGGATGGAATAAAACTCCGGAAAGGAGACGGCGGCGCAGCCGGGATCGTCGAGCTCCACTCCGTGTCGCGACAGCAGACCTGCCACGGAAAACGCCATGGCGATGCGGTGGTCGGCAAACGTGCGCACTCTGCCGAGTTGAGTCGGGCCGCTGTTGGGCGCAATGCGAAACCCATCCTCAAATTCTTCGACTTCGGCGCCCAGGACCCGAAGGTTGTCGACGACGGCACGGATTCGATCCGACTCCTTACGACGGAGCTCCGACGCCCCGCGAATCTCCAATCCTCCCTCCAGATGGCAACCCATCACAGCCAACAGAGGAATTTCGTCGATCAGGTTCGGAATCCAGCGGGGGTCTACGCTTGAGGGAAAGCGCTCTACAATTTCGGGGCTGTGGCGGACCACCAGGTCTGCCGCCGGCTCCGAGTTGACCGTTCGAAGATCCGCCGTTTCGATTTCTGCCCCCGCATTGAGAAGATAGGTCAGCAACGCGGTTCTGCTGGGATTCAATCCGACGTTGCGGATCCTGATCTCGGAACCCGGCAGCAGCAATGCCGCCACCATGAAAAAGACGGCTGAGGAAAAGTCGCCCGGCACGTCGACTTCGCAAGCAATCAGGCGCTTCCCTCCCTGCACCGAAAGGCGGCCTCGCGAGCCGGAGAACTCGGCGCCGAAATGCGGCAGCGCCCGTTCGGTGTGGTCGCGCGTTGGGGTCCTTTCTACGACCGTTGTCCGGCCTTCAGCCGTCAGCCCCGCCAGCAGAACGCAGGACTTGACCTGCGCGCTCGAGACCGGCAGCTCGTATTCGATCGCTTGCAGCCGGGCGCCGCGTATCGTCAAGGGGGGGAATTGCTGCAAGCGCGCCTGAATCTCGGCGCCCATTCGGCTCAGCGGAATCATGATCCGGTCCATCGGACGGGTGTTCAATGATTCATCGCCGGCGATCGTCGACAGAATGGGCGCCGACGAGAGCAGCGCCGACAACAGCCTGATCGTCGTGCCGCTGTTTCCGGCATCCAGCAGATCGGCCGGGCTACGAATGGCTTCCCATCCCCGTCCGTCGATCTCAACCAGGCTCCCGACCCGCCTGATCGACACTCCGACGCCTCCAAGGCAATCGATGGTCGACTTGCAGTCGCGACTGCTGGAATAGTTGCGGATGACGGTCTTGCCGGATGCCATCGCCCCCAGAATTGCGTACCGGTGGGAAATCGACTTGTCGCCGGGAACCGAAAACTCCCCGCGAAGCGAAGCCGCCGCGCTAATCTGCATCGCCTCCGCCTCCGCATTCCATGCGCAGTTGCTTGAGCCCTTTGATGCGGTCGCGGAGGCGGGCCGCCGGTTCAAACTCGAACTTTTCGGCAGCCGCTCGCATTTGGCCCTCCAGCTCGTGAATCTTGCCGTCTATTTCTTGCAAGGACCCATATTCTTCGATTTTTTCCGCAATCAAGGGCGTCTGGTAGTAGTCAAGTTCCGACATCTGAACCAGGCTCGAATCGACCGGCTTTAAGATCGACTGCGGCGTTATTCCGTTCTCCTGATTGTATTCCTGCTGCAGAATTCGGCGGCGGCTGGTTTCTTCCATGGCGTTCCGCATCGATCCGGTAATGCGGTCCGCGTACAGGATCACCTTCCCGTTGACGTTTCGGGCGGCCCGGCCAGCCATCTGAATCAGCGAGGTGTCGCTGCGAAGAAATCCCTCCTTGTCCGCGTCCAGAATGGCCACCAGCGAAACTTCCGGCAGGTCGAGCCCCTCTCGTAAGAGGTTGACCCCCACCAGGACGTCGAAATGGCCCAACCGCAGAGAGCGCAGGATCCGCACCCGCTCCAGCGTGTCGATTTCGGAGTGAAGGTACTGCACGATAACGCCGACTTCGGTGTAGTAGTCGGTCAGTTCCTCGGACATTCGCTTCGTCAGCGTGCCGACGAGCACCCGCTCGCCCCTCTCCGACCGCCGACGGATCTCCTCCAGCAGATCGTCGATTTGATTGCGCACGGGACGGACCTCAATTTCCGGGTCCATCAGGCCGGTCGGCCGGATGATCTGCTCGACGACTTCGCCCCCCGTCCGCGTCAGCTCGTAGGGGCCGGGCGTGGCCGAGACGTACACGGCCGGAGGCATCCTTTTCTCGAACTCCTCAAAGCTGAGGGGACGATTGTCCAGCGCCGAAGGCAACCGGAATCCGTATTCGACCAGATTCAATTTGCGGGAACGGTCCCCCGCGTACATTCCACGCAACTGGGGAACGCTGACGTGGCTTTCGTCGATAAACAGGACTCCGTCCGCGGGGAGATAGTCGAAAAGGGTGGGCGGGGGCTCCCCGGGAGCGCGACCGGTCAGATGCCGTGAGTAATTCTCAATCCCCCGGCAATAGCCCATAGACTGGACCATTTCCAGATCGAACATCGTCCGCTGATGGATGCGTTGGGCCTCCACCAGCCGGCCCTCCCCCTCCAGCGAAGAGCGAAACTCCTCCAGCTCCTCGCGGATGCTCTCCACTGCCTGCTTCCACCTTCCTTTCGGAATGACGTAGTGACTCCGCGGATAGACGGGAATCCTCTCGTGCTCCTGCAGAATTTGACCCGTCAACGGATCGAATCGGCTGATGGAATCGATCTCGTCGCCGAACAACTCAACGCGAAGTCCGTAGTCTTCGTAAGCGGGAACCAGCTCCACAACGTCCCCGCGCACGCGGAAATGTCCGCGCGTCAACTCAAAGTCGTTTCTTTCGTATTGCAGTTCCACCAGTCGCTGCAGCAGATCCCTCCGGTCGATCCGTTCTCCCCGCTGCAGCATCAGAAGCATCCCGTAGTAGGCTTCGGGCGAGCCGAGGCCGTAAATGCAGCTCACGCTGCAGACGATGATGCAGTCCCTGCGCTCAAACAATGCCCGCGTAGCCGAGTGGCGCAATCGATCGATCTCGTCATTGATCAGAACTTCTTTTTCAATGTAGGTGTCGGTCGCGGCGATATAGGCTTCCGGCTGGTAGTAATCGTAGTAGCTGACAAAGTATTCGACAGCGTTTTCAGGGAAAAAATTACGGAACTCGGAATAAAGTTGAGCCGCCAGCGTCTTGTTGTGGCTCAACACCAGCGTGGGCCGGTTCACTTGTTCGATCACCTTGGCCATGGTGTAGGTCTTGCCGGAGCCGGTGACTCCCAGCAGCACCTGATGCGGCCGGTCCTGCCGAAGACCGCCCACCAGCGACTCGATCGCTCGCGCCTGATCCGGACTCGATCGAAAAGCGCTCTTGAGACGGAAGCTCCCCGACTGGGCCAACGCCTTCCCGTAGGCCACGCCCGAATAGTTGATTTCTTCCGATTCGGCCATCCGTTCTATTATAAAGAGAAGCCCGATCCGATTCGTTGCTCAAGCCAAGGGCCGCTGCGCGGCGGCCGAAGAGATGACGGCGGCAGGGTCTTCCACTCCGTCGGTCATCGGCTAAAGCTATACTTTCCCGAGTATGTCTGGAGCTCTCTGTCCATGCTGCGGAGCAGGCCTGATCGACAGGCGCTGCAAACTTCACTGCCTCCGATGCCGTTATGTGGAAACCTGAAGCGACGCAGGCCTGCCGGTCGTGGCGGGGCGAGAGTGCGAAAGCCGGAGCAATTCTTCCGCTCCCGCTGCTGGACCCGCGGAGCAACCGGAGGAGCGGAGATTCCCCACTCCGCAAAGAATGGATCTGCAATTCGCCCATTCCGGCCGCAGTTCCTGATTGCGAAAGGGAATCGCTTTCCCCACCGCCGACGCCGACCGAAAGTTCATTGCTCCGGGAGGGAGTGATCCGCACGCGGAACCTGCGGCTTCAAGCGGATGACCGCCCAAACTGGTTCCAGTAGACTGGTTGCGAAGAATCGATTGCGCGGCTTGTGCGCCATGCTTGCTCCTGATTGAATGGGAAAGGCCGCTCGATCCGAGACGAAGGAGGCGTCGATGAAATCGAACCGGAGGCGTTTGAGAGTCGATTTCAGATGGAAAGCCGTCGGCCGCGGCCGTAACGGCCGGAAGAGCCCTGGCGCGACGCCGGACAAACATTTCGAAAGGTGCAAACAATGAATCGAAGGTCTTTTCTCAAAACTTCCGCCGCCGGGTTCGCAGCCGCCGAATTGGGCGCGCGGTCGGCGAAGGGCTCGACCCCGCCCTCGCTTCCGACGGTCATCGCCAGCGCCAACGGCCTCAAGGCCACCGAAAAAGCGATGGCCCTGATGCGAGACGGCGCCGACACCCTGGAGGCCGTCGTGGCGGGGGTCAACCTGGTGGAGGAAGACCCGAATGACACTTCTGTCGGATACGGCGGGCTCCCTAACGAACACGGCGTAGTACAGTTGGACGCCTCCGTCATGCACGGTCCCACCCGCGGCGCTGGAGCCGTTGGAGCTTTGGAAAGCATCATGCACCCTTCCAGCGTCGCCAAGCTCGTCATGGAGCGCACCGACCACGTCTTTCTGGTCGGCGAGGGCGCTCTTAAGTTCGCCCTGGCGATGGGCTTCCAGAAGCAGAATCTGCTGACCGATCAGGCCCGGGAAATGTGGCTCAAGTGGAAGAGGGACCTCAGCCCCAAAGACAACTGGATCGATCCGGAAGATCGGCTGCCGAAATCGGCGACCGCCCAGGAAAGGGCCGCCATGCGACAAGCCATGAGGACTCACGGAACTATCAACTGCAACGCCGTCAATGAACTAGGAGAGATCTCGGGCGTCACCACCACAAGCGGGCTCTCCTACAAGCTCCCGGGCAGAGTCGGGGATTCACCCATCATTGGAGCGGGCCTGTATGTGGACAACGACGTGGGCGCCTGCGGCAGCACCGGACGAGGGGAAGCCAACATCAAAACCTGTGCCAGCTTCATGGTCGTAGAATTCATGCGAGGCGGAGTTCCTCCGGAAGAGGCATGCCTGCGAGTGCTGCAGCGAGTGGCGGACAACACCGTCGAACCGTACCTGCTGGACGAAAACGGCAGACCGAAGTTCGATCTCAAGTTCTACGCCGTAAACAAGAAAGGTGAAACGGGCAGCGCAGCCATCTGGGCCGGCGCGCAGTACGCCCACCATGACGGAAATGAGAACAAACTGCGCGAGGCGGCCTCTCTGTACAGCGAGCAATTGACTCGCTGAGGACCCCCGGGGAGACCGGATCTTCGCAAAACGACCCGAAGTGGAGATGTCAGTCGATGGGTGGAAGAATCCGCATAACGGCTGCTAGCGAGGGCACGCGAAAATGAGCCTTCGGTTCAGCGAAAAAGGCTCAGGTCGGCTCGGTTGCCTGGTCGCAGCGGCTCTCCTCGTGGCGGCAGGCTATCTGACTATTCAGATCGGCCCGGTCTACTTGAATCGAATTGAATTCGAAGAAGAACTGACCAGAATTACAGGAAAGGCCGGCGCGGAAGGCTGGAGCCAGCGGTTCATTCGGGAACAGGTTCAACTGGCGGCCACGGCTCGCGGTTTCGAAACGACTCCCCGCGACGTCATCGTGGAACAGTCGCCTCGGTCTGCGCCGACGCCAAGGGTTCGCATCCGCGTCGCCTATCGAAAGGCGGTACACTTGCCCGGGTACACCCATGTGTTCGAGTTCGAGTCGGAAGCCTCCAGCATCATCGGCCGCCTTTGACGGGAAAGCCGGGTGCGGGCCCCTCGTCCGGAGCGGGCAAACGAGATGTTTCCTCACCCGTTCGAATAGGGAGCGTTATGCAAATTCTGATCACAGGCGGAGCGGGCTTTATCGGAAGCCATCTCTGCGAAGCCTTGCTCGGCAGAGGCGAAAACGTACTTTGTCTGGACAATCTCTACTCAGGCTCGAAGGAAAATATCCTCCCTTTTCTTTCGAATCCGTCTTTCGAGTTCATTCGCCACGACGTGACCCAGCCGATTCTGCTGGAGGTGGATCGAATCTATAACCTGGCCTGCCCGGCCTCGCCGGTTCATTATCAGATGAACCCGGTCAAGACCGTCAAGACCAATGTCCTGGGAACGCTGCATATGCTCGGGCTGGCCAAGCGCGTGAAGGCCCGCATCCTGCAGGCCAGCACCTCCGAGGTCTACGGCGATCCCGAACAGCACCCGCAGCAGGAAGACTACTGGGGGAAGGTCAATCCGGTCGGACCCCGCAGCTGTTACGACGAGGGAAAGCGAGTCGCCGAGACGCTGATGATGGACTACCATCGGCAGAACTCCGTTGATGTTCGAATCGCCAGAATCTTCAATACGTACGGGCCTCGAATGTCTCCCCACGACGGCCGGGTCGTCAGCAACTTGGTGGTGCAGGCGCTGCAAGGCCGCCCATTGACCGTTTACGGGGACGGTTCGCAGACTCGCTCCTTCTGCTACGTTTCCGACCTGGTCGACGGGTTGCTGCGACTAATGAGGTGGGAAGGCGGAACCGGACCGATCAACCTCGGAAATCCGACGGAGGTGACCGTTCTGGAACTGGCGGAAACCGTTCGCGAGATTGTGGGCGGCCAACTCGAAGTAGAATTCAAGAAGCTGCCGGTGGACGACCCGACGAGGCGAAAGCCGGACATCTCCCTGGCCAAAAAGGTCTTGAAATGGGAGCCCAAGATCGACTTTCGGGAGGGATTGAACCGCACCATCGAGTACTTCGATCGTGTCTTGAAACAAGTCTGAACGGTCCAACGAGTCTGGCCGGTCTGAAAGAAAGACGGAAGCAAGTGTCACGGCAGCCCGAAACCAACGGCCCCCGAAAGCAGAGCCCTTATCGGCAGTTGGCCATTTACACCAGCGTCATTTTCCTGCTTCCCTCCAGTCTCTTGGCCGGCTTCTATCTGGGCCACTGGTTCGACTCGTATCTCGAGGCCGGCCCCTGGGGAAAAATTTTCGGTCTGGCTTTGGGGGCTCTGGCCGGATTCGTCCATCTATTTCGATTCCTCCGGAAGTAGAAGTTGGAAATGCAGCGGATTTCCAGAAACGCTCTCTGGATTCTCCTGATCCTGACCGGGGCGACGACGATCTTTTTCGGCTGGTTCGAGGGTCTGTCGGTGGCTGCAGGAGGTGCGATAGCCTGGATGAACTTTCATTGGATGTCAAAGGACATCGCACGAGTTCTCAATCTTTCCGGCGGGAACAACCAGGAGCGGCGGAGCCCCCCGTCGATCGGCCGGTACGTAGGACGGCTGCTGTTGATCTTGGCATTCCTGTTTGCTATCATCCATTTTTCATTTCTAAGCCTGATTGGGGCCTTTGCGGGACTCTCAATCTACGTGCTTTCCGGTTTACTGGAAGCAATCCTGGTCGCGGTTTCGGAGTACAGTCCAAAGAAATAGACAGCACGCTGCGTTGCAATGGACCACGAGTTTTTCGTTTCAACGGTTTTCAACGACTACATCGCCCGTCCGGTAGCCGAACTTTTCGGATACCACGCCGAGCACGAAGTCTTGCCGGCCCATCTGGTGATGATTCTGCTGGTGAGCCTGGGCCTGATGGTCTTCTCCCTCTGGGTTCGCCGCCGCCTGAGCGTCGATTCCCCCGGCAATCTGCAGCAGACGCTGGAACTGTTTGCGGAGTGGCTGGTGGGGATGACCAATGACATCGTCGGGCATGGAGGACGACGATACTTCCCCCTCATAGGAGCGCTTTTTCTCTACATCATCTTCAGCAACCTGCTGGGACTCGTTCCGGGATTCATGTCGCCAACCAGCAATATCAACGTCACGGCGAGTTGCGCCGTCATCGTGTTCCTCTATTACAATTTCGTGGGGATCAGGGACAACGGCTTCGGAAAATATATGGCCCACTTTGCGGGCCCTTCCCTCATTATCGCCCCCCTGCTCTTTCCCATCGAGATCCTGAGCCATCTGGCGCGTCCCTTCTCGCTGGCCGTCCGGCTTTTTGGAAACATCTTCGCTGAGGAATTGATCGTCGGAATCCTCAATTCCATGTTTCCGTTCGTGATCAGCATTCCGGTAATGGCCCTGGCGGTCTTCGCCAGTACAGTGCAAGCATTTATTTTTGTCGTTTTGACAATGGTTTATCTCGGAGGCGCGGTCGAACACTCTCACGAAGGAGACGGTCACGGGCACTCCGGAACAGAAGAATTAGGTCATTCGTAACAAAAGGAGAGAATTCAACAATGAGAAAGCTCGGAATCATATTGATCGCAATTGCGATATGCAGTCTGTTCGCTGTGCCCGTTCTTGCGCAGACCGACGCCGCCGGAAATCAGGGAAGCACGATGGCGCTTCACTGGATGGCGATCGCCATGGGAATCGCCGCCGCCGGCTGCGGGATCGCTCAGGCCAAAGCCGTCTCCGGAGGTTGCGAGGGAGTGGCCCGGAATCCAGGGGCCGTCGACACCATTCGGTTTTTCATCATTCTGGGACTGGCCTTTATCGAGTTTCTCGCGCTTCTGACGTTCGTCGTCATCCTGATTTTTTACTTCTTTTAGCCGACGGCCGGAAGTAAGGCGCAAGGGGATTGCGATCGCCGGAACGCCGAGGATCGAATCCCCGCACGCTGCGCACACATGCAACCGGCGAGGATGAGCCTCCGGGGCGAAGGAGCGAATGCCCATTGGACGTCGTCAAGCCTCTCACTCAGGATGCTGCGACCAATTCGCGAAACTCCGACGCCCGCCTGCGGCGTTCCCTCGCCAGCCGAGTGCTGGCGGGGATCGTCATCAGCCTCGTCCTGATCGGCATGGCGGCCGCCGCAGGGCGCGCCCGCGACCTCCTGTTCCGCTTTCAGACCGGAATCCCGCCTCCGCCCGGGTCCTTCGATGAAGGATTTTATCGGTATCCGGTCCTGACGCTGGTCCACATCATCCCCGGCTTCCTTTTTCTGACCCTAGGACCCCTTCAGTTCTGGACTCGCTTGCGCACGCGCCGGATAAACCTGCATCGCTGGATGGGAAGAGCTTACCTGGCGTGCGGACTGATCGTGGGCTGCACGGCTCTGGTCATGGGATTCGCTATCGGCTTCGGCGGAGCCAATCAGACAACGGCCAACACGGTGTTCGGATGCATCTTTCTGTTCTGCCTGGCGCGGGCCTACCAGTGCGTCAGAAACGGAAAAATCGCCTTGCATCGAGAGTGGATGATTCGCGGCTTCGCGATCGGGTTGGCCATCGCTTCGATGCGCCCGCTGGTCGGACTATTTCTCGTCTTCAGCGGCCTGCAGATCCGGGAGATTCTCGGCATCGTCTTCTGGCTGGCCTTCACCATCCACTTGCTCACGGCCGAAGTCTGGATCAACTGGACGCGAAAGTTTGGGCGGTAGGAGCGTGCCGCGTTTTTGCGAGCTTCGGGAGTTCAGACGGCGGTTGGCGGTCAAATCAACGCGCCCG
>CAZAEY010000077.1:0-10485 GCA_964484155.1 uncultured Acidobacteriota bacterium
CATCGCCTTCGGCGATTCAGACATCCGTCCCCATCAGGAATGGCTGACTCAACTCGTTTCTCCATTGTCGGATTCCGCTGTGGGCGTCAGCACCGGCTTTCGATGGTACATACCGGTCAAGGGCAATTTCGCTTCGGTCCTTCGTTCCGTCTGGAATGCTGGAATCGCATCGCTTATCACCGGCGCCGATGCCCGCTTCGCCTGGGGCGGAGCGATGGCCATCCGCAGGGAGACCTTCGAATCAGCTCGGGTGAGAGACTTCTGGAAAAACGCCTTGAGCGATGACTTCGCGATGACTCGGGCCGTTCGCGAAGCGGGATTGCGCATACGCTTCGAGCCCCGATGCCTGAGCCTGTCCTACGAAGACTGTAGTATGTCGGAACTGCTGGAATGGAGCTTCAGACAACTGGCCATCACTCGCACCTACGATCCCCGGCTCTGGAAAGCGGCCTTTGCAGCGCAATGTCTCAACTTCGGAGCGCTCTGGGGAGGTCTGGCTGCAGGGATCGTTCATTGGGGAGCTCCGCTCGGAAAGCTGGCGCTGGCAGGAGCGGTCGCGATCTACCTGCTGGGCGCACTGAAAGCCCAGCTGCGCATTTCCGCCGTACGGAGCATCTTTCCGGAGGCGGCGAGTCGTCATCTGCTCGCCTACCTTTTCTGGGGGCCGCTGGCCTCGCTCGTTTCGCTGGCCGGATTGTTTCGCTCCGCCTTTTCCAACGAAATCGAGTGGCGCGGAATCCGCTATAAGATGATCTCGCCTTTTGAAACGATCGTTATCGGAGAAAGGGACCGATCGGGAGGGGAGTAGGAGGGGGTTCGGCGTGCTTCGTGCTGCGTGCTTCGTTCTCCGAAGCTGATCTGTTTTAGCCAATATCGATCAGGCTGCCTGGTGCGGATGTAGAATGTCACAGATTTTGAACGAGAACGTCCCGCCGGCACTTGACAACTCGAAATCTTGCGGAAAATTGATCAAGCACGAAGCACCAAGCACGGACGGCTTCAGAACAAATTGTCGTAGTCCGCTTCGCTTTTTCCGCCCCCGGCGCCATTCTCGTCTCCGACCTGGTCTTCCATTGACGCCTCGATCGATTCAGGGTCTTCCCCCGCTTCCAACCGCCCGACCATTTCGTCGAACTCGGGTCCCAGATCCTCTCCCATCTCCCGTCCCAGCTTGCGAATCATCCTAGCCATCGATTTGGGATCGTTTTCGTCCATATCTCCCCATTTCGACGGGTCGGCCATGCTTTCCAAATGGGACTCCTCGGAGTGATGCATGGCCACCCGGGAGACAAGCCTTTCCAATTGCGCACTGCCGCAGCGGCAGGCGGCGCCTTCGGCGTCCGAAATCCTCCAAAAGAAGCGTGAGAACTGCCTCCCGCAGGCTCGGCACTCATATTCATAGACCGGCATGTAAAGTATTATATCCCGAACCAGGCCGGGAGACGGGCTGGGCATAGCTGGAGGGCGAGCCGGTTGAGAGAGGGCCGACGGGAATCCGGATGAAGCAGGCGGGGAGTCGAAAGCAACTGATCTTGAGAGTCGTTGTGACGCTCGCCCTCTTGGGCTTTCTGGGCTACCAGATGGATCTGGGGCAGTTTTGGTCGGTGTTATTCTCAGCCAACTGGTCGCTTGTTTTCTTGGCCGCCCTGCTTCATTTTGCGACGGTCTTTCAATCCGTGGGCCGGTGGGGACTGATCCTGGCCAACTTCGCCATCGTTACGCCGTTCGGAAAGCTGACGCAGATCACGCTGATCGGGTACTTTTTCAACCTGTTTTTACCCTCAGCCGTAGGCGGTGATTTTTTCCGTTCCTACTACCTGGCAAAACGCGAACAGCGCGGTATGTCGACGACATTGACGACGACTTTTCTGGACCGCGTTGCGGGACTCAGCGCGCTCTTGATGATTGCCCTGCCGGCGGTGCTCATTTATCCGATCCGGGTGCAGGGCTTCTCGCTGGTGCCTATTTTTCTGGGAATTTGGCTGATCTTTATCGCTTGCATCGTCGCCCTCTTCAATCCGTGGATGCACTCGAAAATGCGATTGCTGCTGGAGCGTTTCCACCGGCCTGAGATCGAACAGAAGATGACGCTGGTGGCGCAGGGATTGGACCGACTCCGGCGCAATGGAAAGGCGATTGCCGGAGTCATCGTGCTTTCCATCGGCATTCAGTTTTTCGTGATACTCGCCATGTGGGTGGCGGCTCTGTCGATCGGTATCGACGCGCCTTTTTCCATCTTCCTGATTTTCATTCCGATTGTGAATCTTGCCGTCGCCATTCCCATTACGATCAACGGCGTAGGACTGCGCGAAAGCGTCTACTACCTTCTGTTTGCTGAACTGGGTGTACCGATGGAAACGTCCGTTGCGCTATCCATCCTGAACCTGGTCATAGTGGCCGCAACGTCTCTTCCCGGGGGGGTGGTCTACTCGTTTTATAAGAAGGAGATTGATTGACTCCTCCGCGGCTCAATGGCTCCCTTGCAGTACCGAGCGCCAGCGCCTGAACTATGCGGAACTGACCGTCTCGCCGGCGGACCCCGGTCGGGCGAGAGCCCGCGAATACAAGACTGGTTCTGCAAATGGATGTTACGATGGCTCCATGCGCCGCTTTCGATTCCTTCTCCACAGCCTGATCGCGCTCTTGGGGGTTGGATTGATTTGCGGACAGGCACCCGACCGCTCGGGTCGTTGGCTGATCGAAACCCAGTCGGCCGGCGGCAACTGGGTCCCATTAATCCTGCTTGAAATGACGTCGGAATCGGCGGGCGCGTACCAGGGAAGGGTCTTGAGCTCCAGCGCCCCCTTTTCATTTTCCGTCGAATCGATCGTGGTTTCCGGCGCAAGATTGGAAGTCCAATTGGGCGCCGAGCAGGAGATTCTGGTCATCACGGGCGACTTCGTCGGGGACCGCTTGCAGGGAAGCGCCGGCGGAATGGGCCTCCGGGATCGACCCATTCGAGGACGCCACTTGAACGAGCACCCCGACCAGACGCCGGAAGCGCCTGAACCGGCAGAGTACAACGCTTTCCGAATGGCGACGATGAGTCCGGATCCGAGCCGGCAACTGGAGCTGCTGGAGGCGTTTGCGGAGCGCTTTCCCCGCAGCTCCCTGCTGCCTCGGGTCCACCTGCAAACGTTAGTTAAGAAAGTGGAGCTGGGCGCTCCCGACCAAGAAATTCGGGCTGCCGTGGAAATGGCAGCCGGAGCGGCACCGAATCCAGTGGAAACGAAGAAGCAGGGCGCACTGATGCTGGTCGAGGCCGACCGTCTGGATCTGGCGGAGGAAATCGCTCGCGGGGCTCTGACGGAGGTGGAGGCAGGCACCCGGATCCATGCGGAGCTACTGGACGCTCTGGGTTGGACGTTGTTTCGAAAGGGCCGGACCTCGGAAGCCAGAGAAATCCTGGAAGAGGCGTACCGGACGGCGCCGGACGCGGCATTGACGTCCATGCGGCTGGGCGCAGTTCTGGAACAGGAAGGACAGGATGAGCAAGCCGAGTTGCTGTATGCCCGTGCATATGCGGACAGCGGGCACGAAGCTGCGCGCGAAAGGCTGGAAGCCCTCTATTTGCGAAGATGGGGGTCGCTGGACGGACTGCACGAACGAATCGATGAGGCCTACCTGGAGCGAAAGCCTCTCTTCGAAACCGGGGCTTATTCGGGACCTATGCCGAAGACTCCTCTCCTGGCGGAGCTTTTCAGCAGCTCGGAATGCCTTCCCTGCCAGGCTGCCGATTATGCATTCGACGGCTTGATGCAGTATTTCCCATCGGCGGCGGTCACCGTACTCTCGTACCATCTCCATATCCCGATGCCGGCCCCCCTGGCCTCTCCCGCTGCTCAAGCGAGAGCGTCTCTTTACCACGTCTCTTCGACTCCCTATGCCGTTTTTGGAGGAACCGAGCATGTGCGGGGCGGCGGACCCAGGCAGCGCGCCGAAGCGCTGTACCGGGATTACCGCCGATTGATCGAATCGATTCTGGATCGCGACACTTCCCATGTTGCCCTGCACCTGGAGGGTTCGCTGGCCGGCGGGCGCGTGACGGGAGCGGTCAGGCTGCAGCCGGATGAAGAAGAGTTCGATCTGGACGAGGTGGGAGTCTTCGTCGCTCTGGCGGAACAGACCGTCCACTACACAGGGCGCAACGGAGTGCATTTCCATCACCATCTGGTGCGAAAATTCGCGGCCGAACCGATGGCAAGGGAGGCTTCCGGAACGCCTTACGCCTTTTCGCTCGACCTGGATGAGGTGGAGCAGGAATTAGACCAGTATTTAAAGGACTTTCAGAGTCGAACAGGACTTGAGCTTCCAGACATCCTGAATCGGCTGAACCGAAAGGAGCTGGCTCTGGTGGCCTTCGCACAGGACCTCACTTCCGGGCGCATCCTCGCAGTCGCCAGCCAGGATCTGCGGGAATGAAGCCTTCCGCGCGAAATCGGGGAGACCGCTTGGGCGTGGTCTTCGCTGACCCGTCAGCGGAGCTCGCCATAATGGTCCGCAGATGAATTGCCGCCGCTTTTCGATCCTGTCCTTCTTCTGCCTGGTTCTGGCCTGCACCGCCCGGGAGGACGCGCCGCCAACCCGCGAGGACCTGTACCCGATTCCCCGAAGCGCGCTCAAAATCGAAACCAGCGGGTCCTTCGGAGGCGTGTTACGGATCCCTCTGTTGGGGGAGCCCGTGACGTTTAATCCCGTGTCCGCTCAAGACACCCGCTCCCGCACGATCGCGTACTTGACTTCCGCCACTTTGCTCGAGTTTGATCCGTACAGCCAGCGGGTCGTCGATGGAATCGCAGCAAAGCGCGGAATGTCGGACGACGGCGCCCGACTGCGGCTGGAGCTTCGCTCGGGAGTCAACTTCTCAGACGGGACGCCGGTCACTCTTGACGACATATTGTTCACTTTTGAAGCGATTTATCGACAGGAATCGGCAAATCCCCTGAAAGCGGCCCTGACGATCGAAAAACAGCCCCTGAAGGTTCACGCCGTCGGGGATTTTGATTTCGAAGTTGCGTTTCCGGGGCCCTATGCAGCGGCTGAATACATCCTCACCAAGATTCCCGTTCTGCCGAAACATCGTTTCCAGGACTCCGGAAAGAGAATTGAAGATTACTGGAATCTGGACACTCCGCCTGAAGAAATGGCGGGACTCGGCCCCTTTGTGATTCGCGACCATTCTTCCGGTCAGCGCACTCGCCTCGAATTCAATCCTCATTACTGGAAAATCGACCGGGAGGATCGCCGACTCCCTTACCTGGACGGACTGCTCATCGAGTACCTGCAGGATCCTAACAGCCATCTGTTGCGCATCCAGTCGGGAGAATTGGATCTGATCGATCAGGTGATTCGGCCGGAGGATTTCGAAGTGCTGCGTCGCGCGCCCGGCGTGAAAGTGGAGAACCTGGGCCCTTCGGGACACTTGATGATCCTTTGGTTCAATTTGAACTCCGGTCTCGATGAGGACAAGGCCTCCTGGTTTCACAACCCCGACTTCCGTCGTGCTATCAGCATGGCCATCAGCCGCGAGTCCATCGTTCGCAACGTTTATCAGGGCGCCGCCACGCAAACCTGGACTCTGACGCCGGAATCGATCCAACGCTGGCATCGAGCCGATCTGGCGCCTGGAACCCAGGGGCTCGAGGCGGCCCGCGCCGCGCTTCGGGAAGCCGGCTTCTCCTGGACCCAAGATCGCTCAGGAACGGTCTTGAGGGACCGCCTCGGCAGACCCGTGCAGTTTCAGCTGCTGACAACGACTCATGAGATTTTGAGTCGGACCGCCGCCGTCATCCAACAGGATTTGGAACAATTGGGGATCTCCGTGCAGATCCAGTCCGAAGAAATGCGTTCGGTGATTTCCCGGGTGATGGGCAGCCGCCAGTATGATGCCGCGTTGATGAACCTCGATTTCCCATACGACCCGGCGGACTGGGGATCTGTTCTGCTTTCGAGCGGCTCGATGCATTTTTGGAGGCCGCTTCAGGACGAGCCGGCCACTCCTTGGGAAGCCCGCATCGACGAGTTGATGCACTTGCAGAACAGGACCATGGACCCGGAAAGACGCAGGGAGATCGTCTTCGAAATTCAGGGGATCCTGGCGGAGCAGGCGCCTTTGCTGCCGCTGGTCAACCGCAACTCGCTGGTGGCATATCGGGAAGGCTGGGGCAATATTCGGCCGGCCGGGATGTTCCCTTACGCCCTCTGGAATGCGTGGGAAATCTACCAGACCAAATAGGCTGCCCAAACCCGAAGGCGAATTGCTTTGCCATGCACGGCAGACGCCTGCACATTCTCTCTATATCCACGGCGCCGCCTGCTTTCCCAACGCTTTGATGGAATCGCCAAGGAAATTGAACGCCAGAATGGTCAGGAAGATAAACGCCACAGGCCAAAGCAGCCAGGGATACAGAGTAAACGCGGAGACGCTTGCCGCCGAATTCAGGAGCGTTCCCCAACTCACATTCGGTTCCTGGATGCCGACTCCCAGAAAGGAAAGGGTGATTTCGCCCAGGATAAACGCAGGGACCAGGATCGTCATCTGTACAATCAGATAGTTCGTCGTGAAGGGAAGGATGTGGACCAGAAGGATCCGCCCGTGGGAAGCCCCAAGGACCCGCGCAGCCTGAACGTGATCCCGGGCTTTCAGGGAAAGCGTCTGGCCGCGGACGACCCGGGCGACTCCGCCCCAGGCTGCCAGCGTGAAGATCGCCGTCATCAAGAGGTATAGATTCGCGACCGACATTTCCAGAGGAAATACGGCCCGCAATCCCAGCACCAGGAAGAGCCCGGGCAGAGAAAGCAGCAGATCCGCCATGCGCATCGTGGCCGCGTCGATCCAACCGCCCGCATATCCGGCCAGGAGTCCGAAGCCGACCCCAAACAAAAGTGTGCAGACGATTCCCAGAATGCTGATCGTCAACGTGAAACGGGCTCCGTGCAGCGTCCGCGAAAAAAGGTCCCGGCCCAGGCTGTCCGACCCCAGGAGGAAAAAAGGAGGATCCGATAGACGGGTCCCGATCAGGCGCGTCTGAAGACCGATCCCCATTACCTGGTACGGGGTTCCCGAGACTAGTAATCGCAGCCGAACCTTCTCTCCTTCGGGCCCAAAGAAATAGGGCCTCTCAATCCTTCCCGTCCCAGTATCCCGGAAATAGAGCGCCTGAGGGGGCGCGTATCCATGCTCTCGGAATTGGTCTCTGGCGCTGTAGGGCGCGACGAACGGCGCCGTCAGCGCAAGAACGAATATTGCGATCAGAATGATCAGGGACAAGGCCGCCGGTATTTTCGTCACCGGACCCTCACACGCGGATCATTCCAAGCAAGCAGGATATCCGAAACAAGATTCGCACAAATCATGACCAGGGCGGCAAGAAGCACGCAGTTCAGCGCCACGAAAAGGTCCCGATTCAGAATGGAATCGACGGTCAGCGCTCCGATGCCGGGCCAATTGAAGACCTTTTCCACAACGACGGCCCCGCTCAGAAGCCCCCCAAGAGTGATCCCGGAAAGTGAAATCAGAGGGTTAACGGCGTTACGCAAGGCGTGCCAGAGAACCCGGTTTCTGGGCAGACCGCGAGCCACTGCAGCCAGTACAAAAGGCTGCTGGAATACGTCGATCAATTCCAAGCGCAGTGTTCGAAAAAAGAATGCGACAGTCGGAATAGTGAGCGTAACGACCGGCAGCGCCAAATGCTGCAACGAGCCGGTTCCTCCGATGGGAAACCATCCCGTCCGAAACGCCAGATAGAGAAACAGCACCGAGGATAAAACCGTAGGCAAGGAAAGCCCGATCAAAGATATGGCTAAGCCGATCTGATCGGGCCACCTTCCGACCTTCATGGCCGCAGCCAGGCTGAGCGGAACCACTACGAGCAACGTCAGCAGAAACGATGCTGCAGTGATGTATACAGTTCCCCAGAGACGTTCCCAAATCAGCGACGCCGCGGGCCGTCTCTGTGCAAATGAGTACCCGAGGTTGCCTCGCCCGATCTCTCTCAGCCAGTGTGCATACTGAATGACCACATGTCGATTGAGTCCGAATTCCTCGCGCAATCGCTCCACTTCCTCCCGCGGGACCGCAGGGTTGATTTCCATTTCGGACAAATAATCGCCTGGAATCAACTGAAAAAGAGTGAAGACGAGAAACGACAGCAAGAGTACGAGGGGGATGGTCTCCAGTAGTCGGCGAATCAAGAAGCGCGCCATCATGCATCTCCGAATGTTCAGTCGTCGATTCCGCTCTTTTGGGCCGCTTGACTCCGATTTCTCCGCTCGGTCGCGGCCGAAATTCCGGAGTCGGAGCGGGAACCCGCGCCTGCGCGATGGGCTTCCCCCCGGAATTGCCGAATCATCGGCTCGAGTCCAAGCGTCTTCAGGGACGGCTTCCTCATGACCGGCGTTTTAGATAAAAACAAGCAGTTCATTCTGCGGAGGCGTTGTCACCTCAACGCCGTCTTCCTGAATGAAGACATCCAACTCGCTTCGGACTCCAAATGACGGCAGGTACACGCCGGGTTCGATCGTGCAGCCGATTCCCGAGATGACTTCTCGAGTATCTCGAGTTTCCAGATTGTCGAAATGGACGCCGTTTCCGTGAACGGCTTCGCCCAGGTTGTGCCCGGTCCGGTGCACGAACGCATCCCCGTATCCGGCCTCGACAATGACCCGGCGAACGGCAGCGTCCACTTCCCAGCCCTGAATCCTTTCCCCGGAGCCCCTTCGCTTCGCAAGGATCTGAACGCCGGCGTCGCGCGCCCTTTTGACCGCTTCGAAGACTTTTCGGACTTCCGGAGGGGGCGGGCCGAAAACTCCGGTCCACGTGATGTCGGCAAACACCGCCCCCGGATCCTTGGCCTTCGCCCACAGGTCGATCAGCAGAAAATCGCCCGGCCGAATGGCGGAGCACGAGTCCCGCGTCGGATGATAATGGGGATCGCTGCTGTTTTCATTTACTGCGACGATCGGAGGAAAATCCGTAACGAGCGCGCTCGCCTCCAGTTGCGCCATTATCCACGTCTGCAGTTCGAATTCCGAAATGCTCCCGGAGGCGCGAATCTGTCGATGAGCCTCGGAAAACGCCTCCTGCACGATCTCGGTGACGCGCAGGGCGGCTTTCTTGTGCAGGGCGATCTGCTCCGTCGACCAGACCGATTCAAAGCGCTGAATGAGATCCCCCGACGAAACGATCTCCGGGCCAAGCGAACGGATCAGCTCTGCGGTACCGGCGTCCACGAGTGAAAAATACGGGATGGCGTTCAGTGGAGAATATTGCATGGCCACGCGCGATCGGCCCTCCAGCATCCGGCTCAAGCCGGTTCGCAGCTCCTGCCAGGTCAGATAGACGAGCTTTGTCCCGGGCAGCGGATCCAGCGCGCCCGGTTCTATCCGGTGCACCAGCCGCACGGGTTCCCCTTCTGCTGGAATCAGGTAAAACCACCGTCGAGTGGGATGTCCGCCCGGATCCAGTCCCAGGACCCGGTATGCGATAGGGTCCGATCCTCGAAAGTCGTAAAATAACCACGCAGGCAGTTCAAACCCTCGCAGAAGCGCCTGAATCCGTTCGATTCGATCGTTCATTCGTCACACCTGTTGATATCTAGAAAGTACTTTCTCCTGCACGGTTCGAGCAAGCTGCCCCAACTCCATCTCTTTGTAGTCGGAAAACGACAACGGAGCATGGATGATCATTTTCATCCTTCCGGGACGAATGACGATGGAGCCGCGCGGGAGCCTGCGATGCGCGCCGATGATGGTTACCGGCACGATTGGGGCTTCCGAAAAGCGGGCCAGGAGAAAAGCTCCGCGTCTGAATTCGGCCATTTCGCCGTCAAAGGTCCGCATCCCTTCGGGATAGATCACGAATGAAACGCCCTGCTGAATCTTTTCTGACACCTGCTGAAAAGATTGGATCGTCTTGCGCGGACTCCCCTTCTCGATCGGAATATTGCCCGAACGTCTCAAATGCCAGCCCAGAAAAGGCGTTCGGAAAAGTGAAGCCTTGGCAGCGAAGCGAAACTGGAAAGGGATGTGCGTCAGAAAGGCCCAGTGATCGAACATGCTCAGATGGTTGGCGGCAAAAACATAACCCCGGTTCGGGTTTAGATTCTCAAGACCCTCCACTTCCACATGGACCCGCGACACAAAAAAAATGAAGTCCGCCCAGCGGCGGGCGCAGGCGTGCTGAAGACGGCCTGAGCCGTCGAGCAGCGAAAAAGAGACGCTGAAGGTCGAAAGGACGCCTGTCGCAAGAAGAATGATCGGAACCCTCCATATTGAATTCAAGTGTGGAAGGATTTCAGCGCGCCGCATCGAGCACCAGTAATTCTGGCATGACTTCACTCGGAGTTCCAGATTGCGCTCCATCCCCCGCATATCAAAATGCGCCTTTAAGCGGCTGCTGATTCGAAGTCGCTTCGCTTTGCCGCCGCTCCTTCAAAATCTTCCCGATAGGCTTTCAGAAGGGGACAGAAGCTTCCAAGCAGCAGC
>CAZAEY010000077.1:10585-15526 GCA_964484155.1 uncultured Acidobacteriota bacterium
CTTCTCGGGCTGGCAAAGTCGGCGGGCGAAGCCGCCCGAAAACGTCAACGATTTCCGTGCCTGGTCCGCGTTTTGGCAGCGTCGTCATCCCGGCATTTCAATTTTGCACTTGACACTCCCCGGGTAAGGCTCACTACTATGGTGTCACTGGAAGCCCGCACACGTTCGCCGCGGGAAACAGACGACGTCCTGGAGGCCGCTTATCCCGCCCGGTTCCATGACGGCGCCTCTGTTTGATGCGGAGGCGATTTGCTGGGGGGGGTGCGCACCACGGCGTCCCCGAAGGACTTCCAATTTTGAGATGCCTTCCTGAAGAAGGTCGAAGATGGGGAGGCCGCAACAGCTTGCAGCGGCATCGTTTGCCCTGGAAGGGAAAGTCCATGAGCACGTCCACCCGTACGGTAGCCCATCTGGTCGAGAAATCTCGAACTGGAGAGCCAGAGGCCATATCCAAACTCTTCCCTATCGTCTACGAGGAATTGCGCGGCCTGGCCGCTAAGTATCTGCGTCGGGAGCGATACGGGCAGTCGCTTCAGGCCACGGCACTGGTCAACGAGGCCTTTTTGCGTCTGGTTCCTGACCGCAAGCTCGAGTGGAACGATCGGGTCCATTTTTGCGGCATCGCCGCCAGGGCTATGCGCCAGATTCTGGTAGAGCGGGCACGTGCCCGTCAGGCGAAGAAGAGGGGTGGGTCCGCGGCGCCCGTGACATTATCGGACGAAATCCTGGGCCAGTCCGAGCGCTCCGTCGATCTGCTCAGTCTGGATGAGGCCTTGAACCGACTGGCCGAATTGGATCTTCGGCAGGCTCAAATGGTTGAACTACGATTCTTCGGGGGCCTGACGGTCGAAGAGACGGCCGAAGCGCTTGGCGTTTCCCCCGCAACGGTCAAGCGCTGGTGGGCCTTTTGCCGGGCCTGGCTCCGGCGCGAGTTAAAGCATTGAATCCCGCACGATTTCAAAAATTGAGGGAAATCTTTGAGGAAGCGCTTCTTCAGCAGACTGAGGACCTCGAAGGATTCCTGCAGCAGGCCTGTGCGGGCGATCCGGCCCTGCTGACAGAGCTGCGTTTGCTGCTTGCTTCCCATCGAGAATCGGACAGTTTTCTGGAGACGCTTCCTCGATTCGAACGGGACAGTCCGCTGGCCGAAGGGCAATTTGTGGGGCCATATCTCGTTCGACGAGAGATCAGCCGAGGCGGAATGGGCGTGGTTTACCTCGCCGAAGACACTCGTCTGCATCGCCCGGTCGCCTTGAAAGCGCTGACTCCAAAGCTGCTTTTGGACGAGCGGCAACAGGAGCGATTTCGCAGGGAAGCGCGGCTGGCAGCCTCCCTTTCGCACCCCGCTATCGCCACCGTCTTCGCGCTGGAAGAAGTCGAGGGGCGCTTTTACATCGTCAGCGAGTACGTTTCCGGCAACACCCTTCGTATGGAGTTGGAGAAAGGTCGTTACCAGGTCGAGCAGGTCCTCAGCTCAGGTCTTCAAATGGCGGAGGGCCTGGCGACTGCTCACGAAATGGGAATCGTTCATCGAGACCTGAAGCCGGAGAACGTCATTTGCGGCAGCAAGGGCCAGCTGAAAATAGTGGACTTCGGGCTTGCGCTGATTCCCGGAGCGGATCCGCCCCATCAGCGCTTGACACAGGCTGGCGTGTTTCTGGGAACTCCCGCCTACATGTCGCCCGAGCAGCTGGAAGGCGATCCGATTGACTTTCGCAGCGATATATTCTCGTTCGGCGTGATCCTTTATGAATTGGCCTCGGGAAAGCACCCATTCCAGGGTGCAAACGCCGTTGCAACCATTGTGAAGATTATTGGAAACGAGCCTCCTCCACTCGAGAGTCTCCCGAAGTTTCCCCCGGAGTTGAACAGGCTGATTGAGAGGTGCCTCCGGAAAAGTCCCGACCAGCGCTTTCAGTCGATCCGCGAGGTAGCAGACTATCTTCAGGAATTGACGCATTCTGGAAAGGCAGGAGCCTTCCGAAGCGTCAAGTTCGCTCCGAACGCAGAGCCATCGGAAGTGGGAACCGGGGAAGTTCGCCTGCGGAGCCACTGGTGGGTGGTGCATCAGACGCTGGTGCTGCTGCTTTATGGCGTTATGATTGGAGTGCTCTGGCAAGTCAAAGAAACCGATCAAACCCTGTTCTCTCTGTTTGCTTTCTTTGCGGCATTGGCTGGCGCGATCGCAAATGGGGCGTTTCGAGTCCACTACCTGTTCACATGGCGCTTCAACCGAAACGCGATCCTGGAACAGATCAGCCGCGCCGGACCGTGGGTGAGAGGGATCGATTGGGCCTTTACGGCCGTGCTGCTGGCTGCGGCTGCCGGAGTATTTAGGCACCACTTGCTAGCAGGCGTACTGCTTGCCGTAGCGACCGCTTATCTGGTCGTTTTCCTCGTGGTCGAGCCGACGACGGTGCATGCCGTCTTCTCTGCCCGGAATCGAGGCGGCCGCTAAAGTCTCCTTCGAATTAGCTCCCCAGAATCTTTTGGCGAAATGAGCCCGTTTTCTCCCGCATTTCACATTAACGGGTAGAGGGCAAAAGGAGGTGCATGATGACTGAACTCGCTTCCGATCACGTTCGCGAGCACAGAAGCGTTTTGATGGCTTTGGAAAAACGATTGCTTGTCTGGATCGCAGAGAGGCTTCCCAAACCTGTGACATCCGATCATTTGACCTTGTTGGGATTTTTCGCAATGCTTCTGGCAGGCGTCTCCTATGGGGCTGCGCGCTGGGACGAACTCGCGCTTCTGGCGGTTGTTCCGGCTTTGGCGCTCAACTGGTTCGGCGACAGCCTGGACGGAACTTTGGCCAGGGTCCGCAACTGCCAGCGGCGGCGATACGGCTTTTATGTCGATCACGTCCTTGACATGATTGGGACTGCATTTCTTCTGGTCGGCCTGGCTGTCTCCGGATACATGACGCCCTTGATCTCCCTGGGGCTGCTGGCCGGATTTCTTTTGGTGTGCGCGGAATCCTATCTCGCCACCCACACGCTGGGGATCTTCCGTCTGGCATCGATGCGGGTCGGCGGGACTGAACTCCGGATAATTCTTGCGGTCGGCACCGTGTGGCTGCTGTACAAACCGACCGTCCATCTCGGCAGCCTGGGCCCTTTTCTACTTTTCGATGTTGGGGGGATCTGCGCCATTGCCGGATTAGCGGTAGCCTTGATCTTATCGGCCGTCAGCAATACTCGCACTCTTTACAAGGCGGATCCCCTCCCAAGATTCGGAGATTCACGATAATGTCACGGCAAAGACTCTTGCCCCTCCGCTCCCGCTCTCACTTTCAACGCTGGCTGAGCTTTAACGCTGTCGGCGTCATTGGGGCGCTGATTCAGCTTGCCTCCCTGACGACGCTGCTGGCGCTTGGCCTTCATTACCTGACTGCCACCGCTCTCGCCGTCCAGGTAGCCGTCGTGCACAACTTCGCCTGGCACGAGCGCCGGACCTGGAGCGATCGGACCGGAGGGGGCTTCGCCGGAACGATCCGACGCCTGTTGCGCTTCAATTTAACGATCGGAATGCTGTCGATTGGCCAGAATCTTCTGTTGATGAGGGTTTTGGCCGGCTCCCTGGAGTTTGATTTCCTAGCGGCAAATCTCGCCTCCGTATGCGCCTGCTCCTTTGTCAACTATTTCCTCTGTGAAAAACTCGTGTTCGCAGCACGGCTTCCGCTTCCAGCCAGCCTCTTGACTCCAGGCGGCTCCGAATTGATGCACCCTCCCCGGGAAGCAAAACCGACGCCGCAGTTTCAGATTCACGCGAAAAGCCTTGCTTTTCTTCTCCTGACTTCCTCGCTGGCAACAGCGCACTCCCCCTTGCGGGCTCAGAGCCCGCCTGCCGAGACAGTCGCCGGATGGAATGAGTACATACAGCTGACAGAAAGCAGGATCGAGCGGGAACTGGGCTCCCGGGACGGATTTTTCGCATACGAATTTCAGCCTCGTACGAGAGTCCAAGCTGAACGCGCTGGCATTCTTTCGGGCAGGGTCGTGGTCTCAAGGATGGAGACGCGACGGAGAGACGGGCGCGAGGTCAACGTGCCCGGCGGAAAGATTCACCACTGGAGAGGCGCCGTCTTCATTCCAGGAGCCAGCCTTCGATCAGTGCTTGAGATGGCGGGGTATTCCGACGGCAAGCGGCACCGCCAGGAGGACGTCCTGGAGTCGAAAGTCCTGGAGCGCAGTGACGAATCGGTTCGAGTCTACCTCAAGCTGACTCGCTCGCGGATCGTCTCCGTGACTTACAACACGGAGCACGTTATCCGCCTGCGCCGACTCGGACGTGGAAAAGCGGCCAGCCAGTCCACCTCCACGAAGGTCGCCGAACTTGCCAACGCGGGTACGCGCCTGGAGCGCGAAAAGCCTCCCGGCGACGACCGCGGGTTCCTTTGGAGGCTCAACTCTTACTGGCGGTATCAGCAGACTGAGGATGGGGTGGTGGTCGAATGCGAAACTCTGACGCTGAGCCGGTCGATTCCTGCCATCGCTGGGCCCGTTATCGGCCCCATCGTCGACAGCGTGGCAAGAGAGTCGATGACCCGCACCCTTGCCTCAATAAAAGACCGGCTCGAGGAAGGAAGATAGCGACCGTGCATGGTTTCTGGAAAGTGGAGCCCCTGGCATCGACTTCTTCGTTCGGAACTGTTTTTTGGCTCTGCATCGAACTTGCCCGCACTTGATACAAAGTCTGCCACGAGCCTTCGGAAAGAACTGGGTGGTCCGATGCGCTCGCAGAGATAGGGACACGCAGAGATAGGGACAGAAGCGTTTAAGCGTTTTACGGTTGGGCACCGGGTTGCAGTATATAGTGCCCCCTATAGTGCCCCCCTCAAGAAGCGAGACACCTGATAGGGTGGAACCAGAAACGGGCCGGGACCGGCGGAGGCCGTAGGCCGGAGCCGGTCCCGGCCCCACAACACGGAGGAAGCCATGC
>CAZAEY010000078.1:0-1549 GCA_964484155.1 uncultured Acidobacteriota bacterium
CTATTTTCCAGACCCGGGCAATTCGCGGGCAATTCGGGCTTTTGGTAAAATCAGCCGTCTTACGGCCGCTTGGACCCGAACTGTTGCGCTTCCGACGGGCGCAGTTCTTCACCGGGCGCGTGTTGTCGGCCCGAGGCCAGGGGAATAAACGCATGATCAGTCTGATTACCGTGACTTTTTTCGGATTCCTGCTGGGGATGCGCCACGCGACGGACGCCGACCACGTCATCGCCGTCACCACCATTGTCAGCCGATTCCCAAACATGCGCCGCGCCGCGTGGACGGGCCTGTACTGGGGGCTCGGCCACTCACTGACGATTCTGTTCGTCGGATCGGGAGTCATCCTCCTGGGCGTTGTGATTCCCGCCCGCATCGAACTGGGGCTGGAACTGGCTGTCAGCGCGATGCTGATCGCGCTGGGACTGGCCAGTCTGGCTTCGTTTTTCCAGTCGAATCCCGAAAGCCGGCATTCGGCCGAGTCGACCGCCCGGCAGACGACGCAGACCGCTGACGAAAGCGATGCCCGGAACGTGGGCCGGGAGGCCTCTTCAGCGAGAATCCTTCCAGAGGAGCTCCATCTTCACCCAACTCAGCACAAGTCTCGGCTGCTGGTCTGGACGGATCGAATTCTGGGCCCGTTTCGATTGTTTCAGAAGATGCGTCCCCTGGTGGTCGGAATCGTTCACGGAATGGCGGGATCGGCGGCGATCGCGTTGCTGATTTTAACGACGATTCCTCACCCGGGCTGGGGAATCGCTTATCTGGTATTTTTTGGCGCGGGGACGATCGCCGGAATGATGCTGTTTACCATCGGCATCGCCTCCGCTTCAGTGTTTCTGGAGACCAAGTACCGGGGCTCCTTCCGCTGGTTCCGATTGTCCGCCGGATTGCTCAGTCTGGCCTTCGGAATCTTTCTGGGGTTCCGATTGCTGTTTCTGGAAGAGGCGTTGTTCTCCATTTCCTGAGGGGTCAAATGACTGGTCTGTTCCTAGTCCGGCTCCTCCCTCTCAGGCCTCCTGCGCGAGTTCAGCGATGGCGTCAGGGCTGATGCCATGACTCACTTGCAGCCCGCTGGTGTGCCGCAAATACTCTTCGATCGGAACCCATTCCTCGCCGAGACGGACTCGCTTGGTCCACGCGCACAGGGTCAGGTACGGTTCGTCCGATAGGGAAGGCTCGCGCGACGGCGGTTCGTTTACAAACGTGAAATGGCGGCCTGGCGCGCAGTTCGCTCGAGCGTTGAATGACAGTTCGCGATACGAGCCATCGGGCAGGAGGATCGGATAGATTCCATGGTATTCCCCCTCACGAAGAAAGCCCTCCCAAATTTCCCCGAATTGCTGCAACCACTCCGGGGCGGTGAACTCGCGTATGTTGCGCCCGACGACCTCGGAAGGCTCTCGCGCGAAGAGTCGACAGGCAGCTCGATTGGCGTCCACATAAGTTGCTTCGTCGTCGGTCACGAGCACCCCGACATCGAGGCTCTCGAAGACCTGTCTCAAGTAAACAGGACCGTAAACGTCGTCTTTGCGGGAGGGCACGAGTGTTT
>CAZAEY010000078.1:1649-15449 GCA_964484155.1 uncultured Acidobacteriota bacterium
GTCTCGCAGCTCGAAATCCGATGCTCGAACCTCGAAGGCTAGGCGCTTTCTTCGAGTGACGCTGGTCGTTTCAATTGGAATGGTAGTTGGCGCGGTTCTGGAATGGGCGCCGGAGGAGCCCTCGTCCTGGCGATGGCTGCCTCTGGGACTGGCTTACCTGGCGGGCGCAGGCCCGATCCTTCGAAACACCTGGTCAGCACTGCGGCGGGGCCGACTCTCGATTGACTTTCTGATGGGGGCCGCGGCCGTCGGTGCGGCCGCGGTCGGGCGGCCCTTGGAAGGGGTCATTCTGATTTTTCTGTTCTCCCTGTCCAACACCTTGGAGGCGTTTGCCATGGGACGGACTCGCCGGGCTATTGAGGCCCTGATGGAGCTGCATCCGGAAGAGGTGACCCTTCTGGATGACGAGGGGCGGGAGCGGGGCAGGACGGCGGCCTCATCGCTGACTCTCGAAGACCGGATACTGGTGCGGCCCGGCGAGCGCATTGGCGCTGACGGACTGGTCAGGGAAGGGCGAAGCGGAGTCGACCAGTCGGCGATCACGGGCGAGGCGACTCCCGTGGCGAAGGGGCCGGGCGACGAAGTTTTCGCCGGAACCATCAACGAAGGGGGGGCCCTGATCGTGGAGGTGACCCGGCGCGCCGAAGATTCAATGCTGGCCAAGATCGTTCGACTCGTGGAGGAGGCGCAGCAGCAGCGGGCCCCGGCTCAGCAGTTCATCGATCGCTTCGCCCATCCCTATACCGTTGTTGTCCTTTTGGGCAGCGCAGCCGTCGCCGCCTTCGGTTGGCTGCTGCTGAACATGGCCCCCCAAGACGCCGTTTATTGGGGAGTGACGCTGCTGGTGGTGGCAAGCCCCTGCGCTTTGGTGATTTCCACTCCGGCGGCCATTCTTTCTGGAATCGCCAACGGCGCCCGCCACGGAGTCTTGTTCAAAGGGGGCGCCTACCTGGACCTGGCAGGCGTCATCGACACCGTCGCGTTCGACAAGACGGGCACGCTGACCGTCGGACGGCCCGTGCTGCTGGACTGGACCACTGCGGAGCAGCTCCGCGAGGGAGATGGCCATCGAAAGAGCCGGCCCGAACACGGCGATCTCGGGCTCGAACTTCTGCGACTGGCAGGTGCGGTCGAACGTCCCTCGGAGCACCATCTTGCGCGATCCTTGTTAGGGGCGCTTTCGAAGTTTGGGGTGACTCCGCCGCCGGTTGAAGATTTTCACGCGCGACCGGGCGAAGGAGTGTCGGGGACCGTGGCAGGAGAACGGATCTGGGTCGGCAACCGGATGATGGCGGAGCGCGAAGAGGCGAGCGTCGACGCCCTGTTGCTCAGTTGGATGGGGGATCAGTCCTCGCTGGGGCGTTCGGTGGTTCTGGTCGGGCGAGGGCGCCGAGCGGCCGGTGCGATGGCCTTTGGAGACGACCTGAAGCCGGAGGCTCCCGCCGTCATCCGGCAGCTTAAGAGCGACGGCATCCGCTGGGTCTCGATACTCTCGGGAGACCATCCGGAAGCGGTGCGGGCGGTGGCAGCCGAACTGGGCGTGGACGAGGTTCATGCCGGCCTCCTTCCTCACCAGAAAGTGGAGGCGGTTCGAAAACTGGCTGCGACGTCGCAAGGAGTGGCCATGGTGGGAGACGGCGTCAACGACGCTCCGGCCATGGCGGCCGCCACTTTAGGGATTGCCATGGGAGCGGTCGGGACTGATGTTGCCATCGAGACGGCCGATGTAGTGCTCATGAGCGACGAACTCTCCAAGGTGGATTATGCGATCCGCCTGGGCCGGCGAGCCCGGCGGGTGGTGCGCCAAAACGTCTGGTTCAGCGTAGTTTGGATGGCGGCGCTGGTCCTGGTGACCGTTACGGTTGGAATGCCGCTGACTCTGGCCGTCGTCGGACATGAGGGGAGCACGCTGCTCGTCGTTCTAAACGGGCTCCGCCTGCTGCGCGGGAAGCCGAACCCGCCTGCCGTCCTGGAGAAGGCGTTCGAAGAATTCCCCATCCAGTGATTCCGATGCCCCATCGGCTCTCGATTTCGGACGGAACGCCTTCCTTGAACGAAGACGCCGGCAGCCCGGGAATCTCCGGCTAAGTGCTTTCAAATCAGCATTGTTATACTGTAAACGACGGTTGCTCGAACGCGCCGCGTCCGGCAGCGGAAAAATACGAATGTAAAAGCGCCTCTATGCGCGTTCGGCCAGTTCGGCTCTGCGTCATCTCGAAAGGAAGTTCCCGACGATGTGGAAGACACTACTGACAATCAACGCATTGCTCTTCGCGTCGGCCTTTGTCGTTGATTTGCCGGCTCGCCCGGGGATCGTCACCGCCGACCGGACCGACCCGCGAGCCATCATCGACCGGGTGGATCGTCTTCTGCGCGGAGATTCCTCCATCGGAACCGTCGATATGGCGGTGGTGACGGATCGCTGGGAGCGGAACATGAAGCTGTCGATCTGGTCGGAAGGAACGGATAAGGTGCTTGTGAAGGTGCTGGAGCCTCGACGGGAGGCCGGCACGGCGACTCTCAAAGTCGAATCCGACATCTGGAACTACCTTCCCAAGATCGACCGAACGATTCGGATTCCCTCCTCCATGATGATGGCGTCTTGGATGGGCTCCCATTTCACTAACGACGATCTGGTGCGGGAAAGCCGGCTGATCCACGACTACGACATCGAAATCTCCTATGAAGGCGATCGCGAGGGCGTCGAAGTCTACGAGTTCACTCTCACGCCTCGACCTGATGCTCCCGTGGTCTGGGGTCGAATCGTCATGCGGATCAGGAAAGCAGATCTGATGCCGCTTTGGTCCCGGTATTACGGGGAAGACGGCCTCCTGCGCCGCACCATGACGTTTTCAGACTTTCAGGTCATGGGAGGGCGTCAGATTCCGGCCCGCATGAGGATGGTTCCGGAAGACAAGCCGGAGGAATATACGGAGATGCTCTATCAGGACTTGCGCTTCGACGTTCCGATTCCCGACGGCACTTTTTCCCTGGGCGCTCTCCGAAGATGATGCCGGGCTGGATGCTTGCGTGCCGTCTCGGATGGCGAAATCTACGGCGAAACACGCGGCGGAGCCTCATCACTGCCTCGGCCATCGCGGCCGCATTCGCCTTTCTGATCATTCTGATCGGTATGATGGGCGGGCTCCGCGAGCAAATGCTTCGAAACGGAACGCAGCTGCTGCTCGGGCACCTGCAGGTCCATCATTCCGACTACCTTCCCGACCGAAACTCCAACGACACGCTGGGCGATGCTGGATCGCTGGAGTGGAAATCGCTGGCAGAGGATCTGTTGCAGGAACCTGATGTCGTCGAAGTTTCCTGGAGGGTCTACAGTTTCGCGCTCCTCTCCACCGGAGACTCCTCGGCGGGAGCTCAAATTTTGGGCGTCGATCCCGTTCGTGAAGCCCGCCTGACGACCTTTCTGGAGACCCTTCAGAGCGGGCGGAATCTGGGTGAAGAGGCGGCAAGATCGATTCTGCTCGGAGTCGGTCTGGCCCGGGAGCTGGGCGCGGAGGTCGGTGCGGAAGTCGCGGTTGTGTGCCAGGCCGCCGATGGCAGCATGGGGAACGACCTGTATGTTGTCTCCGGAATTCTTCGAACCGGCATGAGCGGTCTGGATCGCTCTCTGGCGGTCGTCCACTTCCAGGATCTTCAGGAACTGATCGCGCTCGGGCCGAACCGCGTGCACGAGCTGGCCATCGGGATCGCGGATCCGCACCGGGCAGATCAGTTTTCCGCGCAGCTTAACGAGCGCCTGCTGCCTCTTGATGCGCGGGCGCGGCCGTGGGGCGAACTCGCGCCTCAGTTGCGAGACTACCTGAACCTGAGCGCCGGCGCCGGCGGCTTTGTCATCGGACTGGTGGCGCTCTTTGCGGCGCTCGGAGTGCTCAACACTATGATGATGGCAATCTTTGAACGGACGCGGGAATTCGGGATGCTGAGCGCCATGGGAATGAGTCCGTCGCTGATTTTCCAGTCTCTCCTTCTGGAATCCCTGTTTCTGGCCGTTTTCGGGCTGGCTGCCGGCCTTGCGGTCGGCTCGGGCGCTCTGTATCACATGAGCGAATTTGGATGGGACTTGACTCGGTGGACCGGCGAGTTGGCGCTGATGGACACACGGATCGACCCGATTTTAAGGGGCGTCTGGGTTTGGGGCGATATCGGGAAGGCTGCGATCGGTCTTCTGCTGGCTACGCTCATCGCCTGCCTGGCGCCAGCCCGACGCTTGTTTCGCTTGGACCCGGTCGAGGCCATGGCCGCGCCGGCGGAAGGGTGAACGAATGAAGGTGATCTGGACCTTGGGCTGGCGAAACCTGTGGCGACACAGGAAGCGCACGATTCTCACGACGCTCACGATTGCTCTGGGACTGGCCCTGTACCTGATCTCGCTCGCGCTCAACGACGGCGGGCACCACCAGATCGTCGAAAGCGTGGTGCGGATGGGCTCCGGCCATGTAGTCATCCAGGCGCCTGGATATTTCGAATCGGGCGGCGTCGAGCGCTTCTTGGAGCCCACTCAATGGAGGCCGGCGTTTGAGAATCTGCCCGCGTTCGGCGCAGGCCTGGGGGTCCGGCACGTTGTTCCTCGGGTCTTTGCTTCAGGTCTCGCCTCGTCGGCCGACGGGGCCTCTGGTGTTCTGCTGATCGGAAGCGAGCCGAACCGGGAGCGGGAGGCCTCCGAATTCGCAGATCGGCTCGTGGAAGGCGAATTTTTAGATGCCGATGATGTTCCGCAAGCCGTCGTGGGGCACGGCGTCGGCCGTAAGCTGGCCCTGGGAATCGGAGATCGGATGGTCTTGACGGCGCAGGCTGCCCGAGGCGGGGAATTGGAGTCCATATTGGTTCGGGTGGCCGGAATCGTCAGAACCGGCGTCGAAGAGATGGACGAATTGCTGGTAATGATCCCCTTGACCACCGCGGCGGAGTTTCTTCGAATGGGAGACCGCGTTCATCAGATCGCCGTGGTCCTGGACGACGCGGCGAATTCGGGCCGGCTGGCCTCAGTAGCTCGCAGTCAGTTTCCGGACCTCGAAATATTGACGTGGGAACAGGCTCATCCCGAGGTCGTGGACTACATTCGCATCGACAACGCCGGCAACCACATCTTCAGCATGGTGCTTTTTACCCTCATCGGTTTTCTCGTCCTGAACACTCTGCTGATGTCCGTGCTTGAGCGAACCCGGGAGTTCGCTTTGCTCGATGCGCTGGGAGTTGCTCCCCACCAGCGTTTTCAAATGGTCATGCTGGAGGCCGTGATTGTCGCCGCAATGGCTTCTGCAGCGGGGTTGGCCCTGGGGTACGGAGTCCACCTCTATTTGGCGATTCACGGCCTTCCTCTCGATTTGTTCGTGTCCGGTGACCTGACTGTTGCCGGGGTAGCTTTCGATCCTGTCATTTACTCCGAACTCTCCACGAGACGGATTCTGCAGACCGTGTCCCTGGTGTTTGGGCTGGCAATGGTGCTCGCTCTGGTTCCCGCGCGTCGCGCTGCGAAACCCGGAGAAATAGGAATTCTTGGGAGAAATTGATGTCCAATCAGAAAGTCGTCCGTCTTGAAAACGTATCCCGGATCTACCGACAGGGCGATCAGGAAATACACGCACTCGATCGAGTCGATCTGACGCTGCGACAGGGGGAATTCGTGGTAGTGGCCGGGCCTTCCGGCTCCGGCAAGACTACATTGCTGAACGTGGCAGCCGGACTGGACAGTCCGACCGAAGGACGAGTCTGGTTGAAGGATTGGGAACTGGGAAAGCTCAGCCGCCGGGAGCGGGCCCGGCTCCGCCTGCGGGAAATCGGGTTCATTTTTCAGGCTTTCAACCTGGTGCCCGTGCTCAGCGCGGAAGAGAATGCGGAATTTCTCTTGTTGCTGCAAGGGTTGCCTGCCGAAGATCGGCGACGGCGCGTGCGTGCAATCCTCAAGGAGGTTGGGCTGGAAGGGCTCGAGAGCCGACGGCCCGCCGAACTTTCCGGGGGCCAGCAGCAAAGGGTGGCGGTAGCGCGCGCAATCGTGGCCGAACCTTCACTGGTGCTGGCAGACGAGCCGACTGCGAATCTCGACAGCCAGACCGCATCTTCCCTGCTCGGGTTGATGGAGAAGCTGAATCAATCTCACGGCACCACCTTTCTTTTCTCCACTCATGATCCAAGAGTCATGAAACGAGCTCGCCGCATCATACGCATGGTGGACGGCAGGATCGAGAAGGACGAACGTGTCAACGACAACTCCGGGCCGCCTTCTCCTTCCGAAGCGATTGCCGAGTCTGTTGCAAGGAACGAGTGATGTTTAATCCGGATTTCTCAAACCCCTCCGTCGCGAGGCGCCGGAGAGGGGCGTCGATGCAAGGCGCGCGACGCACCATGACTTTGATCACGGGCTGCATAGAGCGGCAACGCAGCAGACGCGCCGCTATCCGACACCGCAGCAGGAGGTGTTTGAGAAATGCGTTTTAGGGGGTTTCCCTGCAGGAGGTTGTTCCAGATTCTGATTCTGGCCGCATTCTCTGGATGCGCCGGTCCGCTTTCAGCCGCTGATTTTCGATGGGGCGGCTCGGTCCGCGGTTATCAGTTTTTCCGAGTGGAGGATTTCGCGGGCAATGAGCGAAGGGACGCCGAGTTGGCAATCGCCCGTTTGACCGGACGCTTCGGGTTCGCCGGCTCCTGGCGAATGGAAGGGCACGCGACGCTGACGTTGCTTTCGCCTCCCGCCGCCGGAGTCGCTTCGCTGGCAGACGCCCGCGGTCCGGAGTTTCTCAATCTTCAGACCACTTTGGCGGACGGCGAATCCGCAACTTTGTCCGCGGCCTTCGACCGACTGAATCTGCAGGGCGACTTGGGAGGCGCCCGGATGGTCGTGGGCCGGCAGTCCATTACCTGGGGAGTGAACTACTTCTGGCCTTCATTGGATCTGTTTTCGCCCTTTGCTCCGCAAAGGATCGACCGGGACTACAAACCCGGCGTGGATGCGATTCGGCTGATCCTGCCCGTGGGCGCCTTTTCGCAAATCGAGGCGGTGGGAGCGGTGCTCGGATCCTCTCGATCGAGGGATGGCGCTTTGGGCGTGTTGACCCGCTTTCACCTTGGACGCGTCGACGCCGGTCTGATGGCGGGGAGCTTTCACCGCGACCGGGTCGCGGGCGCATTTTTTACCTCCGATATCGGAGGGACTGGATTTCGAGGAGAGGCGGCTTGGACCGAATCCGCGGATCCCGAAGACCGACTGCGAGACCGTCGCAGTTTCTGGAGAGGTAGCGTCGGAGCGGACCGGATGCTGACCTCTCGCGTGACGCTGACTCTGGAGGCCCTCTGGAACGGCTATGGGATGTCCGATCCGGCTGACTATATTCAGCTCATTGAGGCCGATCGAGTTCTCCGCGGCGAGGTCAATGCGCTGGGGCGCTATTACGGAGGCGCTTCGATCGGATGGCAAGTGCATCCGCTCTGGACGCTGAACCATGCTTTCCTGTTCAATGCGGGAGACCCTTCCGCGTTATGGATCCCAAGCGCGAGCTGGTCAACCAGCAACGAAACCGAGATGCTGCTTGGCGCACAGGTCGGCTTTGGGAGCGGACTCGAGCGCGAGACGATCCCCCGAAGTGAATACGGCGCCGTTCCGGTCAGTCTCTTCCTCAGCTTCAAGGGATATTTTTGACCGCAGCGAAAAGGTCGAGCAAGGCCGATGCGATGCTCTTGAACCGCCACTTGGCCCCGGGGACGGAGTGGGCTACATATTCGGCTGAAGGTCGATTTCGGAGCGCTCCGTCCGGCAGCCGCCGCCCGCAAGAAACGCTACGAAGACCGATCTTTACCCGAACTCCGATCGGCGACTTCAGGATTGTCCAGTACGCCCAAGGCCCGCAGGGACCCTTCCAGAAGGCGGATGTAGGACTCTGAAACGGCGTTCACCTTCTGGAGCCGTTCGTTTTCATTCTCCAGGGCCGCGTTTTTCTCCTGCAAAAGCCTTTGAGCACGGGCTTTCTCCTGAAGCTGGCCTGCAAACACCAGGATTCTTTCGTAACGGTTCAAGAGCTCTTCGTAAAGCTCTCCGTCGACGGATTCCTTCCACTGCTCCAGTGCGCTCTGTGAGGGTTTTTCATTCATTAGCTTTGAATCCACTCGTAGGGGAGGTCAATGATGGTGCCCGGTTCATCCGCCTCCTCAAGAGTTCGCAAGGCGTCCTTCAGGATGCGCAGTTGCATGACTGCGTCGTTGGCGTACCCGAAGGTGTAACCGAACGGGTAACGATAATGCACCGCCCGCGGAACTCCGATGGCCTCGATCAGGTCACGGCAGAGTGCGATCGCCACGGTGGTGATTCCGGCGGATTCAAGTTCCTTCTGAATCACTGCCATCGTCTGATGGCTCAGCAACTCGCCAGGTAGCAGGATTGCCGCATCAACACGATCATTCCGGAGGATGTCGGCTGCCTCCCCGATGGAATCGGCCAATGCATCGGGGAAGGGCAGATATCCCATAAAGGAAATGTGCCGGGGAGCGACCTCGCCGACAACTTCTTCGGCCGTCAATTCAGCCATTCGGCTAATCGGAAAGACGACGTTGATGTCCTCTTCCGCGGCGGACGCTTCCATATAAGGATGGGCCAGCCGCAAAAGGGACGGGTCGGCGTCGGATTCGATGACTCTGAAGGTGGGGTCGCCGGCCTCCTTGAACTTCAGCTGAATCAATTCTTCGTCGACGACGCCGGGGGCGATGTTGAAGGGCTTCTGCCCCTCCATGTAAACGCCCGCGGCCGAAACAAGGGCGACCCTGGCCTCTTTCAGATCCCCTAAGTCCTCATGAAACGGGATCTCATCGAATCGCATGAATTCATATCCCGGATGCTGCCGCTGAAAATGGGAGATCCAGTTGAATCCCGGCTTTAAGGTGTCCGGGCTCTGGTGGAGAATCGGCCCCTCGATCGCATCGAAATACAGGTCTTCATCATCTTCGAAGCGTCTGGAGTCCGGCGCTTTGTCTTCGAAATCGCCTCTCATTGAGCCTTCCTGAACAGTTCCTCCGGAACGGATTGGAGTGCGACGTCGCCGGTGTGGACGAATCTTGAGACCCGTTCGAAATAACGGACGCAAGCCCGGCCCAGCAGATAGGTCCAAACTCCGGCCACCGAGATGGCGATGAGCTGAGCTTTTTCAGGGAACTCCTTGCGAAGGCGATGGCTTCCCTCTCGGATCAAAACTCCCGCCGCCAGAACTGGAATCAACTCGCGGGCGCGGCTGCGATTGATCTTGAACCCGAAAGCGCGTGAAATCTTCAGCAGCATCGCGATTTGAATGGCCGTCATTGGAAGCATGTCGCTGACGGGCAGCGGAATGGCCCCCACGAGTCCGGCAGCGAAACTGGACTGCGTAACCGTTCCATTGCAGATGACGCGACGGAACTCCGGAAAGTTCTGACTCAGCGGGTAAAGGGCCCGAGGTTCGCCCGACACGATCCCCTTGAGAAGACGATTTATCGTTTCCGGCTGCAGGCTCGACGTTGCAAAGATGCTGGTCTTTAAAACGGAGCGCGCCTGTCGCACTGTCTGAGCGGGATAATCCACCACGTCGATTTTATTCAGAACGACGATTACGGGCTTTCCAAGCTGCGCGTATTTTCGATATAGCGTTTGCGTGTTTTCGGACAGGCCGTATCGAGCGTCCAGGACCAGCAGGATGATGTCGATATTCGCGATTTCCTCGGGAACGGCGGGACGCTGATAGCCGAGATACTCCTCCAGTCCCTGCACGTCCAAAACCGTGAAGATCGGACGCGCTCCTGGCGCCTGTTTCCTTTCGATGGCTCGCTGCAGCGAAGTTTTGCCGGTCCGAGCAGGCCCCACGATTCCCACCCGCACCCATTCCTCGGAAACCAGCCCGGTCCACTGGCGGCGCACCAGTTCCAGCACCCGCTGCAGGTTGTCCCCTTCGGGCGGAAGACTCTCCAAGACGCTCTTCAGGCGATATCGCGTCTCGTCCGGCAGCAAGGCAACCATCTGGGACAGAAACTGAAAAAGCTCGTCCGGCCCCAGGTCGCGCACATTCGCGAACACATCGAGCCTGTCGTCCGTCGCAATTCCTGACCGTTCCGTTTTCTCCGTCGAATTCATCGCCTTCCGCAGTTCGGGTTGCAGGTATTGAACCATTCTATTCAGTCTGAGGCAACACGGTTTTCTCTACGATTTCAAATTCCTGCGGCGCCAGCCCCGGTGCCTTCCATTTATAACAGGCTACAACAGGTTGTTCACTCTTCAAAGCGATGATCCAGTAACTGACGTCGTGGTAATGCAGTTCTTGCCGGTCGCGGCCTGAAGGGAACGGGTCTCCGTCGGGATGGGAGTGGTAAATTCCCAGAAACTCCAGGTCCCGCTCCCTGAGGGATCGAAAGAACTGAAACAGCTCGGGCGGGGGGATCGAGAATCGTACGGGACTTGCCAGCGCGTTCGTGCATTCTTGAATTCGAAAGATCCGCTCATCGCGGCCCGCCAGCAGTCCGCAGCATTCGTTGGGGGCTTCCTGCAGGGCGTGGCGCAGCATGTCCCGATACACCTCACGCTCCAACTTCACCACCGACCCATTACAGCAGGTTCACCGGATCGATATCAATCGTCACGCGCCCGCTTTCTCCCGCAGCCTCCAGGAATTCTCGGCGAGCCTGTTCGACGACCTGTCGGAGCTCCCCCCGATTGGTGGATTTGACGAGTATTTGAATTCTGTACTCTTTCTTGAGTCTTTCCAGCGCGGCCGGCGCCGGACCCAGGATCCTCATGCGGGCGCTGTCGGAAAAACGATCGCGAGCGACCAGAAGCAATTCAGCCAGGAGAGCGGCCCGTTCCTCCCCTTTGCGCCTCCGCCGGTCGGAAAGAATCAGATTGGCCAAGGCCGTATAGGGAGGATATCGGAATCGGCGCCGGAAGGGCAGCTCCTCCCGATAAAAGCTTTCATAGTCCTGTCGGCACGCGAACTTCAGGCTGTAGTGGGCGGGATAATAGGTTTCTACAACCACCTCTCCCGGCTGTTCACCCCTGCCGGCCCGGCCCGCTACCTGCGTCAGCAATTGAAAGGTCTTTTCCGCTGCGCGAAAGTCCGCGAAACGGAGGGACTGGTCAGCGCCCAGGACGCCCACCAGTGTCACGCCGGGAAAGTCATGGCCCTTGGAGATCATCTGGGTTCCCACCAGAATATCGATTTCTGCGGCGGCGAAACGATGCAATATGCGCTCGTGGCTCCCTTTTCGGCGGACGCGATCCCGGTCCAAACGCTCCAGGCGCGCAGCCGGAAAAATTGCAGCCAGATGCTCCTCCAGCTTCTCCGTCCCCTGTCCGGCAAAGAAAATGAACTCCCGTCCGCACTCCGAGCAGAGTCGAGGGACGGAACGGGCGTATCCGCAGTAATGGCAACTGAGGCGTTCGGCCGTCCGGTGATAGGTCAGTGAAATGCTGCAGTTGCGACAAGTCTCGGTGTGTCCGCATGCTCGGCAGAAAACCGACGAAGCGTATCCTCGGCGGTTCAGCAGCACAATCGTCTGCTCCCCGCGCCGCAGGCGTATGGCGATTTTCTCCTGAAGCAGTTCCGATAACATCGACTCACGACCGTGCCGTTGGAACTCCTCCCTCAGGTCCACAATATGCACCTCAGGCAGCGGGCGGTCCAGGATGCGCGATTTGAGAACGCCGAAGCCCGCCTTCCGTTCCGCAACAGCTCGGTAGTACGTCTCCAACTGAGGCGTGGCGCTCCCCAGCACTACCAGCGCGCTTTCCATCTGCGCGCGCCGGATTGCGGTGTCTCGACCATGGTACCGGGGAAGCTCCTCCTGCTTGAAAGACGAATCATGCTCCTCGTCGACGATGACCAGCCCCAGCCTTTCCAGAGGAGCAAACACGGCGGAGCGGGTTCCAATGACTACTCGGCACTCCCCGCGGCGAATGCGCCTCCATTGGTCGAACCGTTCGCCGCCGGAGAGCCCGCTGTGAAGAATGGCCACTTCGGCGCCAAACCAGCTCCTGAATCGGCCGGATATCTGCGGAGTGAGCCCGATCTCGGGCACCAGGACCAGCGACGCCAGGCCCTGCCGCAGCGCATGCTTCATCAGGTGCAGATAAATCTCCGTCTTTCCGCTGCCCGTAACGCCGTGAACCAGGTAGCTGAAGAACTCGCGCATGTCCAGGCGCTCTCGAAGGGCGTCTACAATCTTCGATTGCTCCCGGGTGAGGCTGAATCGAGGCGCCTCCATCGGAGAGCTTTGCCAGGGAGAGCGCTGGATTTCAATACGATCGAGTTGGATGCGCCCCTGCGCTTCGAGACTGCGCAAAAGAGAGTAGGAACTGGAGGTTTCTTCAATGACCGTAGCCGCCGCCACCGGCAGCTTCATTGCGCGGAGGGCTTCCAGGACGGTCCGCTGCCGTGGGCCCTGCGGAGCCTCTTCCATTTTCTGATCCAGCCAGACGACCGCAAGCTGACTCCGCACCGGCCAAGCCCGCTCAGCATCCAGATCCGGAGACGCTTCGCGCGCCAGCAGGCCCGGCGGAAGCATCACCCGAAAAACCTCTCCCGGCGGGGCCAGGTAATACTTTGCCACCCAAAGGGCGAGGTCCATCAACTGTTTCGACAGCAAGGGCTCTTCGTCCAGCACCCTTAAGATCGGACGAATCTTGTCGGATCGTTCGCCGCTTCGAATCGCGACAGCCAGCCCGATCAGGTGCCTCCGGCCGAAAGGAACCAGCACCCGACTCCCCTCGGAAGGCGCGACGTCCGGATCTTCAATCGAATAGGTGAAAAGATGAGGAACCGGCAGCGGAGCCGCGACGTCAACCAGGAGGGAATCGCTTCGAGTGGTTAGGTTCACGTTTCGGGCGTCAGGATTCAGAGCTTCGACTTCAGAGTTCAAAGTTTCGAGTTCCGCGCTTAATGTTGCGAGTTCAAAGCTCCGAGTTCAGTGTTCAAAGAGTCAGAACATTTGAACGCGGGACGCAGGACGTGTAACGCCGAACCCAGAACGCAGAACTAATTCCGCTCATCGTAGAATCGGCTGCCCAGTTCTTTGAGGCGAGTGCGGACCATTTTCATATCTTCCCATACCTGCCTCTTGGCCGACGGGTTTCGAAGCAAATAGGAAGGATGAAACGTCGGCATCAGTTCAATTCCCTGAAACGGCCAAAACCTTCCCCGCAGTTGGGAAATCGGAGTCTCCGTCTCCAGCAGAAGCTGCGCTGCGTAGCGGCCCAGCGCCACAACCACTTTGGGCCGTACCACCTGAACCTGACGCAGCAGGAAGGGGCTGCAGGAGCCGACCTCCATCGGCAACGGATCCCGATTGCTGGGAGGGCGGCACTTTAAAATATTGGCGATGTAGACCTGGTCCCGCTTCAGTTCGATTGCCTCGATGATGCGATTCAGCAGTTGACCCGCCCTGCCGACAAAAGGGAGGCCTTGCCTGTCTTCGTCGGCTCCCGGCGCTTCCCCGACAAACATCAGATCGGCATTCGGATTTCCCACGCCGAATACGATGTTAGTTCGAGTGCGCGCCAGCGGACATCGCGTGCATTCTCCCAGGTCGGCACGGACGCCCTGGAGATCCTCAGTCGGTCGCCTGGAATCGCGGGCGCCGTTTGTCTTCAGGTGAGTCACCCCCAGCTCCGAGTAAAATTTCAATTGCTCGATCAACTCTATCATTTCGGATTTCGACCGATTGGAATCGTTCACGGGCCAGCCTGGTTCACCTCCAAGAATATCCGGCGGATCTGACAGGGAGCGTGCTTCGTGCTTCGTGCTTCGTGCTTCGTGCTTCGTGCTTCGTGCTTCGTGC
>CAZAEY010000079.1:0-15378 GCA_964484155.1 uncultured Acidobacteriota bacterium
CAAACCCGGTGAACGCTTGCTCCGCCGTGACGTAGCCGGCCAGGAGCAGGATCAGGAGGCCGAAGAAAGCGGTCAGGTCAATGGGAAGCCGCTCGCTCAGAATAAGTAGATCATTGCGGCCAGGAGCAGAAACAGCAGCAGCGCTTCAGGAGTCATCAGCGAGGATTCTATCAACTCGGTTCAAGCTTCGGGACGGGATTCAATAAAAGGCTGGACGGACCGGACAGGCTGCATCGATCGCATGCGCCGCAGGCGAAAAGGTTCAGTTCAAGTTGACAAATTGTTAGAACAATGTTGTGATCCTTATCACTTAGAGCGGCTCAAACAGCCTGAGATCATGCCTTTCAGCGTCTTATGGGCTCGCGCAGTGCCGGAAGCCCTGAAAAACCACCGGGTCGCCCTGATTGCGAGGAGGAATCATGAACAGAGTAAATTTGAAATCGTTCAACGGAGTTTCTGCGTCTGTTATCGCTCTCTTGATACTTTGCTGGCCTGGAGCGGCTCAAGCCCAGCAGGCACCGACATCTCAGCCGGAAATCTCTATCCTGTCCGATCGCAATCAAAGCGGAATTTCCGACGGCTTGGAACGAAAGCTGGAGGAAGCGCCGCTCAATGAAAGGTTCGACGTCGTGGTCACCTTCCGGACGCCCGGCGGTCTGTCCGTCGCACAACAGGCGATCGGGGGATTCGAAGTCAAACGGGAGTTTCAAATCATCAGCGGGTTTGCCGCAAATATGACGGGAGCCCAGATTCAGGGATTGTCGCGCGCTCCTGGAATCCTGCGAATCGAAGAAGATGTCGAGGTGACTACGCAGATGGATGCCGCCCGTCGAGACTTCGGAGTCGAAGCGGCCTGGAGCCGCTTTGGGATCAACGGCGCAGGGACCGTCATCTGCGTGGTTGACACGGGGGTTCATCCGAATCACGAGCAGTTGAACAGCAAATCGCTGATCTTCTTCGACGCCGTCAACGGTCAAAGCGTCGCTTACGACGACAACGGACATGGAACGCACGTCGCCGCCATCGCTGCCGGAGACGGGACGGGAGGATCAAACGCAGCAACTTTTCAAGGAGTGGCTCCGGCCGCCGACGTATACGCAGCCAAGGTGCTGGATTCCTCCGGATCGGGGAGCCTCAGCCAAGTCATCGCCGGAGTGGAATGGTGCGCCGACATCCCCGAAGTTGGCGTTCTCAACCTAAGCCTCGGAACCGCCGGCGGGTCGGACGGAGGAGACTCTCTCAGTCAGGCCGTCAACGCCGCAGTTCAGAACAATGGGAAGATTGTCGTCGTGGCTGCAGGCAACTCGGGAGACGCGACCGAAACGGTCGGCTCGCCAGGCGCCGCCGAACTCGCCATCACCGTCGGGGCCGTTGCGGAGTGGTCGGCGCCGGTCGGAACCAACCGTCACTCCATGGGCGTGTACCTGGCTCCCTTCTCCAGTCGCGGCCCGACCCTGGACGGTCGCCTGAAGCCGGACGTCGCCGCGCCCGGCCACTCCATTCGGTCGGCCCAGACCGGAACCACGAGCGGCTACGTGACTTTTAGCGGGACCTCGATGGCCTCTCCCTTTGTCGCAGGGGCGGCGGCGCTTGCGCTGAGCGCGAATTCCGGACTCACGCCCGCTGACGTGAAAAACCTGCTGGCTGCAACCGCGCAGGACCGGGGCCCGGAGGGACCAGACACAGACTGGGGCGCCGGACTGATCGACGTCGCCGAACTCGTCGCCGGCGCAATTGGCATGGCCGGAGACCAGCCGACGTCGTTCCCCACTAACCAACGCCTCCTCGGCAATGTCCCGGACAACGGTCAGTGGAGCCATAGCTTCTTTGTAGACGCGGCCGACCTGCACATCCCGATCGGAGCGACTCTGATCATCGACGGCCAGCTCTCCTGCTCATTTTTCTTTATTGGATTCTGCTGGGCCTGGGAGTGGTCGCCGGATCTGGACGCACGATTGGTCGACCCGTCAGGAAACGTCCTGTTCACCAGCGAATGCCCGGCTTTCGGCGAATGCGCAGGCGTCGGCCGCCAGGAGACCCTGCGCGCCATGCCGAACAGCGCCGGCTGGTATACGATCGAAGTCTGGCCCTATTCCGGCTCGCCCAACGACGGGAAAGGCGGCAGCTTCGCTCTGGATCTTTCTACGGGACCGCTGGCGGAGGCGCCTCTCCCGGACCCCGTTGACAATCCGCCTTCCGCGAGCATCGTTCAGCCGACTGACGGCAGCACCGTCAGCGGGACCGTCACCGTTCAGGTGAACGCGAACGACGACGAGGACGTGGCGGGAAGCCTGAACGTAGAGGTTTCCTTTGACGGAGGCGCCTGGTTGGCGGCGACTTTCAACCAGAGCGGTCAGCTCTACGAGTTCCATTGGGACTCCGACCCGTTCGCAAGCCAGTCCGTTCAGATCGCCGCACGAGCGACCGATTCGAGTCTGAACACAACCACCGCCGATCCAGTGACCGTTGAAGTCAGTGCGCCCGACCCCGTTGACAATCCGCCTTTTGCGAGCATCGTTCAGCCGACTGACGGCAGCACCGTCAGCGGGACCGTCACCGTTCAGGTGAACGCGAACGATGACGAGGACGCGGCAGGCAGCCTGCACGTTGAGGTCTCCTTCGATGGAGGACCTTGGCAAGAGGCCTCCTTCAACTCCGAATCCGGATATTACGAGCTCCCCTGGGACAGCGGCTCCTTTGCGGGGAGCTCCGTTCAGATCGCCGCGCGAGCTACGGACTCCAGCGCTCATACGACCAACGCCACGCCGGTAACTGTGAGCGTCAGCGCGGCTGAACCGGAACCGGAACCCGAGCCTGAGCCCGACCCAGAGCCGCAGTCGGTTCACATCGCCGACTTGTCCGGATCGAGCGCGCTGCAGGGCCGAAACAACTGGAGAGCCACAGTTGCCGTTACGGTGCGCGACGATCAGGGCGCGCCAGTCTCGGGTGCGACGGTCCACGCCGCGTGGAGCGCCGGAGGCGGCAGAAACTTCAATTGCACGACCGACGGCGACGGCGCTTGCAGCATCACGAGCGGCAACATTTCCGTGCAGGTCTCAAGCGTGACCTTTGCGGTCCAGGACGTCGTGCACTCGAGTCTTGCTTACGAGCCCGGCGCAAACGTAATATCGGAGATCGCCGTGCAATCTCCGTAGAGGCCGCATATTCCGCGCAGTTCCGAGGCGAGGCGTTGGAGAGGGTCGTGGAAGTGTGTCCGGGCTTCCAGCCCGGAAATGACCGGCAGGATGCCTGTCCCACTGCGGCGCCACTCCTTCCGTGTAAGATCGCACTGATGCGCGAGGCCAAAGCGGCGTTTCTGCGGTATTTGCGGTACGAAAGAAACTGTTCGAAACACACCCTTCTCGCCTACGACCGTGATCTCGAGGAATTCTTGCAGTATCTGACGCGAGGCCGCCCGGAGCGCGTAGACCCTTCGGCCGTCGACCACGTGACGATCCGAGAGTTTCTGGGGCGATTGCTGTCGAAGGGGCTCAGCAGGAGCAGCGCGGCCAGAAAGCTGGCCAGCATCCGATCGCTCTTCAAGTTCCTTCATGGGGAGGGACTCGTTGAAGCGAATCCCGCGCGTTTGGTGCAGACGCCGAAGCTGGACAGAAAAGTACCCGAATTTCTGACTGAATCCGAGATGACGGCTATTTTAGAATTGCCGCCAACCGGTACGCTTCGCGGTCGTCGCGACCGCGCGCTGCTGGAATTGCTGTACGGGACGGGAATCCGGCTTGGCGAGCTGGTCGGACTCAATCTGGAAGATGTATCCTTGAAGCAGCGACTGGCGAAGGTCCGGGGAAAGGGGAAAAAGGAGCGAATCGTCCCCTTCAGTTCGAAAGCCGGTGCGATGTTACGGGATTACCTGCCCGCCCGTTTGGCGATCCTCAGGAGAAGACGAACTTCCAGTGAGCCGAACGCCCTTTTTCTGAATATGCGCGGCGGCCGACTGTCGGATCGTTCCGTTCGGCGCAACCTGCAAGACTACATTCGCCGCAGCGCGATGAAGCTGGAGGTCCGTCCCCACTTATTTCGGCACTCCTTTGCAACGCACCTGTTGAATCGCGGCGCCGATCTGCGTACGATTCAGGAATTGCTTGGCCACGCCTCGCTTTCCACGACTCAGAAGTACACTCATGTGGCGCTGGAGGAGCTGATCCGGGTCCATCGCGCATCCCATCCGCGAGCAAAGCGAGGCGGCCGAAAGGCGCCAAACGGGAAAGAGTCGACCGAAGATCGAGACTGACAAGTCCAGCGCGCCGGCTTGGGAATGGGATTTCGTACGCCGCCATCCGACGACGCAGCAGGAGGGGCTTGAGAAATGCGGGCTAACTCCACGGCCAGGATTCCGCTTATCGACGAAGGGGGGTTTCGAGCGTCGTCGCGGAACTCGGCTGGTTCCCGAAAATGTTATTTTTCGCCGCCTCATTCTTCGGTTTCCGCCGCAGCGGTCGTATTTGGCTTTCCCATCGCCCGGTGTGATATCCTGAGACCCGGTTCCCGGCAGGGATGGTCCCAGCTGGCGAATCTGGATGTCTGCGTGCGAAATCTGCTAGACTACCCGTTTTCGCGAACGAGAACGGAAATACGAATAGAACGATGACGATCACGAAAGAGCGCAAGAGCGAAATCGTAAACGACTTTAAGCTCCATCAATCCGACACTGGTTCACCAGAAGTGCAGATCGCCCTGCTGAGCGCTCGCATTACCGAATTAACCGAACATTTCAAGACTCACAAGAAAGACCACCACTCTCGCAGAGGATTGCTGAAACTGGTGGGCCAGCGGCGGCGGCTCCTGGACTATCTCAAGAAGCGCAACTTCGGTCGATACAAGGAAGTGATCGAGCGACTCGGCATTCGCAAATAGGGTTTCAGGTTTCACGAATCCTGCACCGCGCGGGCGCCTGGGAGGGTGCCGCGCGATCCACTCTCCCGGAACTGAAACGCGCCTCGGAGGATTTTCGGATCCGCCGAAGACTCCCGCCGTGTGCGCATTTCCCGTTCCCGCCGCTGCGCAAGTGGCGGCGCAATTTATGTGTTACCATGGAAATGCCTTTCTTCCGCTAGGACGAATAGTATTCGGATGCTGCCTACAACTACCTGTATTTGCAAGACTTTATACAACTGTATCTGCAAGTTTCCGCAAATCCGCCGGTGTACGTGGCGAATGGCTGAAAGCGAATGGAAACCTCACCGAGAGGTTTTAGATAATTGGATCGTAAGAATTAAATGGATTGGAGGAGAAGAATGAGTGTAGAGAAATTGACAGTGACTGTGGGAGGGAAAGAGTTGACCTTTGAGACCGGGCGTTTCGCCAAGCAGGCGGACGGTTCGGTGCTGGTGCAGAGCGGAGAGACGGTGGTGCTGGCGACGGCCTGCGCCGAGAGGGAGGACAAGCCGGAACTGAATTTTCTTCCACTTACAGTCGACTATCGTGAATACACGTATGCCGCAGGGAAAATTCCCGGTGGATTTTTCAAACGCGAAGGGCGTCCGACTGAGCGGGAAATCTTGACCTGCCGAATGATCGACCGACCTCTGCGTCCCTTATTTCCGGAGGGTTTCCAGCGGGAAACCCAGGTCATCGCCATGGTCTTGTCGGCCGAGCCCGACATTAATCCGGACGTTTTGGGCATCAACGGAGCATCGGCTGCCCTGTACTGTTCCCGAATTCCTTTCGACCGTCCCGTAGGGGCCGTTCGGGTCGGGTTATTGGACGACCGATTCGTCTTAAACCCGAACATAGAGGAGATGGAGGGCAGCGTATTGGACTTGGTCGTCGTTGGCACCGACGAGGCCATCGTCATGGTGGAAGCCGCCGCAAACGAAGTTTCCGAAGAACGGATGGTGGAAGCTTTGGAGCTGGCTCATCAGGCGATCCGAGAGATCATCGTCCAGATCAAGGAGCTTCACAGTCGCCTGAACATCGCGAAGGACGAATACATTCCGTCGCGGATCAACGAAGAGGTCCTGAGAAGCGTTCAGGAGAAGGCCCCCGAGAAGATTCTGGAGGCGCTGTACGTGAAGGGCAAGCTGGCAAGCGAAGAAAGGATGAAGCAAGCCAAAGAAGAGATCGTCAACCTCTTCCCCGAGGAGGACGAGGAAAAGCGCAAGGAAGCGGTAAAGGCGTTCGGCCGGGTCAAGGAGCAGGTCTTTCGCACCGAACTGTTGGAAAAGCAGCAGCGGCCGGACCGCCGCCGGTTTGACGAAATTCGCGAGATCGTCTGCGAGGTCGGCCTGCTTCCCCGCACCCACGGGTCGGCTCTGTTTACGCGGGGCGAGACTCAGGCTCTTGTTACGGCGACGCTTGGCACCGGCGAAGACGTTCAAAGGTTGGACAATCTGATGGGAGAATCGTCGAAGCGCTTCATGCTTCACTACAATTTCCCGCCGTTCAGCGTGGGGGAAGTTCGTTTCTTGCGCGGGCCAGGAAGGCGGGAAATCGGACACGGAGTCTTAGCAGAGAGGGCGCTGCTGCCCATGCTGCCCGACGAGATGGATTTCCCCTACACGCTGCGAGTCGTTTCCGATATCCTCGAGTCCAACGGCTCCTCTTCGATGGCGTCGGTTTGCGGAGGGGTGCTGGCTCTGCAGGACGCGGGAGTTCCCTTGAAGAGGCCGGTCGCCGGCGTGGCGATGGGGTTGGTCAAGGAGGGCGAACGCTACGCCGTTCTCAGCGATATCGCAGGCGCAGAGGATCACTACGGGGACATGGACTTCAAAGTCGCCGGAAGCGAACTGGGCATCACGGCCCTGCAGATGGATATCAAGGTCGGCGGGATCGACCGCCGAATCCTGTCGGAGGCGCTGGCTCAGGCAAAAGAGGGTAGGCTCTTCATTCTACGAAAGATGGCCGAAACCCTTTCCGAAGCCAGACCGGCAATCTCCCGCTACGCTCCCCAGATATTTACGATTCAGATTCCGACTGAAAAGATCGGCGCCGTTATCGGCCCCGGCGGCAAGATGATTCGAAGCATCGTTGAGGAAACGGGCGCCAAGATCGACATCGAAGATGACGGCACCGTGCGCATCGCCTCTTCGGACGCCGAAAACGCCGAACGCGCCATCGCCCGAATCCAAGAATTGACGGCTGTTCCCAAAGTCGGCAAGACCTATCTCGGGAAAGTCGTCAAGGTAGTCGATTTCGGGGCGTTCGTGGAAATCCTGCCAGGAACCGAGGGGCTGTTGCATATTTCGGAGATCGCCGAACGTCGCATTGAGGACATTCGGAAAGAAGTCCACGCCGGCGACAAGATTCTAGTCAAGGTGTTGGACATCAACGGAGAAAAGAAGATACGCCTGAGCCGCAAGGCAGTGCTGGAAGAGCAGAGAGCGGAGCAGCAACCGACTTCCTGACCTTTGCGGGGAGCGATTCCGAAGTCGCCTTCTTGCAGGCATGCCCGAAAGCGGAGTTCAGCAAGCGAACCGGCCTGATCGCCGACAACTTAAGGCCGGTTCGCCCACTTGCCGTATGCCGTTCCAGAGGATCTGCGCGCAGGCAGTCGGTTTGTTGTACGGGGCCGTCGCCTCGCCCTGAGGTCAGCAATGGGAACACGATCCATGCTTCCGCAAAACCTTCGCGCAGCACTTAGAAAATTCAAAACGGGAGAGATCACTGAGGAGGAGATGGAGGGCCTTCTGCGCGATCTCCCTTTCCAGGACCTGGGATTCGCCAGGGTCGATCATCACCGGGCCCTTCGCCACGGATTTCCCGAAGTGATATTCGGCCAGAACAAATCGGCCGAACAAGTCCTGTCTATTGCCCGGTCGCTTCTGGCGCGACAGTCGAACCTGCTCGTGACTCGATGTGAGTCTGCGGCCTACAAGGCCCTCCGTCAGGAATTTCCGGAGATTCGGTATTACGAGGCCAGCCGCGCGGCCGCGCTCATCCGGGAAAAGCAGATGCTTGGCGAAGGTACTATCGGGGTCTATTCGGCGGGCACCGCCGACATTCCGGTTGCCGAAGAGGCGGTAGTGACAGCGGAGACGATGGGAAACGAAGTGGCGGCGGCCTTCGACGTCGGAGTGGCCGGCTTGCATCGAATCCTTCACGAAAGGGACGCGCTGCAGGAGTGCAGCGTCGTCGTAGTCGTTGCAGGAATGGAGGGCGCCTTACCCAGCGTCGTCGGCGGGTTGGTGGGAGTTCCCGTGATCGCCGTTCCCACCAGCGTGGGTTATGGCGCCTCGTTCGGAGGACTGGCGGCCCTTCTCGGAATGTTGAACAGCTGCGCTTCCAACGTCGCGGTCGTCAATATCGACAACGGATTCGGCGCCGGTTACATCGCCGCATTGATCAATCGCCGGGGGAATCCAGAACCAAGGTAACGCGTGGATCCATCCTCGCTGGCTCAGTTGGAATTCGACAAGCTTCTGGAAGTCGTTCCGGCTCCGCCCAGGCCGCGATGGGCCGAGATCGCGGGCCCTCTCTGACGAGCCCGGAGTGGAGTCTTGACTGGACGCGATTGCAACGCCCGCTCGGCCTATGGATGCCTGCAATTTCTCAGGGCGAGACTGCTTCGAGGGGGAGCAGGCCTGTGACCAGGCCAAACGAAAAAGTGCCTTGCCGCAAAAAGACTTTCGAAGCAGAATGGAAAAAGGGGATGACCCGCCAGAGAGAGTCGTTGCGAGTGCCGAAACGGCAGCTCTGAGTTTAGGAGATCGGATCTTCCACCGCTTTTTCAAGAAAAGCGGTATTATCAGAATTGTAGAGGGGGAGACTGCAGTCCTGGAAATTGAAGGAAAGACCGTCCGATCGCCTCTGAGACAGTTGGAGCGCCGCCCCGATCCGGGGCCGCCGCTTTCGTCGCTTCGGAACGTCACCCGGGACGTTCGGGAAGACACGAATCCGGAATTGAACCTAATCGGAAGGCCTGCAGCTGAAGCCGTCGCCGAAGCAGACAAGTTTCTGGGTCGAGCTTTGGTTTCCGGACTCGCGCAGATACGCTTGATCCACGGCATTGGAACGGACCTGCTCAAGCACGCGCTGGCCGAATTGCTGGACGGTCATCCCCATGTGAAAAAATTTCAAGTAGAGGAGGCGCCGCCTCCCTAACCATCCGTTTGTAAGCAAGATGAACTTTGACGACTCCCTGATTGACAGAATTCGCACAAGCGCCGACATTTTCGACCTGGTCTCGGGCTACGTGCAACTGAAGAGGTCTGGCCAGAACTACAGGGGGCTCTGCCCCTTTCACAGCGAGAAAACGCCTTCCTTTAATGTAAACCCCGGCAAACAGATCTTCAAATGCTTCGGATGCGGCGTTGGAGGAGACGTTTTTCAGTTCCTGATGGAAATCGAGGGGCTCAGTTTTCCCGAGGCGGTTCGACTCCTGGCGGAACGCAACGCCATCCCGCTTCCCGCTTCCGGAGTTCGGGAACGAAAGAGCGCCAACGATCGCAAGCGCCTGTACGCCTTGATGACGGAAGCGGCCTTGTTCTTCCGCCGGAACTTGAAGCCGAACTCCGCACCTCACCGCTACTTGACCGCTCGCAGGATCGAACCGCCGGTGCAGGCCGGCTTCGGCCTCGGATACGCGCCCGGAAACCTGGCGCTTCTCCATCACCTGAAAGACCTTGGCTACAGCGATGCTGAAATGGAACTGTGCGGACTCGTCAAGAAGTCCGAGGCCGGGAAGATCTCGGATAAGTTCTGGCGGAGAGTGGTTTTTCCGATTCGAAGCCTTTCCGGTCAGACGATCGCTTTCGGCGGGCGTGTTCTGGACGACGGATTCCCCAAGTACTTAAATTCGCCGGAAACCCCTCTGTACCATAAGAGCGACCATCTATATGGGCTCGATGTCGCTCGGGAGGAAATTCGGAAGCGCGACGTTGCGCTTCTGGTGGAAGGATACTTCGATTGCATCGTTCCCCATCAGTTCGGATTCTGCAATACCGTGGCATCGCTGGGGACGAGCCTCACTGACGCCCAGATTCGCCTGCTTGGGCGCTTTACCCGGAAAGTCGTCATCAGCTTCGATTCCGATTCGGCCGGACTCAGCGCCGCTTTGCGGTCGATCGATCTATTTCTGCAGCAGGGCTTCCACGTCAACGTCCTGCAGCTGCCGGAAGATACCGACCCTGATTCATTCTTGCGGACTCACGGCGCTGAAGCCTTCCGCGAACTCCTGCAGTCATCGGCGCCGTGCATGGAATTCGTCCTCTCCCATTGGATGAACCGTCAAAGGGATCCCTTTTCCCCGACCGGAAAGCAGCAGGTGGTCAACGAAATCATTCCCTACCTGTTGAAAATGCCTAATCGGATCGAGCGGGCGGAATACGTATCTCGAGTTGCCTCCCGCTTGCGGATTCATGAAAGCCTAATCCTTCAGGAAATGAGGAAGCGCGCGCGCCCTGGGCGGGAGCAACTGCATCTGAAATCGGAGCCTGCCCCACAATCGCCGACTCAGGCTGAGACCTATCTGCTGCATGCCGTGTTTCAAAATCAAACTCAGGAATCCCTGCTCTCCAGTCTGGACCCCGGGCTGTTTGAGGGCCTTCCATGCAGTGAGATCTTCGGGAAAGTTTTGGAACTGAGGAAACGATGTAAGGAAATCGGCGTCTTTAGTCTACGAGAACAGCTTTCCGGGGCGAGCTTGGAGCTGTTCGATCGACTCACGCTCCAAGCGCTGGACAAGCCCGTATCGAAGGAACTCATCATCCGCAGCATCCGCGCGCTGAAAGACCTGCAGATGGAACGCCTGAGCCGGCAGATTCAGGAGGAAATCGTGCGCGAGGAGAAGAACGACTCCGACGCTCCGCGCCTGCTCGAGCTTCTGCGCCGAAAGGAACGCTTACGACGAGAGCGGCTTCTGGGAACGGCGGAGCATGCGCCGGGCGAGAACGAATTTTATGTATAATCAGGAATTCTGAATTGAAAATGACTGAAGAAAACGAAGACCTCCTTTCATCCATCGACGACAAGTACGACGGCGTTAAGGAGTTGATCACCACCGGGAAGGAAAAGGGATACCTTCTCTACGACGAGGTCAACGACGCTCTCCCCGACGAATTCGACTCCTCCGAGGATCTCGACAACATTTTCGATCTGATCGGAGACGCCGGAATCGAAGTGATCGATTCCGAAGACGACTTCGGAGCCATCAAGAAGAGAGTGAAATCCAAAACCGAAGAGGACGACGAAGAGGAGGAGCAGGATAAACCCTCCAGCGAATTGGAGAAGACCAACGACCCGGTGCGGATGTATCTGCGGGAAATGGGGACAGTCCCCCTTCTGACGCGGGAAGGCGAAGTCGAGATTGCAAAGCGAATCGAAAAAGGCAAAAAGACCGTCATCAAGGCGATTTCGCGCTCGCCGCTGGTCGTCAACGAGGTGCTTCAGTTTGAGTTTCAGATTCGGGATCAAGACTTCAACCTGAAGAATTTCGTCGATTTTGCCGAGGATGAGATCACCGAAACGGTCATCGAGAAGAAACGCAAAGTTCTATTGGCCAGCTTCAAGGAGATCGGCGAGCTGGAAAAACAAGCCGCCAAGGTCCGGATTCAGCTCAGGAAAACGAAGAAGAACTCCAGACAGTACAAAAAGACGCTTTCCCGCCTTGCGCGCTATCGGATCCCCATCGCGCGCAAAATCCGAGATCTGGAACTCAGCGCCTACATCCACCACGAGCTGGTGCAGAGGATCAAGAATGTCGTCGACCGGGTCATGTCGCTGGAAAGGGAAACGCGCAAGCTGAAGAGGCTCCAAGAGAGTCCTCTGAAGCTGGAGGAAAGCAAGAAGATCAAGCTCCGAATGCGGGAAATCGATAAGGAGCTAAAGGAGATTCAGGAAAACGCGCTGGCTTCCCCAAACGAGCTGAAGCGAACGCTGGCAACCATCAAGCATGGCGAATTGGAAGCCGACATCGCCAAGAAGGAGCTCGTAGAGGCGAATTTGCGCCTGGTCGTTTCCATTGCCAAGAAGTACACCAACCGCGGACTGCAATTTCTGGACCTGATTCAGGAAGGCAATATCGGGCTGATGAAGGCGGTCGACAAATTCGAGTATCGCCGAGGGTACAAATTTTCGACTTACGCCACCTGGTGGATCCGACAGGCCATCACCCGAGCCATTGCCGATCAGGCCCGGACCATACGGATCCCGGTCCACATGATCGAGACGATCAACAAGTTGATTCGAACCTCCCGTGCGCTGGTTCAGGAATTCGGCCGAGAGCCGACGGCCGAGGAAATCGGGCGCAAGATGGACATGCCGGTCAGCAAGGTGCGCAAGATCTTGAAGATCGCTCAGGAGCCGATTTCGCTGGAAACTCCAATCGGCGAGGAAGAGGACAGCCATCTGGGCGATTTCATCGAGGACCGGGGAGTCGTCTCACCATCCGAAGCCGTGATCAATCTGAATCTGAAGGAGCAGACCGCATCGGTCCTGCAGAGCCTGACGCCGAGAGAGGAGCAAGTCATTCGCATGCGTTTCGGGATCGGCGACGGCAGCGAGCACACGTTGGAGGAGGTCGGCCAGCGCTTCTCGGTAACGAGGGAGCGCATTCGGCAGATCGAGGCTAAGGCGCTCCGAAAGTTGCGGCATCCATCTCGGAGCAGAAAGCTCAAAGCGTTTCTCGAAAACTCGGGAAGCGAAGGGTGAACGAAAAGGGGCGAGCCACTCGCCCCTTTTTTTGTGGCTGGCAATCGGGTTGACAAGCTGGCAGGCCGCATTGAGCGGCCGCCCAGGGCGTCCGAGTCGCAGGATGACGGGCTTCTGGATTTCGGTTTACAATGCATTTTCGTTTTCTGGGCCCATAGCTCAGACGGTTAGAGCATCTGACTCATAATCAGACGGTCGTAGGTTCGAGTCCTACTGGGCCCATTAATCGAACCGAACCGCTCGGCTCAGACGCCGATTAAGTAAGGCAGTGCGCGAATGAGCATTCAGATTGAAAACAACAACCTGCAGACCCTGATCCGGCTTCAGGAGCTGGACCTGCAGACGTCGCAACTGCAGACGAAGGTGCAGAGCGTGCCGGCTGAGTTGAGCGCTCTCGAGCGTGACCTGGCCTCCAACAAAAAAAGGCTTGAAGACGTGCAAGCGGGAGTCGAGTCGTCGCGTCGGGAGCGCCGCAGGCTGGAATCGGAAGTTGAAGATTTGCGACAAAAACTGTCCCGGTACAAGACTCAGTTGATGGAGGTAAAGACGAACGAGGCCTATCAGGCAATGCTTGAGGAGATTGAGTTTTGCGAACGGCAGATCCAGGAAAAAGAAGATCAGGTTCTCGAAGAAATGGTGGCGACCGACGAATGGAAGGAACAGATCAGGGCCTCTGAAAACGAGTTTGAGGAAAAGGAGAAGGCGTTCCAAGCCAGGAAAGCCGAACTGGAAACGTTCGCTCGCGAGTCTGAAGCTCAACTGGAGCAAATGCGTTCGGAAAGAGAAGAGGTGAAGGCCCGGATTCCAAGCGAGTTGGCCGACCTTTACCTTCGCATTGCGTCGGCCCGCAACGGCCTGGCGATCGTTGGAGTCAAGGACGCTTCCTGCGAGGGCTGCCATGTGCGCCTCCGCCCCCAACTCTATGCCGAGGTTCGCACCAATCAAAGGATCATCACCTGCGAGAATTGCAATCGCGTACTCTATTACGCGTCGGGTTGAAGGCTTGGGTCCGACCCGCCCGCCTCGCTCGCGCAGGCGGCCTCGCGGGCTGTCTACGCAAGGCGGATACGCCCGGAAGCCCGGAATTCTCAACCCCCTGAGTTGGCGAGGCGGTGGAGAGCGGCGCGGGTGCAAGGCGTGCGAGGAAGGTCGCAGCAGGAGGGGTTTGATCAGAGCGGGCTTGCCCCCTTCCTGATCTGCCGGGACTCCGCACCGCCCGCAACCCGTTCGCCGCAATTCTGAGCGGCCGAAAGCGGTGAAATGAAAGGAATCCAGAAATCGAAGGGCCCACACTTCTACCGGCAGGCCTACTCCGCAATCACCGACTTCGGTTTTTACCGCTCCTTGCTGAAGCAGCCTTTTAGAAAAACGCTCCGTTTCCTGCTGCTCCTGTCGGCCCATATCGCCGTTTTTCTGGTCGTCCTGTATGCCTGGGTTTATATTCCCAAGCTGACTGACTTTGTGCATTGGGCCGAAAGGAATTTCCCACCCTTGGAGGTGCGCAACGGGCAGTTGACGGTTGATGGAGATCAGCCCTTGATTCAGCGGTACCAGGGCGCCGAGGTCTGGAGTTTCGTCTTCGACACCCTCGGCACCTACACCTCTCCGCACGGCTTGGAAGGAAACGTGGTCCTGATGACGCGAGAAAATCTCATCGTCCGAGTGCAGGGCCAGACCCAGACCTATCGTTGGAGGGAATTCGCTTCCTTTGCGGTACTCCCGGAAGACTGGCCGGGAATCGGCCGCGCCCTGAGGTGGCTTTTCTTTCCCTTTGGCTATTCGGTTGCTCTGACGCTCACGCTGCTGACCAAAGCCCTTCAGGCTCTCGTTCTTACGCCGATCGCCCTGCTGGTGGGAACCCGCTACGCCATTCGCCTGTCGCTGAAAAACGGATTCACCATCGCGCTGTACAGTCTCGTCCCCGCGATCGTCATCGACCTAGGGGTCAAAGCCACCGGCATCGAGATCTCATACTTCGACCTGATCTACCTTGCGATCGGAGCGATCTACACCTACCTGGCCACCCAAAGATCGCTAATAATCGAGTGAGGCGGAATCCGAAGCGAGAGCTCCCCGGCTGCCCGCCGGCTGGGCTTTCAAACTGACCCAATCCCGATGGGCGCAGACCGTGGCCAAAATGCACATCGGCCAAGTTACTAGAAGGCCCAGGTAACATAGCGAGCTGCCGGCATTCAGAATCAGGTTCAGCACAAACGCGAACAGAACGAACATCAGCCAGTCGTGACGGGCGGCCCGTGCGCTTTCTCGAATCGCCTCGATCGGCCCCTTGCCGGATAGAACGACCAGCGGCGTGACGAAAAATAGAAAGCCGGCCACCACAAACGCAGGGAAAAAACAGAAAACCGCCCCCAGGGCCACCAACGCCCATTCCAGAAATTTCGCGGCTAGAAGTCGCCAGAAGCAGTCGATGGCCCCAATCAGCTCGATCCATTGGAACCGCTCTCCTCGAACCTGCCGCCCCGCGCAACGATAAAGTCCGGCGGACAGCCAGACTCCGATCGCGAACGCCACGGCCAGAAAAACGCACGCGACAGCCAAATAGCCGGCTACGTCCCCAAAGCGCGCCTCGGGATCCTCCAGAATTGCGGAAATGATGAACAACCCGACGACCGTAGGAATAAACACCACACCGATCAGCGAAACCGTCAGGAAGGTTAACAAGAGCCAGTCCGCCCATCGCTCAGCGAAGAGATTCCACCCTTCACCGATCCAATCCCATCGAACATTCATCGGCATGGCAAAGTCATTAAAGCA
>CAZAEY010000080.1:0-1972 GCA_964484155.1 uncultured Acidobacteriota bacterium
CAGCACGAAGAACGGCCCTCCATCTTGAATCCCCCGGACGTCAGTGCTACCGTGGGCGCGGATATGGGAAAGAGGCTGACTCGCATCTATACGAAGACCGGAGATCACGGAAAAACCGGTTTGGGTGATGGGTCGCGAGTGGAGAAGGATCATATTCGCGTCGAGGCTTTCGGGACGGTTGATGAACTGAATGCCGCCATCGGCCTTCTGCTTTCCGACGAGATCCCGGAAGACATCGCGGAGATCCTGACGCAAGTCCAACACGATTTGTTCGATCTGGGCGGGGAACTTTGCATTCCCGGACATGCGCTCTTGAAGGACGAACGGGTGGAAGCGCTCGAACGCAGCTTGGATTTCCTGAATGCCGAGCTTCCGGCTTTGGAGGAGTTCATTCTTCCGGGCGGAACTCGCTCCTCGGCGATCTGTCATTTAACCCGAACCATTTGCCGGCGCGCGGAACGGCGAATAGTAACTCTGGCCCGCAAAGAGCAGATCGGCGCGACCCCGATCCGCTATCTCAACCGCCTGTCGGATCTCTTGTTCGTCATCGCGCGGTTCTTAAACAAAAGCAGCGGACAAGCTGATGTTCTATGGGATCGCAAACGGTAGGGCGGGTTTCAGGATTCACATACACGTTTCAGGAGGGTGGCCGGTCCTGCCTTCCCCTTCTCCCGGTGCCGGACGATGTGGAAGCGAACCGGTGCGAACGTCGGAGCTACATGCCGATCAGCAGGCTGCATGGGCAGCGCTTTCGCAACGGGGGCAGCCTGAAACCTGAATCCTGAAACCCTGAACTACCTCAACCCCAGCGCCTCCAGGGTCTGGAGATCCGGTTCCTTCTTGCCATTGGATTGGTTGACGACGCTGAATCCCCCTTGGTAGTCCCACATGGTCCATCCGATTCCAAAGGATTCCAGCGCTTCCCGCAAGTCGCGAAGCCACAGAGTGCGGCTTTCCGGCGGCGTATAGCGCCGGTAGACTCCGAACTCATTGCACAGCAGCTTCACCTGATGGGTATCAGCCCAGCGGACAACCTTTTCCACTTCTTCGCGCACTCGGGCTGCATCCCACCCCTGCTCCAGATAGTTGAGCACGGCTCCCCGGGCGCGATCGTTTTCAATTTGCTCGGCCAGCCGACCGATCTCCTGTGGATCCACCGGATACGGAAGGCCCCGGACTGCCGGCCAGTAATCGGCGCCCCAGCCGGCGCCTTGATGCGTAAACGTATGCGGCTCGTAAAAGTGGAAGTTATACAGCACGTTGGGATCTTCGATCGGTTTGAGTTGAATCAGTTCCGCAGGCGACGACCAGTTGGCTCCTGTCAGGATGATGGTGTGATCGGGAGCGCCGCGGCGGATGGCGCTTGCCCAACTCTGCTGGATCTGCTGCCATTTGCTTGAGTCATCGACCTGAGGTTCGTTGATCACTTCGAGAAACATCTGGTTTTCGCCGTATCGGGAAAGATGGCGAGCCAGCGCTTGCCAGAATCGCCCAAACCGTTCTACGTTTCGACGCTCGCCCGTTATTTCCTTCTTGAAGGACTCCTGCGGATGAATATCGAATATGACCGCCAGCCCTTCCTCCAGGATGCTTTCTATGGCGCGGTCCAGCAAAGCCAGATAGTCCGGATGCAGCGCCGATGGATCATTCGAGTCGTACAGGAGTTCCGGGTTGACGCTGAGGCGGATGTGATCGAAACCCATTTGTCGAATCAGTCGAATGTCTTCCCGAGTCGTGTGGTTTTGGATGCGCTCAGGAGAATAGTCTCTTGATTGCGCGAACCAGTGACTCGCGTTGATGCCGCGTTTCAGCGGCACTTCCCGTTCCGCCGCTATCCCGTGGTGGAGCGGGAAAGCCAAAAGAATCAGAAAAAGAATTCGGCGTATTTTCATCGGTTCTCTTTATCGCATGAACGAAGGAGAGTTTCCAGTTCAGAGTCTCCCGCTCCGTCGTGGTCGAACTACCCCACAGA
>CAZAEY010000080.1:2072-7670 GCA_964484155.1 uncultured Acidobacteriota bacterium
CACAGAGCCTCGTCAGTAATGACGAGGGCGGTGCAACGGCTGACGCCGGCGCTTCGAGCGAAGTAGACCTGGAACGCTGACGGGTTTGAAGTTACAGCGCCCCGGTCATCACTGACCGGGCTCCGTGATACTGACCGGACTCCGTGAAGCGCCTTGCCTCAACCCGGAGACGGAAACCTCATTCCTCGAAGCCATTCTGCTCAGCATCACGGGGGCCGAAAGCGTTAAGATAGCGCGTGGGAGTAGGCATGAAAATCATTCGGATTCTGAGTTGCAGATGTATTTACCTCGTATTCCTGACGTTCGCAGTCGTCCTTCCGGCGGCCGCGCGGTCGCTGACTTCCGAAGAGCGCAAAATGGCGGAGTTCATTGAAACACGCCACCAGGAGGCGCTGGAGTTTCTGGAGCAGGTCGTCAACATCAATAGCGGCACGATGAATCTCGAGGGCGTGCGCGAGGTTGGGAAGCTGTTTCGAAAGGAGCTGGACGGGCTGGGAATGAAGACCCGCTGGATTCCCATGGATGAAGTTTCTCGGGCGGGACATCTGTTCGCCGAGACGGAAGGCGATCAGGGTCCGGCCATCCTGTTGATCGGTCACTTGGACACGGTATTTGAACAGGACAGTCCGTTTCAAATCTTTCAAATCGAAGGGGATATCGCACGCGGGCCGGGCGTGTCGGATATGAAGGGGGGCAACGTAGTTCTCCTGTATGCGCTCAAGGCTCTGAAGCATGCCGGAATTCTGGATCGATCCAGGATCATCGTTGCCTACATGGGAGATGAAGAGGACACGGGCGACCCTCTGGAGATCAGCCGCAGAGACTTGATCGAAGCGGGAAAGCGAAGCGACTTCGCTCTGGGGTTTGAAGGAGGGAATCTGGAGCATGCGACGGTGGCTCGAAGGGGCTTTACCGGCTGGCAACTCCGAGTCTCAGGAAGGGCCGGTCACTCTTCGCGGATCTTCAGCGAACAGTTCGGCGCCGGCGCAGTCTTTGAACTTTCCCGCATTCTGAGCGCTTTCTACGAAGAACTGCGGGGGGAAGAGCACCTGACCTTTGGCCCCGGGGTGGTGCTGGGAGGCACCACGGTCGAGTTCGACGCAATGCTCAGTCGCGGATCTGCCTTCGGAAAAACGAACGTCATTCCGGAGATCGCTCTGGCGGCGGGAGATTTGCGCTGCATTTCGGCCGAACAGCTGGAGCGGGCAAAGCGGGCGATGCGCGAGATCGTTTCCCGAAACCTTCCCGAAACCTCCGCGGAGATCTCGTTTCGCGACTCCTATCCTCCGATGAGCCCCACGCCCCAAAATCACCAACTCCTCAGCTTCTTGAGCCAAGCCAGCCAGGATCTCGGACTGCCGGAAGTTCAGGCGCTCGACCCCGGCATGCGCGGCGCCGCCGATGTTTCTTTTGTCGCCGCCCACGTCACGGCTGCCTTGGACGGACTGGGCAGCATCGGCTCGGGGGCCCACACCGTCGAGGAACTCGTCGAAATCGACTCCTTACGGACAATGGCCCAGCGCGCGGCGATCTTTCTAAACCGCCTGATTCAAGGGGAGGCGAGCTTTGCGGCGTCGGAGTGAATTCGGACCGCTTCCCGGACAGGGTCTCAGCTGCCCCGGCGCGCATCCGTTGCGGTCCTGTTGACCGGTATCGCCAATGGCGGATACACTCAGGGCGGCGGGAGAAGATCGAATCGGGCCCCGGGCGCTTCATCAATCAAAGGCCGGAGAGGTTGTACGCATTATGGATTCGTTAGTCGGGAGCAGTGTTTCTCATTACAAGATTTTGCGCAAGCTCGGCTCCGGGGGAATGGGCGTGGTGTACGAAGCCGAGGACACGCGGCTGGGGCGGCACGTAGCGGTCAAGTTTCTGACCGAGGCGATCCACGATGACGCGTCCATCTTAGAGCGCTTCCAGCGGGAGGCGCGGGCCGCCTCGGCGCTCAACCACCCTGGCATTTGCACGGTGCATGCCATCGAACAGCACGAGCGCCAGCACTTTATCGTCATGGAGCTGTTGGAGGGCAAGACGATGGCGGAATTGATGGGGCAGCAGCCGATGGCGATCGAGAAAGTGCTGGATCTAGGGATCCAGATCGCCGATGCGCTGGAGTCCGCGCATTCGAAAGGGATTGTGCACCGGGACATCAAACCGGTCAATCTCGTCGTTTCATCCAGAGGTCAGGTCAAAATCCTGGATTTCGGCCTTGCCAAGCTCGACGATACGCTGAAGACGCGCGCGGTCGGCTCGACAGGGGGCCAGGACGAGACGTTGCACCCACACGAGCAATTGACGGCTGTAGGCGCGGTTCTGGGAACCGTTTTTTACATGTCTCCCGAACAGGCGCGAGGACAATTGACTGACGCCCGTACGGACCTGTTTTCGCTGGGAACCGTTTTGTACCAAATGGCGGCTGGTGCGCTTCCATTTCCGGGCGACACCCAACCGGTTGTCTTCGATGCAATTTTGAACCGCTCGCCGCGGCCTCTGACGGAAGTCAATTCGGCGATGCCGGCGCAGTTGGAGCGAATTCTCGAAAAGGCGCTTGAAAAGGACCGAAGTCTCCGCTATCAGACGGCTACGGAACTGAAAACCGACCTGCTTCGGCTGAAGCGCGACTACGATTCTGGGGGTCGAAATGCGGCCGGGCTCGTCGATTCGAAGGGAGGCTCCGAAAAGCAATCCGCCCAGTCGATCGCCGTGCTCTACTTCGAGAATCTGAGCGGCGTCAAAGAGGATGAATACTTCCGTGACGGCATCACGGAGGACATCATTACCGAACTGTCCAAGATTAAGGGCATGAACGTATTCTCCAGACCGACGGTGCTGACTTACCGCGACAGGCCGGTGACGCCGGCGCAGATCGGCAAGCAACTGGGAGCGGCGTATGTGCTGGCGGGCAGCCTGCGTCGCGCTGGAAACCGGCTGCGCATCACCACCCAGTTGGTCGACACTCGAACCGATTTCCCGCTCTGGTCGGAACGCTACGACCGCGAGATGAAGGACGTTTTCGAGGTCCAGGACGAAATTGCGAGAAAAATCGCCGAGGCGCTGCGCATCACGCTCACGCCCCAGGAGCAGCAGGCGATTTCGGCGAAACCGACCGACGACCTTCAGGCCTACGACCTGTACTTGCGCGGCCGCAGCTACGCTCGTCGATTGACGCGCCAGGACCTGGAGTTCGCGCTCCAGATGTACGAAAACGCAGTCACTCAGGACGAGAATTTCGCGCTCGCCTATGCGGCCATCGCCAACGTTTGCGCCTACTACCACGCGCATTACGCCCGCGAAGCCGTATGGATCGACCGGGCACGCGTTGCTTCCGAAAAGGCGGTGGCGTTGGAACCCGAAGTGCCGGAGGTCATGGCGGCGCAGGCGTGGATACTTTATGCAAAAGGCGAGTACGACGATGCGATCGCCATCATCAGAAATGTCATTGCCCGCAAGCGCGACTGCGAAGGCGCCTATTACCTTCTGCTTCGCGCGCTCTTCGCGTCGGGCAGGTATCAAGAAGTGGCCAACTTAGGGGAAGTCGCCATCGAGTCCAGCGGAACCGACTACAACGTCTACGTCCCGATCATCAATTCGCTGGCCGCGCTGGGCAAGCAGGAGGCACTCAAGAACACTCGGCAGCGCGTAACGCTGGCCTTGGAGTCGCACCTCCGGGAGGTCCCCGAAGACGCGCGCGCCCGAATCCTGTTGTCCAGCTACTACGCGGAAGTCAACCGCGCCGATGATGCGATGCGCGAAGCCAACCTCGCGATGCTCCTGCGGCCGAACGAAGCGACCGTGCACTACAATGCGGCCTGCACGTTTTGCAAGCTCGGACGCTCGGCTGAAGCGCTGGAGGCGCTGACCAAGGCATGGCGCGCCGGCTTTCGGGACGCCGATTGGGCCCGCCGGGATCCAGACCTTGCGCCTTTGCATGGGGATCCGGAGTTCGAAAAGCTCTACCCTGCCGAGGTGGGAGAGAGCTGAAGCTCGCAGGGCAGGCAATCCGATTCGCTTACGGTTTGTCGAGTTTTCCACAATAACAGACCCCCGGTCAGTCCATGACGGAGCCTCGTCAGGCATGACGAGGGCGGCGCAGCGGCTCGCGCCGGCGGTTTGGGCTGGGGCTTTCGCGCTTGATGTTTCACCGACCCGGTCATCACTGACCGGGCTCTGTTTTCCCTAAACTGGACGACGCGGGCTATTTCTGTAGCGGAACCTCTCGCATCGTGTCCCACTCCGGAAGGGCTCCCGAGGCGAATCCGGGACAGTCCAGACTGGAAAGTCGGATCTTGCCTCCTTCGATTCGCAGGCGGGTGAAGCCCTGGTCGTTCAGATAAAGATCGGGGTGGGCAGTCAGGAACTCTTCCTGCTCTTGCGCGGGCAATCCATCCATCCCTCGAACGTAGTGGTGGCCGTTTCTTTCGATATGCTTGAGGCCCAGCAACGCGGCCAGGGCCAGGTCCTGCTGGACAGCCAACCCGGCCTGATTCGTCAAGTCTTCCGCTGACATGAAAAATCGTTCGCTGCCGTGTTCTTCATTGAGTTTCCGACAACGGGCCAGGTTGATCAGCGATTTATACATTCCTTTGCAATTTTTGCTGGAGACCCCGCGATATCCCCGGTGCACAGCCAGCGGAAAAGCGTCGAGGTCCTGGTCCGATTCGTCGATGATGACTGGTCGAAGTCGAGCCAGGCTTTCAACGTTCTTCTCCAGGGCGACTTTCCGATGGAGCGGTTGCTCAATAAATAGAATCGAAGCAGCCAGCTTCTGTAAGTCCGGGTACTGAAGCATTGAATTCCAGAAACTTTCCACCTGCTCGACTTCCTCAAATTGTTCGTTTCCGTCCAGCGTGCATCGGTAATTGCCCAGACCCGACAGGACGGCGGCGATATTGCGCAACCGCTCGACATCCCCATCCGCTTCGCCCGACACCTTGATCTTGAAGTACGAGTGTCCGTATTCGGCGATGACCTCGGTGAGGGTCTCCGGCAGCCCGTCATTGATTCGCTCGCTTTCGTCCCGCTCGCCGGGCGCAATCGGGTCCGCCAGCCCAACCGTGTGTCGCGCATGAACGACTGCCATTTCGGAAAGACTTTCGAGATAAGCCTCCCACTGAAATCCGCGCAAGTCGGGAAGCAGCGAACTATCCGCGATGCCGCACAGATTCGACCGGACAGCCTGGAAAAATGACGTCTCGCTGACTCTGCACAGCGCGTCCAGGATCGCGCGGTCGATCAAGGCCGATCCGAAGCTGGCGACCAGAGGATTCAATCCATCGACCGCACATCTTGACAATTGATCGGAGTGGTTCCTGGAAAAATGTCCGAACGGCGTCAGAAAATCCCGATTTTCGAGATACAGGGCCGCGGCATTGCGGACGGAATTCCGCAACTGCTCGAAGTTGTCGTCATTGGAAAGGGAGGGGTCCTTATCAAACCACTTGGGGGCGAGAAGTTCCGCCGTGGAGCCCCAACCTCCTCTTCCGTCCCTCTGCTCGATGCGGACCCGGCAAAACAATTGCGGCGCCTCCCTGAGAGTCACCACTCCGAAGCGGAACGGAAGGCGCAAGCGCACGTCCCGCTCCCGGAGGTCCACTTCTT
>CAZAEY010000080.1:7770-15167 GCA_964484155.1 uncultured Acidobacteriota bacterium
CCTCATCCATTCAGCCACTCATCCAAATGTTCGGCGACGAAATTGTCGTCGGTCAATTCGGGAAACTCCGTGCAGGCTCGTTCGATTTCCTCGGCCTGGCCGGGCGAGAGCGTCTCGCGCGGATCCAGGCACCAGACTCCTTCCAGCAGGCCCTGTCGCCGAAGGACTTCATGGATGCCGGGAACACAGCCGCGGAAATCATTTCCGGCGTCGAAAATGGCGGCATTGGCGCTGGTCAGGCGAGCCCCGCGTGCCGCCAGTTCAACTGGAATTCTGGAGTTTCCAATGGCTGAATGGATCTCCTGCAGATGAGCCACGGCCGATTTCGTCCAGACCGCCCATTGGCCGAGGAGTCCGCCCCGGATGCGAAGCGTGGTCTCCCCTTCCGGCGAGCGGAAAGTGAAAGGTGTCAGCAAATCCCAGAAGATGCTGTCGTCATTGCCCGTATATAGGGCGATTTCGGCGCCGCGGCCCGAAGCAGCTACGGCGCGGGCGACGTCGATAGTTTCGTAGCGATTAAATGGGGCGATTTTGATTCCCGCTACGTTTTCGATTCCGGCAAATCCTCGCCAGAAACGATAGTCCAGATGCCGGCCTCCGACCGCAGGCTGAAGGTAGAATCCAAAGACCGGCAGTCGCTCCGACACGGCCTCCAGATGTTCGAGGAGGGCCTGATCGGACAGGTCCGTGAGGCCGCCCAGGCTCACCAAGGCGCAGTGGTAACCCAACTCCCGCGCCAGTTCGACCTCTTGGACCGCTTGTCGAGTCTTGCCAACGACGCCTGCCACCAACACCGCGGTTCGGCCGGTCTTTTTCTGGAACGAACGGGCTTCCTCTGCCGCGAGCTCCAGAACAGGCTTCAGCAACCCGACCGTTTCATTATGTATGGCAAACTGCGTGGTATGGACCCCGACGGCCAGGCCGCCCGCCCCCGCTGCCAGGTAATACCGGCTCAGGGCTCGCTGACGTTTTTCAGACAGTCGGCTTTCGCTGGTCAAGGCCATCGGATGTGCGGGAATGACCAGCCCTTTCATCAAACTGGCCCGCAAATCTGCGATTTGCATTAAAAGGCTCCGTCGCGGACTTCAAAGTGAGTGGGTCGGTTGAGAACCGGGCGCTGTTCGGCCACCCATCGACTGACCAGTCGAATCACGTCGTCTATGGGAACCCGAGCCGGGCCGAGGAGTCGGCCGCAGAGCGCGGCGTCGCTCAAGAGAGCCGTCTCCCCCTCTTCATCTCTCAAAATTACGTTGCGATCCATCAATTTCCCGAATGTTTCCGCCAGGCTGCGGACCGATCGCCCTTGTGTCCCCGTAACATTCAGGATCCGCGGCGGAACTGAGCAAAGGGAAAGCGCCCGGAGGATGTACGAGTTCGCGTCGCCTTGCCAGATGAGATTGACCTTCCCCATGGACACCGAAACCGGGCGACCCTGCCAGACTTTTTCGGCGATATCCAGGAGAACTCCGTAGCGCGCTTCTACAGCGTAATTGAGTCGAATAAGGCTCATCGGCGTTTTTCGGCGGGTGGAAAAATAAGTGAAGACCCGTTCCCGCCCCAGGCAGGATTGGGCGTATTCGCCTTGCGGTCCCACGGGGTCTACCTCAGTTGGACCGTTTGAGACAACGGGGCTGAAAGGATATACGTTTCCGGTGGAGAGCGCCACGATCCGGGCTTTCGGCCATCGTCGAGCGATTCGTCCAGGAAGGTAGCTGTTGACCGCCCAGGTCAGCGGTTCGTTTCCGGTGGTTCCGAACTTGGCGCCGACAAGGTAGTAGACAATGGAGCAAGAAGGCAGGCTTTGCAGGGATTCCGCGTCCAGCAAGTCCGATTCGATTGGATGAGCGCCGGAAGCGGCGACGCTTTTCAGGGCTGCCGCATCGGAATACCTGGAAACTGCAAACACCCGGTGTTTTTTTCCCGCCGCCCGGATTGCCAGCACCAGGCGGCGAGTCAGTGTCGGCCCCATTTTGCCGCCGGCGCCCAGCACGAGAACGTCGTCGTCAAGCTCCTTTTCGACAAAGGCCACATCCTCCGGATAGGGATCTGAAAGTGCAGTTTCCAGCTCGTCAACCGTCTTCAACTCGGCAATGCTGGGCGCTTTCATGTTCAAGCAGTTCCAAGATAGCAATACGGGACCGACTCCGATGGTCCTCGCGGTCAATTGTAGGAGATCCCGTACTTCCGGGAAACCGCCCCCGCGAATTGGTCATGATCCGGTTCGAAGACCGCGGCGCGGCAGACGCAGATGGAATGCAGGCTCAGTCAAGCCTTTCGCAAGGCAATCCTCATCCCGCCAGTCCTGGTCATCCAATATTCTCAAGAGCGAATCCATAGTGTGCTAATCTGCACGGTATGATGTCTTGGAGGCTCGCAGGAGCGAGTCTGTTGCGAACGCCGCCACTGCCCGCATACGCAATGGCGGCCTCGGGTGTGCGAACAGGTTCGGATCGGCACTCGAAGCCGGTTGTCGCATCAGAATGGATCCGACTCGAATGGCAGGACTGCACAAGTGTCCAAATTGCGAATATCTCTTAACCGAGCGACCCACCTATTGCCCTTATTGCGGGCAGCAATTGACCCACTCGCCGTTGAGGAAACTGGGCGCCTGGGTTCTGCTTATCTTCGTCGTCTATGGACTGGTCCAGTGCAACCTCCGTATTATGGAGGGGTTGGACGACTTTTGGGTTTTTCAGGAAAAAAATGAGCAGGGTCAAAGCCTACGCCCGCAGTAACGTGGGTTCCGTGCGGAGCAACAACGAGGACGCCTTTATCGTCGACGACGAACATCTTTTGTTCGCAGTTTGCGACGGACTGGGAGGGCACGTCGCCGGCGAGATAGCGAGCGAGTTGGCAGTACAGACCATTCGCGAAGCCGTCGCGGCGGACTCCGCGGACCCCGAAAGCCTTTTGCGCCGCGCAATCCGTGAAGCCAACGAGATCATCTGCAACGACCAGATGGGCAATCCCGCACACCGCGGAATGGGCACCACCGTCAGTTGTTTATGGATTACCGAAGGCGATGGTGATCTAGCCTGGATCGGCCACGTCGGCGACAGCCGCGTCTACCGCCACCGGGACCAAGTCCTCGAACAGTTGACCGACGATCATTCCCCGATATTCGCCCTGTTTAAAGAGGGGCAGATCAGCAAGGACGACTTGCGGGCGCATCCGCAGAAAAATCTGATTCAGCGCTCACTGGGGCAGTCTCGAGTTCTCGAAGTCGATCTCCTGCCCATCAAGATTCGGCCCAAGGACACCTACCTCCTCTGCACCGATGGGTTGAGCGATTACGTTTCGGACGCCGACATCAGCCGTGCGCTGGAAGAAGATTCGCTGGAAGCGGCATCCGAACGACTGGAGAAAATGGCGCTCGATGCCGGTGGCTATGACAACGTCACCGTCGTGCTGGTGCGGGTCGGTTAGGGAATTCAGAATTCAGAGCTTCCCATCCCTCACGGACTGGGCTATAGACTGCCGGCCTTGCGGCCTGAACCCAGAACGCCGAACGGCGCCCATGCCTCCTGCTGAACGCTGCAGCGCGGTTGTCGGAGCGACGCGCCCGCTTCGGGCGCGTTGATTTGGGGCGTACCGCCGGTGCGAACGAACGAAGCGCTCGCTGAATGCGTTCCGTCAACGGGCCCCGGAGCGGGTCCCGTCGCTCTGACATCGGGCGGTCTCGCAGTTCAGTCTCCAAGAGGCCATTCGATACCCGCCGAACGCGGAACGAAGAACGAACTAAAGTTCCAGCTGTTCCTGAAACTTCATCTCATCGAGCTTGAATCTTCGATTGAGGCGATGGGTTGAGCGCAGATCGAACTGCAGCTCCCGGACTCCTGAAAGATCGAGCTCGTCGCGGGAAAACAGGATGATGGCCCCCATCCCGCCGCTTTCCGACGGTTTGACGTAGCCGACGGGCGTCAATCGCTGCTTTTTACCGCGCAACTCCAGATAACTACTATCCTGGACGTTTTCTACGCTCATCCGTTCGAAATCGGCCAGGGCCTGCACGGGCTCCGTGCGAATCATGACGGCTACCGAGCCTTCGTACATGTCATGATCGACGAACTGTTGGGCGTGTTCGGCTTGAACGCTTCCTTGCAGGAGAGCGTTGCGGGCCAGGGCCATGCGGATCGGCGTCGCTGTCAGGAAGCTGACGTAATAGCGAATCGTTGCGGTTGGGGTGGAACCGGGCGCAGTTTGAGCTCCCCCCTGACCCGTAGGCTGCCCGGTGCTGCGACCCATTCCGACGGCGCTGGCCGGTCCCGAGACTCTGACGACGATTTCCTGCGTCCAGGGCGAATCGGTCAGAAGCCGGTTGACTTCCTCCTCCGTCCACTCCGTATAGGGCTTTTCCTGCCAAAAGCTGCTCGCAAACGTCGTCGCGACGGCCAGCGCGGCAACCGAGAGCGGGCCAAGCAAGTGATTCATCCGTTTCATATGCATATGCGACATCCCTCAAGGATTTGGAGTTTAAGATTCAAGGTCTTGGATCCGAGACTCGGCTTAAGGTTTCGGATCCCCGGCGACTTTCGATGCCGAGGGCGCATTTGGCGATCCATCAATCGTCGATCTCACAGCGCTTCGTCATGGGGCCGCCGAAGTGCGTTCGACTACCCTGAACTCGCTGTTCACAGTCAAGCTCTGTCCGGAGATGCGGTCCGTCACTGCGATGCTCAATAGATAGAGCCCAGGCTCCACGTCATGCACTGGAATTCCCCTCAGCAGAACCACTCGTTCGGAAGAAACATAGTGTAGAGATTCGCCCGACTGGTCCGCGATCGCTTTCACCTCCCCTTCGTCCTGAAGAATGCGGTACAGGATTTCCAAGTCGGGCTGCCCAGTGGCTTGGTCGAGCCGCACATTGTGCAATTGCAGATAGGCTCCCACCGGTCGCCGTTGAGTGAACTCGGCCGTCAAGTTCGGCTGAACTTCGATGTCGCCCTGACTGAACATTCCGGGCTCCGCGAATGGATCGCTCGGTCGCATCGAATCAGACAGGATCAGCGAGCTGTTAAAGAGAGTGTCGGCCTGAAAAGGTGGAGGGATGATCGACTCCCGCACGTGGCCGACCTTTTCGCTGTTCAGGTCCTTAACCACCAGATCCAGTCGATAGCGTTGATTCCGTGCGACCGGCACCGTCTTCTGGTAAATGGCCCGTCCGGTGCGGGCTTGTTGCATTTGCTCCGGCCGGAAACCCAGTTCCAGGTCGTCGTCGAATTCGGCGATCACTCGGTTGGTGATGCTCGTGATAATTCCGTACACGGCCACTCGGGCGACGTGACGGCCGCCTTCCACCTGAAACGTGAGCTCACGATTGTCGACCTCCAGACTGATCGGAACCATCACCTCCTGCTCGTTCAAATGGAAGAAATCCTTTCGAGTTCGAAAGGGCAACTGCTGGTAGCCGACCTGGACTTCCACCAATTCCTTTAAATCGTTGTAGCGGATCGGCTGAACGGCGCCGACCCGGGCGAATCGTTCGAATCGGATGAAGGGATTGTCCTCAAATGTCCGGGCCTCTCTGTTAAACGTGTCGCGGTATCCTGCGTGAAAGACGGGGCGCTCGTGCTTCTGGGCCAGGCCCATCTGCTCGGCCAGCGTCAAGCCGGCGCCCGGAACCGTCAGCAAGGCGTCCTTTTCATCAGGATTCAGCGCCAGGCGAAAATGGTTGGCTCCGTCTCGATCCACGAACTCGATTTCAATGTTGCTGCCGATTCCTTCGATGTAGCGATATCGCCAGACCTGAAATGGGTGAACGGACGTCATCCCGCCCCCTTCAGTGGGAAGACGCCGATGGGCGCCCCCCGGATGGGTCTCGATGCCGTCCGGCGGTCCGTGAATGATGTAGATCCTGCCCCGGTCAGTCGTCCAACCTGGAACTCCGCTGGCGAAGCGTTCGTTTGCGTATGCGATTCTTCGGTAGTGCTCTTCTCTGAATTCGTTGACTCCGCTGCGGGGGTCCGGATTCCTGCGCTCCCAGAATTGCTCGATGAATCGCTCTCGTTCCTCGGCGGTCGTTAACGACTCGAAGACGGTCCGCTCATCCTCGGTAATGATGTAAACGACATCCTCATTGAGCCACTTCTTGAAATAATCCGTTCGCTCTTCGTCTCGGACTTGGCTGGACTGTTCGACCGGAGCGGCGTTGAAAAAGGCGAGGCTCAAAATCGCTCCCGCAAGGAGGAAGATCTGCAGAGGATGGTGTTTCCTGAAAATCTTGTCGCAGCGCATTTGTTCGGCCATGTTTGGCTTTCTTCAGAAAGCAACTTCCGCAAAGCGGAGCTGGAGCCGCTCTCCTTTCCTTATACAGATATAGTCGAAACGCAGTCCCTAGCGCAAGTGGATTGACGACAGCCCGATTCTACAGACCCGGTCCCATCCGTTGCGGTTTCTCCATTATTTTGGAGAAAGCTCTTGCTAAATTCCAAAAAATTGAATAACATGCTGCCGAAATCGAAGAGCAGAGGAACCGCAGCCGAGAACTAAGCGACTGTCTCCAAATGATTTCCCCCCCCAGTCCGGCTTTGGGCGGTTGGATTGGGAACGGATGTTGCTAGGACTTTTTTTGAAATGTTGCCTTCGTTTCAGGGGTCGAGGGCCGTGCAGCTTCATTCCATTGACAGCATCGGCGTTCGTTCGGAAGGCAAAGGGCCTTTGCGCCTTTGGTTCGTTGCTGAAGCCCCTTAAACCGTTACTGCAATTCTCAATCAGGGGAGGTTCGACATTGAGAAACAAAGCTGGATTCTTCATCGGGTCTCTTTTTACAATCCTGTTTCTGTCCGGGACGCTGACTGCTCAGTTGACCTCGCGTCTGGACGGAACGGTCACGGACCAGACCGGGGCTGTCATTCCGGGCGTTTCGGTCGTTCTGACCGAGCAGACCACCGGAATCAGCCGGTCGGCAGTGAGCAATGACCAAGGCCAATACGTGTTCCCGCAAACGCCGCCCGGGCTGTATCAGGTCGAAGCTGAGCTGCCGGGATTCAAGGTGGCGATCGTGCGTAACGTGCGCGTGGACGTGGGCATGCCGTCTCGCGTCGACATTACGATGGAGGTTGGAGAGGTTGCAGAGACGGTCGTCGTTTCGGCGGAAGGGGCGGCCATCATCAACACGGTCAATGCGGAACTGTCGACGATCATCGAGACCAGAAGAGTGGTGGATCTCCCCCTGGTTGCGGGAAATCCAACGATTCTGGCCGGTCTTCAGATGGGCGTGGCCAGCCGGTCCGGGGCGACGGCTCCGCGGAACGCGTTCATCAACGGTCTGCGGGGAAGCTTCAACAACATCACGCACGACGGCGTCAACGTGCAGGACAACCTGGTTCGGACCGGAGGTCTTTTCGCACTGACGGCTCCGACCTTCAGCAATGTCTCGCAATTCAGCATCACTACCC
>CAZAEY010000081.1:0-8590 GCA_964484155.1 uncultured Acidobacteriota bacterium
GTCCATTGGTTCAGCGGCTTCGATCCGCTGCTGCCGGTCTGACCTGAAACTGGACCTGCCCCATGCAAAGTTTCTCGTCTGCATGCTCCAGCGCTTCCTGCGACCAACGGAATCTCAGCTCGAGCCGCTTTGCATGGGAAACCTCCGCCGGAAGGCCTTATGCGCTTCGACGGCGACGACGATCGAGAGGCACACCGCCAGGATGCGGGTCCAGACCCCCCACTCGATCGGTTCGACTCGCAGGATCAGCTGCGTCGGGCCGAAGTACAGCGCGCCGGCATGGACGAGGAGCGCGGCGGAGGTAGCCGCTAAGAGGAAGGGATTCGAGAAGGGGCTGATCGCAAAAACTGAACGGAGGCTGGATCGCGCGTTGCCCACCTGAAAGGCCTGAAAGATCACCATGGTGGTCAGAGCCACCGTCTGAGCGCGGGTCAAAGAGCCCGAGTCGTTCAGCTCCCAGCTGAACAGCAGCAGTGTTCCGGCTGCAATGACGACTCCGGACAGCGCGGTGCGCTCCCATAACAGAGGAGAGATGATTCCTTCCTCCTTTCGCCGGGGACGCCGCCGGATGACGTCCGGCTCTCCCGGTTCGAAGGCCAGGGCCACATCCTGCAAACCGTTGGTCACCAGATTCATCCAGAGCAGCTGTGCGGGAAGAAACGGGATTGGCCACTGCATGATCAGCGACGTCAGGATCGTGACGATGGCGGCGGCGCCGGTCGAAATCAAAAAGAACGTGACCTTTCTCACGTTGTCAAACGTCACGCGTCCCTCTTCGACGGCGGCATAGATGCTGACGAAATTGTCGTCGGTCAGCACCATGTCGGAAGCTTCGCGGGCCACGTCTGTGCCGCTACGCCCCATGGCGATGCCGATGTCGGCAGCTTTCAGGGCCGGCGCGTCGTTGACGCCGTCTCCCGTGACGGCGACCACCTCCTGTTGACTTCGAAGCGCCCGCACGATCCGGTACTTGTGGTCAGGGCTGACCCGGGCGAAGATGTCGGTTTCCCCGACGCGCCCCTGCAGCTCCCGGTCGGTCATCTCCTCGATGAGGTCGCCGGTCAGTACCGTCGAGTCATCGTCGCCGATGCCTAGCTTCCGCCCGATGCTGGAAGCGGTCTGCGCGTGATCGCCGGTGATCATCAGCACCCGAATGCCCGCCTTCTTGCAGCCGTCGATGGCGCCTTTGACGCCATCCCGGGGCGGATCCATCATGCCAAACAGGCCTAGAAAAACCAGATCGCGCGGCTCCTCCTCCGCGCCCTCCGATCCGTCCAACTCCCGAAAGGCGGCCGCCAGCACCCGGAGGCCCCGAGCAGCCATGTCTTTGGCAGCCTCCAGAACCGCCTCCTTGTCCAGCTCCTCTTCCCGGTCGCCGGAATGCATTCGAGTCGACATTGCGAGAACCTTTTCGGGCGCCCCTTTGACGAACGCCAGACGCCGCCCCTCCGATTGACGGAACGAGGCGGAGTACTTCAGTTCCGGCTCGAACGGGATCTCCGACAGGACTTCGTACCGTTCCCGAGCCTCTTCCGGTTCGACGCCGAATCGACGGGCCGCCGCCAGAAGCGCGACCTCGGTGGGATCCCCCTGAGTCTCTGCCTGACCGTCCTTGATCGAAAGCTGCGCCTCGTTGGTCAAGACAACGGTCAGAACCGCCAGTCGAAGTCCTTCGTCCTCGATGGAGATGGGCTCTTCGCCGTCGCCTGAAACGAAATGCGAGCGCCCGCCAGCAAACACCTCCTGCACCGTCATCCGATTCTCGGTCAGCGTGCCCGTCTTGTCGGAGCCGATGACCGTCGTGCTACCCAGCGTTTCTACGGCAGGCAGGCGGCGGATGACGGCGTTTCGCCGGGCCATGCGATGGACTCCCAGAGCGAGCGTGATCGTGAAGACGACCGGCAGCCCCTCCGGGACGGCCGCCACCCCGAGCGCGACGCCGACCTTGAACATGTCGACGACGGTCTGCCCCATGCTGAGCCCGAGTGCGAATGCGGCGGCGGCCGAAATTAGCACCGCCAGCCCGACCACGTGGGCGAACCGGTTCATGCGCTCCTGCAGAGGAGTTTGCCCCTCCTCTTCCGTGCGCACCTGCTCGGCGATCTGGCCCAGCACGGTCTCTTTCCCGATCGCGACGACGTAGCCGCGGGCCCTTCCGGCGCTGACCACCGAGCCGGTGAAGACCATGTTCTTGCGATCCGCAGCCAGAGTCTTCTCGGGAACCGGCTCCGTCCGCTTTCCCACCGAAGTCGATTCGCCCGTCAACAGCGACTCGTCGACGGAGAAAGCGGTGACGGCGGCGAGCCGAATGTCGGCGGGCACCCGGGCGCCGGACTCCAGCAGCACGAGATCTCCAGGAACCAGATCTCGACTCTCGATCTCGCGCTTTCGCCCTTCGCGCATCACATGGGCCTTCGGAGACACCAGGCCCATCAGCGCACGGACCGCCTTCTCCGCCTGTCTCTCCTGGACGAACCCGATGACGGCGTTCAAGATGAGAACCGCCGCGATGACGGCGGAATCGATATAGTCCTGGAGAGCCAGCGTGACGGCCGCAGCGATTAACAGGATGTAGATCAGAGGGCTCTGGAATTGATGGAGCAGAGTCTCAAAGATTCCGGGCGGGGGCGCCTCTTCCAGCTGATTAGGCCCGTATTGCTCGGCCCGTCGGCCAGCCTCGTCGGCGCTCAGGCCTTTGGGTCCGGAATCGAGTCTCGACTCGACTTCCGCGACGTCCATCGCGTGCCATGCGGCTTCCGTTTTCGCATCATCGGGTTTGAGCTGAGAGCTGGGCACTGCGCTTCCGTCGTCTCGATTCCGAAAATTCGACCCGGGATGTCTTCGGCGGAGTCGGCGCCGCAGGGAAGACGCCCTTCCCCGAATCGATTATGGCACATAGGCCGCGCCCGCATTTCTCACACCGCCTCTACTGCGGCGACGGAGAGCGTCGCGGATGCACGTCAACGCGACTCGCCGCATGACGAGGCCGAAGCCTCGCAGCGGTCCGCCGGCGTCCTGATACGGGCAAAGTCTAGGCGAAGAAGCGTAACATGGCTTCTGTGGACCAAATAATTCACCAGGCATGGCCCAAAACGCCGGCTAGAATTCCGGCGGAGCGGGTGTCGCTGAGTGCAGAAGTCGCACGATATGAGGCTGGTGGTGCAGGTCTTTCCCGCTTCCCCCATCGCGATGCTGATGTCGGCAGCCTCGCTCAAAACGCTGGAAACTTGCCTCGAGATCCTGGAAACTAGCAGGGTGCGGATTCAGTCTGCTTTATTTTCGTTCCTTCTGCTGTCTGTCGGCGGGCCCGCTTTGGGCTCCGAGCCGGAAGCGTTCGAATTGTTGATTCGCAACGCCCGGATTCTGGACGGCACCGGAAATCCCTGGCGTCTGGGCGACGTCGGAGTTCGCAACGGCCGGATCGCCCGGCTGGGGAGAGGGCTGGCCGGGACTGCGGACGAGATCGTCGACGCGCGAGGGCGATACCTGACGCCGGGATTCATCGATCTTCACTCCCATGCCGACGACGCCTTCGATCCGGAAAATGGTCTGCGCTCTCAGGATCCGCTGCGTCGGGCGGCGCCAAACCTCGTCTCCCAGGGAGTCACCACGGTTGTCGTGAATCAGGACGGCCGATCACCACTTCCGATCGGTGAGCAGCGGGACCGGCTGATTGAACTCGGAACGGGGCCGAATGTGGCCCTGTTGGTCGGCCATGGCTCGGTCCGTCAACGCGTCCTGGGCACGGACTTCCGCAGAGAGGCGACCCCGTCGGAAATCGAACGCATGAGGGAACTGATCCGTGAAGCGATGGAGGAAGGCGCTTTCGGCTTGTCCGCCGGCCTGGAATACGCCCCGGGACGATGGAGCGCCACGGGGGAGCTGATCCAGTGCGTGCAGGAAATTGAACCGTTCGACGGGCTGTTGATCTCGCATCAGCGCAGCGAAGGGGCCGACCCCATGTGGTTCTGGCCCAGCCGCGACGATGCGGCGCGCGCGCCCAGCCTGCTTGGCGCTGTGGCTGAAACGATCGAAATCGCGGAGAAGACCGGCGTCACCGTCGTGGCCACGCATATCAAAGCTAAGGGGGTCCGCTTCTGGGGCGCCTCGCAGGCCGCCGCGCAGATGATCGAAAGGGCGCGCGAAAGGGGAGTTCGGGTCTGGGCCGATCAATACCCGTACGAATCCTCCGGAAGCGACGGCAACGTCGTGCTGGTTCCGCCCTGGGCTTTCGAAGCGAGCTTCAATGGATACGCGGATGCCGTGGAAAGGATCCTACAGGATCCGATTCGCGCTGCTAAGCTGCGTCAGGACATCACCCACGAGATCGATCGCAGAGGCGGCCCGGACCGGATCTTCATTCTCGCCTCCGCTGACGATTCGCTGATCGGAAAAAGCTTGCAGGAGCTTGCCGAAGCGCGCAGCGTCGGAGCGGTGGAAGCCGCCCTGCTTCTTCAACGGGAGGGTTTCCGCGACTGGCCGGGAGGCGCGCGTCTGAGAGGATTCTCCATTTCGGCAATCGACCTGAAGACCTACGCGCGCCAACCGTGGATGGCAACGTCCTCTGATGCCGGAATCGCATTGCCCGGGGATTCCCTGGTGCACCCACGTTTCTACGGAGCATTCCCGAGAACGATCCGAGCGCTCGCCTTGGATCAGAAGGTGCTGACGCCGTCCGACGCGGTGAGAGGCATGACCTCCCTGCCGGCCCTGATTCTGGGGCTGCGCGATCGCGGCGTCATCCGTGAAGGCGCCGTCGCGGATCTCGTGCTGCTGGACCTGGGCGAACTCCGCGACGAGGCAACCTTCTCGGAGCCCCATCGCTTCTCCAGCGGAATTCCCTACGTCTGGGTCAACGGCGCCGCCGTAGTGCGAGACGGAGTCGCGACGCACGCCCTTCCCGGGAAGGTCCTGCAAAAGGAAACGCATCGCTCCGATCGCTGAAACCGGCCCTGAGTCTTTAATGTGCAGGCGCGAAGTGTTTGCCCGAATGATGCAGCGCGGCCGATCTGGTTTCCGCGAGGCGGACCGCGTCATTCGGACGGGAGCCGGGCGCAGCGCCGGTCAAATTCCGCCCTTGAAAGCGGGAGATTCTAACGGATGCCCTGAAAGGGCAAGACATGTTTATTAAGCCCAGGGTGGCGCTTCGCTTCACCCGGGGCTGGAATTGTTGCTCCCGTTCAGGGAGCTGACTTGAAATTTGCAGCGCGAATCCAGAAACTGAACCCGCATGTTTTTTGCGTTTCCATAGCGAGGCGTCCGATAGAGGCGGAGTGCTGGGTTCTGGGTGCACGATTCGAAATTCCGAATTCTGGCTCCTGACTCCTCACTCCTGTGGAACGGCGGCTCAGAAAACGCGCACCTATCCGACGCCGTAGGGGGAAACGAACGGAGCATGCGGATGAATTCTAAATCAGGAGCGAACATGCGCGACATATCGTTTGCCAGACGTCGGTTTCTCGCCTATTTTTCTACCGCCGGGTTGACCTCAACTCTCTTTCCCGGAGCCCTTTGGGGAAGACTCGAAGAGTCGCTTCGCCAGGAGGAGCCGCCAAAGGAGCTGAGAATCACCGTGGAAATGATCGCCCAAGCCGAAAAGCTGGCGGGACTCGAATTCACCGACGAAGACCGGCAACTGATGTTGGAGGACGTCAACGAGCAACTGGACGGTTACGAGTCGCTGCGCTCTCAGGAAATTCCCAACGATCTGGCGCCTGCTCTGCGTTTCGACCCGATTCTTCCCGGACGCCGCTTCTCAAAGGAACAGGCGCCGATTCGGTGGAGCTTGGCACAGGTCGGCGTTCCGGCCTCCGTGGAAGGCCTGGCCTTCGCTCCGGTAACCCATCTTGCGGAGCTCATGCGGCGCCGCCAGATCCGATCGCGCGCGCTCACCGAAATGTATCTGCAACGGCTGGAGCGTTACGGTCCCACGCTGGAATGCGTCGTGACGTTAACTGCGGAAAGGGCCCTGCAGGCGGCCGATCGCGCCGACCGGGAACTTGCTGACGGCAATTATCGGGGGCCGCTGCACGGGATCCCGTGGGGAGCCAAGGATCTTCTAGCTACAAGGGGCTACCGGACGACCTGGGGCGCTGCCCCTTTCCAGGACCAGGTCCTGGACGAAGACGCAACGGTCGTAACTCGGTTGGACGAGGCGGGCGCCGTGCTGGTCGCCAAACTGACGCTTGGGGCGCTAGCCTGGGGCGATGTTTGGTTTGGTGGAACCACCAAGAACCCATGGAATTCAGAACAGGGCTCGAGCGGTTCTTCGGCCGGATCGGCTGCAGCCACTGCCGCCGGCCTGATCGGCTTCTCCATCGGCACCGAAACCCTCGGTTCCATCGTCTCTCCCTCGACGCGCTGCGGAGTCACCGGACTGCGCCCCACGTACGGCCGCGTCAGCCGTAATGGCGCCATGGCGCTTTGCTGGAGCATGGATAAGATCGGCCCCATCTGCCGCAGCGTCGAAGACTGCGCCATGGTTTTTGACGCCATTCGGGGTCCCGACGGCAAGGATGGAACCATCGTCGATCTTCCGTTTAACTGGGATGGCAGTCGCGGGATTGGGGGGCTGCGCGTCGGATACGTCCGGAAGGCGTTCGAGCAGGAGCGTCCGAACCAAGAGTGGAAGGCGCACGATCTTCAGGTTCTGGAGACCTTGAAGGATCTGGGGGTGGAACTGATTCCCGTCGAACTTCCCTCCATGCCGACCGCAGGGCTGTCCGCCATCCTGGAAGCGGAAGCGGCCGCCGCCTTCGACGAGTTGACCCGCAGCCGCAAGGATCGACTGCTGGTTCGACAGGAGCGGCGGGCCTGGCCCAACGTTTTCCGATACGCTCGCTTCATTCCCGCCGTCGAGTACATCCAGGCCAATCGCGTTCGCACGCGCTTGATGGAACAGATGGAAGAGGTTTTCGAGCGGGTCGACGTATTTGTTACGCCCAGCTTTGGGGGAAACAACCTGCTGATCACGAACCTGACCGGACATCCCTGCGTCGTGCTCCCGAACGGCTTCACCGAAGAAGGGTCTCCGACCAGCATCAGCTTCATCGGCCCTCTTTTCGGCGAAGCTGAAGCTCTTTCCATTGCAAAGGCCTACCAGGACGCCACCGATTTCCACCTGCGACAGCCGGAGCGATTTGAAGTTTCGGGCGAATAGGGGGGCGGTGCTGCGTTCCGCGTGCTGCGTTCCAGATTTTGCGTACGAGATGCTTGAATTTGGAACCTTGAACCCAGCGGCATTCTACGGGACCACAATTCGCCCTAGCCTTGGCGACGTCGTTTTCTTCAGTCCCGGCCGGAGGCGTTCCGTGCGCGTGAACACCAAATTTTCAGCTCCGCCTCCTTATACTCTCCGAAGCTTCGGCGATGATTGCAGCCGCTAAGCGCGGCATGGCTGTCGTCCCCGAATTGCGCAGTTATCCGGCATGGTGCGCATGAATTCGTCGCTTTGCGAAGCCGAAACCGAAACTGCGCGGAGGATGCGGAATCAACGGAAATCACCGAGGTGGAATTTGCGTTCGATCACAGAAACGTTTCATGAGGTCTTAAAAAAAGCAAAGGCTATTGGGGCCTCCGACATACACATCGGCACAAAGACAAAGTGGAAATTTCGCGTTCATGGGCGAATCGTCTCCATCAAACAGCTCCCGATTCTAAAGCTGGAAGAGTGTGAAGAACTGGTGCGACACTTGGTTGAAGAATCGGGGATTATCGCCGCCGATCAGACGGAGGCCTTTCTTGGCGAATTGAGAGATTTCGACTGTTCCTACGCATTGGCAGGCGTTTCACGATTTCGAGTGAACATCTGTCGACAACGGGGAACCTTTGCGGTAGTACTGCGAACCATTCCGATTCAGATCCCTTCGATAGACTCCCTGCGGCTTCCCGAAGTCATCCGCCAAATTGCCTCTGAAGAGCGCGGCCTGGTGCTGGTCACCGGCGTGACGGGTTCGGGTAAATCGACCACGCTGGCCGCAATCGTCAACGAAATCAATCAGACCAAACCGTGCAAAGTGGTGACCATCGAAGATCCCATCGAATTTCTCCACCAGGAGCTGAAGGCTTCCGTCATTCAAAGGGAAGTGGGAACCGACACGGAATCGTTCGCCAAGGCGCTGCGAGCCGCGCTCCGGCAAGACCCGGACGTGGTGCTCGTGGGGGAGATGAGGGACAAGGAGACCATCGACATCGCCTTGAAAGCTGCCGAAACGGGGCATCTGGTGCTGTCGACGCTGCACACCGTTGATGCGCCGAAGACGATTCAACGAATTATCAGCGTTTTCGAGCTAAGCGAACAAAAGACCGTTCGTCTCCGCCTTGGGGAAACGCTCAAGGCCGTCATTTCCCAGCGATTGGTTCCCCGACAGGACGCCGGAGGCAGGATCGCGGTGCTGGAAATCATGCGGCACACCCTGAGTATCCGGGACTGCATCGAAAATCCGGAAAAAGGAGCAGCGGTCAAAGATCTGATCGCGTCCGGCCGAAACCAGTATGGAATGCAGACGTTCGATCAGCATCTGATGGACTTGTTTCAGGAAGGCGTCATCGACCTGGAGATCGCCAAAGCCGCCTCCTCCAGTCCGGCCGA
>CAZAEY010000081.1:8690-12442 GCA_964484155.1 uncultured Acidobacteriota bacterium
GTCGGACTGGTCGGACACGTCGGACGCCGCTGCAGGTGGCCGTTTGCAGTCTTTGCTCTGAACTCACTCGTCCAGAAACGCTTGGATCCTTGACAGCAGCAACTCGACCGCAACCTGATTGCCGCCACCCGGCAAAATCACGTGGGCGTGGCGCCTGCTCGGCTCGACGAAAGCCAGGTGCATAGGCCGGACCGACTCCAGGTACTGCTGAACGATCGACTCGAGCGAGCGACCGCGCTGGGCAAGGTCGCGCTGCAGTCGCCGAATAAACCGGACGTCATCGGGTGCATCCACAAAGGCGCGGATGTCGATCAATTCGCGCAACTCCTTTTCTGCCAGGACGAGTATCCCCTCCAGAATGATGACCGGCCGCGGCTCGATAGGGATCGTCCTTTCCATTCGCGTGTGCGACGAATAGTCGTACTGCGGCGCCTGAATGGCTTGTCCGGCTAGCAATTGGCGCAGGTGCTGCGCCAGCAGAGAAGTTTCCAAAGCGTCAGGATGATCGAAATTCAGGGAGTTCCTGTCTGAAGCCGTCAGCCCGGAATGGTCCCGATAGTAGAGGTCGTGCTGAATGACGACGGCGCAGCCTGGGCCCAGGGATTGGGAAACAGCGCGCACGACGGTGGTCTTTCCGGAACCGGTCCCCCCGGCCACTCCAAGCACCAGAGGCCTTTTTTTCACCGTCGGTCGTCTCCCCTGAGAGCGGCGGGCGCGGGGGGGCGCGTCAATTCGATGTTCCGCAGAAAGTTTCGAGCGGCCTGAAGATCTTCCAGCGTCTCAAAAAAGCGCCGCTTGATCCGATCTTCCTCAAGGAAGGCCAATACAGGGAACGGCCTTCGCAGCCCCTCGACAAAAGCTTCCGCGAGGGAACCGAGTTCCGGGCTGCCGTCTTTCAGCCTGCCGTGCGCCTCCCTCTGAATATCCATGAGGCGACTGTGGCCGATCTGAAAATAAGCCGCCAGATAATGCTTCCGGACGCCCTGCCTAGCTCTGGAGTAGTTCGATCCGGACCAGAAATCCAGACCCAGATTGATGGTTGAAAGAGCCTTCCGGATCTTTGACTTGAGCCGCTCCGGCCGGGCAGGGGAGACCCGATCGGCCGCAAGGAGTTTATTGCAGACGTAAAAAAGCTCCTCGAGAAGAAATCCGGCCTCCCGTTCGTCCTCTACCGACGCCAATGCTCGGAGCAGCAGCATGCCCGAGTCCTGATTTGAGCGGAGGGCTTCGGGCAGAGTCTGCACCTGCTCCGGCGAATCCCACTTCTTGTCGGGAAGAAAGCTCTCTTCCTTGCGATAGCCGTACAGCTCAACCGCCTCAAAGTAATCCTGAAAGCCCAGCGACTCAATGCGGCGCACTCTTTCCTGGTAAGCGGACTCCTCCAACTCCATCGGCGTGCGAACGAGGGATTCGGAAAGAAGCAGGCTGAATCTTTCCGGATACAATGCCTGCATTTGACGGAGTAGCGCCCGGTACAATTTCGCCTTCTCGGGATTGCGGGGCAGAAAGATCAAGAAGTTCTGGTCAGGCGAATGCATCCATTCGCGGCCGGATGCTGTTTCGCCCTCGAACTCATCCTCTTCGGTTCGCGCGAAAATCTTCAGATCTCGCCGGAACGCCAGCTCCCACATGTCGGCGTCGGTTCCGCGAAAGAGCTTCTGGGCCACGGCCTTTTCGGCCTTCAACAAAAGCCTCGCCCAGAACAGGAACGGCCCGATCTGCAGTCGATCCTTGCTCCACACGTCCAGGTCCAGGATCAAGGACCACTGCTCTTCGGTGATGTGGGGAAGCAGACGCTCCAAGGACTCCCCTGCCATCTGCTTGACTGCAAAGTACAATTGAGCGGGCGGGAGCTTGCGGATTTGACCTCGTTTCTCGGCCGTTTCCAGCATCGATTCCAGATCGACGGAGGCGTAACAACTCCGAAAAACCGCTTCTTCGGGACTGTTCGGGAGTCTCTTTTCTTTCCGATCTGGAGATGCAGGGTTCACGACCCTTATTATAGCGGTGTCAACGTCCCGAATCTTGAACCGGTTCCAGATGACTCTTTGTCCCGCCTGGAAGTCGAAGGGTATACTTCTGAAGTCCGGGCGAACTGGCGGGGCTGCGAGGATGGATCGGCCGGCGCCGATCGCTCCGGCAGAACGGAGCGTTTTTTCTCAACGCGATCGCATCCGCCGGAATGAGGAGTGAAACCCCAAAGGCTCCCGGCTGGGCAGAAGGAGCCCCTTTTTCAAGGAGACGCCACGTGACGGAACGCATCCGAGTCGCAGCACTGCAGTATTTCATTCGCCCGGTAACAACATTGGATCAGTTCGCCGACCAGGTCGTCAGCCTGATGGATACCGCGGCCGACTATAAGTGCAACCTCGTGGTGTTTCCCGAGTACTTCACCGTCCAGCTCCTGACCCTGGGAAACCTGCAGCGCCCCATTCACGAGCAGGTGCGCGACCTCGCCGGCATCGTGCCTCGATTCATCGAATTGATGCGAAAGGCAGCCCGCAAGCACAAAATGTATGTGGTAGCCGGTTCCATTCCCTGGATGAACGACGGAGACGATTCGGTGTACAACGTCTCGTTGATTTTCAATCCCCGGGGGGAGCACGGAATGCAGGGGAAGCTCCACATGACCCGATGGGAATCGGAAGAGTGGCTTGTCTCTCCCTATGACAGCGTCTGCATATTTGAAACCGACTTTGGGCGGGTGGCCATCACCATCTGTTACGATGTCGAGTTTCCCGAGGTTGCGCGCGTGGCGGCTCGGGCCGGCGCCTATATCCTGGTCGTTCCCAGCTGCACCGACGACCGCCAAGGGTTCCTCAGAGTGCGCTACTGCGCACACGCTCGAGCGATTGAGAACCAGATGTACGTGATTCACGCCACCACTGTCGGCTCGCTGCCCATGGTTCCGGCAGTGTCGCTGAACTACGGGCAGGCTTCGATTCTGACTCCCAGCGATTTTGCATTCGCGCGCGACGGAATCCTTGCCGAAGGCGTTCCGAACCAGGAAAGCATGGTGATCGGAGAACTCAATCTCAGCACGATTCAGGAAGCCAGGGAAAAAGGGACCGTGCTTCCTCTGCGCGACAGCCAGCGCAGTGCGGAAGTGGCCTCCAAACTCGAGGTTGTGCAGTTGTGAAGATTCTAGTTCGTCAGACTCAGGAATCCGACATCGACGAAATCATCGCCATCAGCAGAGAAGTCTATTCTTCCAGCTCTTCCTGGACAAGGGCTCAGCTGGAATCGCATCTTCGCGTATTCCCTGAAGGGCAGCTGGTCGCAGTCCGGCAGAAAGACGGGCGTCTGGTCGGGATGGCGGCCAGTCTGATCATCGACTGGAAAGAATACGATCGTACTGACAATTGGCGGGAATTCACTGACCGCGGGCTGTTCTCCAACCATGATCCTGAAGGAACCACCCTGTACGGGGCCGAAGTCATGGTTCAGCCGGGTGAACAAGGGGAGGGCGTGGGTTCGCGAATCTACGCGGCCCGCAGAGAGTTGGTCCGCACCCTGAAGCTCCGTCGCATCCGAGCCGGCTCGCGGCTGCGCGGCTATCATCTCTACAACAATGAACTTTCGGCGAAGGAATACGTGCGAAAAGTGGTGCGCAAAGAGATATCCGATCCGACGTTGACTTTCCAGCTTCGACGCGGTTTTCGAGTGCTGGACGTGGTAGCGGCCTACCTGCCGGGAGATCCGGAAAGCCTGGGCTTCGCGGCCCTGATCGAATGGCTGAACCGGGATGTCGC
>CAZAEY010000081.1:12542-15106 GCA_964484155.1 uncultured Acidobacteriota bacterium
GCGCGGCAGGTGATGGCCATCATGGTCAAAGTGGGGTTCTGGCATCCGCAACTGACGAAGCAGGAGCCGTCGGTTACGAACAGGTTGGCCACGTCGTGGGTCTGATTGAATGAGTTCAGCACCGACTTGGCAGGTTCGTGACCCATACGCGCGGTTCCGACCTCGTGAATGGCCATTCCGGGCATAGCCGTGCCCGAATTGACCGAGATGTTGCGAGCTCCGGCCGCTTCCAGCATTTCAGCGGCAGTCACGGAGGCGTCTTGCATCATGGCCATTTCGTTGTGGCCGTGCGTCATCTGAATGCGCAGCGCGGGAATTCCCCAGGCGTCCTTCAAATCCGGGTCGATTTCGATGAAATTGTCCAGGCGCGGCAACGATTCGCCGAAGCCGCCCAGGCGGATTCCGTACATCCCCTCACGAACCGCTTGTTTATATGATTCGCCGAACCCCGCAGCCTCGAAGTAAAACTGCGGGGCGCTGCCGCCCTGAAACCCGTACCCTCGGATGAATCGGGGGTGCTGCGGTCCGTCTTTGAGGTTGCGAAAGCGAATGATGTAAATCCCGTTCGGCCGATTCGGATCGGAGGCGGACTTCTTCACGTCAAATTCGGTCAACTCTCCGGCGGCGCCGGCGCCGACCACATGATCCATCAGGTACTTTCCAAGCAATCCGCTGGAATTTCCCAAGCCATTCGGGTGCTCGCGCGTGGCCGAGTTGAACAGGATTCGCGTGGATTCCAGGGCCTGCGCGCACAATATGACGCTTCGCGCCTTGATTTCATAGGTCTGATGGGTCTCGCGATGGACGTAGGTGACTCCGGAGGCCCGGTTCGAGCTGGAATCCATGTTGACCTGGCTGACGATCGCGTCGGTCAGGAGGGTGCAGCGTCCAGTTTCGACGGCGTCGGCAATGGTGGTGAAAGGACTGCTGAAGTATGAAAAAGTAATGCACCCGCGCTCGCAGGGTCCGCAATAGTGGCAGGCGGGGCGTCCGTTGTGATTTTGGGTGACAATGGCCGTCCGCCCGATCGTCAACGTCCGCCCGAATTTTTCGCGAATTCTTTCCTTCAGGAGCTCCTCCCCGCAAGTCAATCGCATGGGCGGTAGGAATACGCTGTCGGGCAGCGCCGGGTGGTTTTCCGCCTCGCCGCTGATTCCGACGTATCGCTCCACTTCGTCGTAATAAGGCGCCAGTTCCGCATACGAAAACGGCCAGTCCTCCCCATAGCCGTCATGGCTGGCGGCCTTGAAATCCAAATCGCTGAGCCGGTAGCTCTGACGGCCCCAGACCAAGGTGCGCCCGCCGAGAATGCGCAGCCGCTGCCAGGTAAACGGTTTGCCTTCGGGCGTGCTGTAGGGGTGCTCGAAGTCGTTGACGAACCAATCGTAGTTGTACTCCATACAGGCGTAACACATCTTCTGGATCGGACGTGTCCTGGCGATCTCGGGAGACATGTTGCGATAATCCAGCTGATATGCCGGCATGTGCTCCGTGAACTCCGCCGGAGAAACCGTGCGCCCCGCTTCCATCAGCGCCACCGTCAAACCCGCTTCGGAAAGCTTCTTGGCAGCCCACCCCCCTGTCGCGCCGGATCCGACGACGACCGCATCGTAAGTGACTGTATGCGGATCCTGTTCAAACATCATGCTCCTTTAACCATTGCTGTAAATCAGGCGCGGCGGCCCTTTGTCTCTCGAAATCCGCCGGCGCCAATGCTACCGGTGCGACCCCTTTTCATGGGCGCACCCTTCAAAATCGCCATGGAACGATACCTCATCCCATCCCAGTTCCCGCATTCCCGCTTCCGAAGAATAGTACGCCCGGGAGATCCATCCCTTGATTCGTCTGAAATGCGCGTGTCCCGGGAAGGGCCGCACAGACTCGCCCCACGTGGGAAGACTATGAGGATAGGCAAGGGACCGCAACAGCTCCATTTGGTGCTGTTGATCCAGGTGGATGAACGCCCCGCTGTAGCGCTTCCGCGATTCCCCGTCGATAAACGCCAGGCTTTCGAGAAATTGCCTCTGAACTTCAGGCTGCTCCGCTTCCAGCAGCTTGTCGATGAAACGGTTCGCCAAAGCCTCCTTCGCTCCCGGCGTTTCCGTTTCAGGAATAATCAGTTCGCACAATCGTTCCAAAGTCTCGTTTTGATGTCGGGAAAAGAAGATCGGCTCCCAATCCGCTCTGGCCAGCTCCTGCGATGCGTCGTATCCGTCCGGAAACTCCCGAACGGCGGCCTCGGCTTCGGCGTTCCGAAACCCCGCCAGAGCCGCGCCCACGGCGCCCAGAAGCGATCGCCGGAACAATTCTCGTCTCTTCATATAATGCGCCCTCCCGTTTGAAAAAAACTCGGGTTCAGCATTCGCGCTGGATTTTAACAGAATACCGGAATGAATCGAATAGGCAAGTTGAAACTCGTTCGGCGTTCTGCGTTCGGCGTTCTTGGTTCAGGCCGAAAGGCCGCCAGTATTTAGCCCAGTCCGTCAGGGCTGGGTTGAAGCCGCCCCCCAACCGAGAGCGCCCGTCAGGGCGCGGCACGTTCGAATCCGTTCGGCGTTCTGGGG
>CAZAEY010000082.1:0-15018 GCA_964484155.1 uncultured Acidobacteriota bacterium
GGCCGCGGCCCCATTGAAGCACGTGTTGTAAGATGGGTTGGGCGAGGTTCCGCGCCTTGACCTGGCGCCGCGGAGCGCGTAAAATTTTCAGTTTTCCCAGTAAATTCACAAGGCTATGATCGTAGATCTGCAGCAGCTCAGAGAGTCGGATGAGCCTTTGGACGTCGAGACCGATTTTGACGACGCCCAACTCGGAATCAAAAATCATATAATGAGTTTGCGCGGGCCGGTTCGCAGCCGGATCCAGGTTCGGCTCTCCGGGCCTCAAGTGCATGTCCGCGGTCAGATCGAGGGGCGACTGGGCTTGGTATGCGTCCGGTGCTTGCAGGGGATGGAGCACGAAGTGCGCAAGCGGTTCCAGGTCGAATACTGGCCGGATCCGGAAGTTTCCGAAGACGAAGAGGTCGAACTCAGCTATCAAGACCTGGACATTGGATTTTATCGAAACGACAAATTGGACCTGGCAGCGGTAGTATCCGAGCAGATTGTATTTGAAGTGCCCATGAAGCCGGTTTGTCGAAGCGACTGCAAGGGTCTGTGCGACCAGTGCGGTGCGGATCTCAACCAGGTTGATTGCGATTGTACGAAGGAAGTGCTTGACCCGCGATTTGCCGTTCTGAAAGAGTTGAAGGACAAGTTGACGAATTAGCGCGCCTTTTCGTCGCTCTGCCGCGTTCCAGCGCCGCTTCGGCGATCCGCACTGGGACGGCCTGTTGAAGGGGCGCTCCTGCAGTCGGGCCTGGCGAAGGCGAGTCTTTGAAGGAGAAGAGATGCCGAATCCAAAACGGAGACATTCAAAATCGAGAAGGGGGAAGAGAAGGGCACACGACGCCCTGACCCTTCCGAATCTTTCCACCTGCAGCCAGTGCGGGACGCCTGTCATGCCGCACCGGGTCTGCTCGAACTGCGGCTATTACAAGGGCCGCAAAGTGATTGAAGTCGAAGAGACGTAAATGGAAGTCGGAAGGGCAGAGCCTTTGACAGCCGCTTCCGTCTTGGGGTGCAAACCCTGATGCTGGCGTTTGTCTTCCCCGGCCAGGGTTCGCAGTATCCCGGAATGGGCAAGGACCTGGCGGCCCGATGGCCGGAGGCGCGGGAAGCCTTTGAGGCGGCTGACGATGCGCTCGAGTTTTCCTTGAGCCGGCTTTGCTTCGAGGGTCCCGAGTCCGAGCTGCTCTTGACGGAGAACACCCAGCCCGCCATTTTAACCGTCAGCGTCGCGGCGTATCGGGTGCTGGAAAAGGAGGGCAGGACGCCCGATATGGTTGCGGGCCACAGTTTGGGGGAGTATTCGGCATTGGTGGCGGCAGGGAGCCTGAAGTTTGAAGACGCCGTTCGGCTGGTGAAATCAAGAGGACGGTTCATGCAGGAAGCGGCGCCGGTCGGATCCGGGGCGATGGCGGCTGTGATCGGCCTGGATCTGGAGCTGGTGGAAGGCATTTGTCAGGAGGCTTCCGAGGAGGGCGCGGTGGTGGCGCCCGCCAACATCAATTCACCGAAGCAGATCGTCATTTCCGGGCACGCAAGGGCTGTCGAACGCGCCTGCGAACTGGCGATGGAAAGTTCCGCGCGGCTTGCAAGGCGGCTGCCCGTGAGCGCTCCTTTTCATTCGGAACTGATGAAGCCGGCCGAAATCCGGCTGAAAGAACGGCTCCTGGAAACGCCTTTTGAGGATCTGAAGTTTCCTTTGTATGCGAACGTCACGGCAAGCCCGGTGTCCGGCGCTGAGGAAGCCAGACAGTGCCTGATCCGTCAAGTATCGCGGCCCGTGCGCTGGTCCGAGTCGGTGCGGAATATGATTCGCGACGGCGCCGAGAGTTTTTTGGAGGTGGGCCCCGGCCGGGTTTTAACCGGACTGATTCGCCAGATCGATCCCGCGGCGTACGTTTCGGATTTTGAAAAGTCGGTGCAGGTGGACGCCTGATGTTCGAACTGGACGGACAGACGGCGCTGGTGACCGGAGCGTCTCGCGGAATCGGGCGGAGCATTGCGGAAGCCCTTGCGGAAGCGGGCGCTCGTGTTATTCTGGCGGCCCGCAGTCAGGAGGCGGTGGGCTCGCTGGCAGAAGATCTGCAAAAGCGAGGGTGGAAAGCTGAAGGCGTCGAGATCGATGTGGGCGACCCCGAAAGCGTGAGGACGGTCTTACGGGAGCTGTTCGATCGGTTGCAACGGATGGAGATCGTTGTCAACAATGCTGGAATCGCCCGCGACGGACTGCTGGTCCGCATGAAGGACGAAGACTGGGACCAAGTGCTGAGGACGAACCTGAACGGCGTCTTTTACGTGTGCCGCGAAGCGATTTCGCGGATGCTGCGGCAGCGATACGGGCGTGTGATCAATATCGCTTCGGTGGTCGGCATCATGGGAAACCCGGGTCAGGCCAACTATGTGGCAAGCAAAGCCGGAATTATCGGATTCACCAAGGCGTTGGCCCGCGAGGTGTCTTCCCGAAACATCACCGTCAACGCGGTGGCGCCCGGCTTTATCGAGACCGAAATGACCGCGAAATTGACTCCGGGGCAGCAGGAGGAGATACGAGGATCCATCCCGTTGGGACGGATCGGACAGCCCGAGGAGATCGCTTGCGCAGTGCGGTTTCTGGCCTCAAAAGAGGCTGGATATATTACAGGCCATGTGCTAAATATTAACGGCGGAATGTACATGTAGAGAGGCTAAGCATAGGGAGGATTTTATGGCGTCTGTTGACGAGAAAGTGAAGTCGATTATTGTGGATCAGTTGGGGGTGAGCGAGACGGACGTGTCCGGGGACGCGCATTTCGTCGATGACCTGGGCGCCGACTCTCTGGATACGGTTGAACTTGTGATGAAGTTCGAGGAGGACTTCGATATCGAAATTCCCGACGAGGACGCCGAAAAGATTCAGACTGTTCAGGACGCCATAGACTACATCAGCGCTCACAAGAGCTGACGAGAGCAGGTACTTTTTTTGAAACGACGAGTCGTAGTGACCGGAGTCGGCCTGGTCTCAGCGGTGGGCAATGACACCCGCTCCACTTGGGAGGGTATCCTGGCCGGGCGCAGCGGAATCGGGCAGATCACGCGCTTTGACACCACCAATTTCTCGACCCGCATCGCGGGCGAAGTGAAGGATTTCGATCCGCTTCAGTTCGTCGATCCCAAGAATGCGCGAAAGATGGACCGATTCATCCTGTTCGCCCTGGCTGCCAGCAGCCAGGCTGTGGCCGATTCAAAACTGATCATCGATAACGACAACCGAAATCGCGTCGGCGTCTATATCGGCTCCGGGATCGGCGGCTTTGAAACGATCGAACGGGAGCATCAGAAGTTTTTAAAAACCGGGCCGCGCAGAATATCGCCCTTCTTCATTCCGGCAAGCATTATCAATCTGGCCTCTGGCCAGGTCTCCATCCAATTCGGAGCGGCGGGGCCGAACTCAGCCACCTGCACGGCCTGTTCGGCCGGCGGTCACGCAATCGGCGACTCGTTCAAAATCATCCAAAGGGGAGATGCCGACGCCATGATCGCCGGGGGTTCGGAGGCGGCTATTACGCCGATGGGGGTCGGCGGGTTCGCCGCGATGCGGGCGCTCTCGACTCGAAACGACGAGCCGGAACGAGCCAGCCGCCCTTTCGATCGAGACCGGGACGGGTTTGTCGTAGGAGAAGGCGCGGGGATCCTGATTCTGGAGGAACTCGAAGGCGCTCGCCGTCGGGGAGCGCGCATTCTTGCCGAACTGGTGGGCTATGGAATGAGCGGAGACGCCTTCCACATGACACTGCCGCCTGAGGACGGCTCCGGAGCTTGCCGGGTCATGAAAGCGGCGCTGGACGACGCTGGAATCGAACCATCGCGGATCGATTACATCAACGCGCATGGAACCAGCACTCCTCCGAACGATCGGACGGAAACGCTGGCCATCAAGAGGCTGTTCGCCGATCATGCGTTCCGCCTGGCCGTCAGTTCTACAAAATCGATGACCGGACACTTGCTGGGCGCCGCTGGAGGTTTGGAGGGAGCTCTCTCGGTGCTGGCCGTGCACCACCAGGTGCTGCCGCCCACGATCAACCTCGATCATCCCGACCCCGAATGCGACCTCGACTACGTGCCGAACCGGTCCCGGCCAGGCAAAATCGATTTCGCCCTGTCCAACTCCTTTGGATTTGGAGGGACCAACGCCGCTTTGGTGTTTCAGCGCTTTCAGGACGATTAGAATTTCGAGCGCCGCGCCGAATAGACTGGCGAAATGAAGGTTTATGCTATACTCGATTCCCATGGCAGGCAGGTCATTCCCTCCGACAGACGTTTCTAGCTGTTAGTTTCGAATCCAGATCGGCGCGATATTCGCGGGGAGCCGTATAGGGGGGGAGTTTCTATGGCGGAAAAGTCGAAATCGAAATCCAGTCGGCGCAATTTTTTGGCCCGAAGATTCGTAAGTCTCGGTCAGATCCGAAAAGACCTCGCATCCGGGCCGACATTCCTGCATTTCGTCGTAGGATTGGGGATGGCTCTCGTAATAACGGTCATCCTGATCGAGTTCCAATTCCAGACCATTCCCGACTACCAGGTAGGCGACATCGCAGACCGCACCATTGAAGCCAGCGAAGACTTCACCGTGCGCGACGAAGAAGCGACGGAGGAAAAGCGTCTGGAGGCGGCCCGTTCTCAGCCCGCCATTTTCCGATTCGACTTTCGAGTCAATACCCGTCTTCGTTCGGAGTTGGCGACGGCTTTCAGCGCCGGCCGGGAGGCCGTCGAAAGAAAGCGGGAAGAGCTGAATCTGAACGGCGGCGTTGCGCTTCCGCCGCAGGCTCGCAACGAAGTCTTGGCTGAGCTGGTGAATCTGCTGCCCCGGTTCAGCCCGCGCCAGGTGCTGGAAGTTTGTCTGCGTCATTCCTTTTCTGAAGAGCTGGAGTCGCAGCTTCTGCAGATCCTGACCGAGGCGATGAAGTTTCCCCCCGGCGTCGTCTTCAGTCGCGATATCCTGTTTCGCTATCAAGAACGAGGAATCACGCTGGTCAGCGGCCTTACAGGGAAAGAGGACGACCTGACGGAATGGACTAAGATTCGGGACCTGAATCAGGCGCAGGAGATACTCCGCCAAAACGAATTTGAATTGACGTCGGTTGGCCCGGATGAAAGGAAGATTCTGATCGCCTTTCTGGAGCGTCTGCTGGGGCCCAACATCGATTTCGACGAATCCTTGACTCTGGCCAGAGAGCAGCGGGCGATGGAAGAAGTCGACCCTGTCGTCACGCAGGTCAAGCAGGGCAAGACGATCGTTCGGGTTGGAGACGAGATCACTGAGAGGCGGCTGGATCAGTTGATCGCTATGAGGCAGTTGAACCGCGCGGGCAGCGCGCTGGGGCAGGCCACTGGAATCTTTCTGATCGTTGCCTTTTTTCTGATCGCGCTGTGGCTCTACTTTGAAATCCGCTATCAGGATCGCGAAAAGGCGAGGAACCATTTTATGCTGCTGGCGGTGGTGACCGTAACCGGCCTGCTGGCGATAAAGCTTTTCGCAGGCTTGGCCGAGACCATTGCCATGACCCTGAGAACGCCGGCCCTTCAGGATCCAAGCCACTTCTACCTGTACGCTCCAGTGGCTTTCGGAGCGATCCTGGTCATTCTGCTGGTGGGAATCGATCTTGCGCTTCTGTTTTCACTCGTGTTCGCTGTTTTCGCCGGCTTGCTGACCGGCGACTTCGCCATTTTCGTCTATACGCTGGCCGGCTCGCTGGCCGGCATCTACGCTTTGGGCCAATATCGGGAACGATCGGCGGTGGTACGGGCCGGATTGATCGTCGGCGCCGTCTCGGTGCTGGTCGCCTTCGCCCTGCATCTCTATTCCGGAGAGCATAGCTTTTCCTGGACGGTCTTCCTGATTCGCAGCGCCGGCGGCCTCGCCAGCGGCCTGCTGGCCGCCATGCTGGCCTCCGTCCTACTGCCGCTTCTGGAGTCCATGTTCGGAGTCACCACCGATATCCGACTTCTGGAGCTGTCCAACTTGAACAGCCCCATCTTGCGGAGATTGGCTGTCGAGGCGCCTGGGACGTACCACCACAGCATTATCGTCGGGACTTTGGCGGAATCCGGCGCCGAAGCCATTCTGTCCAATACGCTGCTGGTTCGGGTGGCCGCCTATTATCACGACATCGGGAAACTGAAGCATCCCGAGTACTATGTAGAGAACCAGACCTATTGCGGAAACAAGCACGAAGCGCTTTCTCCGACAATGTCCAGCCTGATTCTGGCCAGCCACGTCAAGGACGGCTTGGCCATCGCGCAGGAAATCAATCTCGCTCCCAAAGTGGCTGAAATGATTCCGCAGCACCACGGCACTCGCCTGATGACGTTTTTCTATCAGAAGGCCAAGGATGCCTGCAGCGACAAGAACGTAGAAGTCAAAGAGGACGATTTCCGTTATCCCGGACCAAAACCGCAGAGCAAGGAGGCGGCGATCCTGATGCTGGCCGATCAGGTGGAGGCGGCGGCACGGACCCTTCAGGATCCAACTCCAGGGCAGATCCGGAGTCTGATCAAGCGCCTCGTCCAGTCGACCATTCAGGACGGACAGTTTGAGGAATGCGACATTTCGATGAAGGAACTCAGTCAGGTTGGGCAGGCGTTCGAGCGCGTCCTCACCGGCATGTATCACCACAGAATTGAGTACCCCGGTTTTGAATTCAACAGACAGGTTGACGAGAAAAATCCGGCACATCAACGTATTCAATAGACAGAGGGCTCACCCGGTGGAGACTGCGGCGCTGCGCCGATTTTTGCATCGGCTGGCAGAACGGCTCAACGCCCCGGCCGGTTTTTCCGTCGTCCTGATTTCCGATCGAGGCATGCGACGGTACCAGTCTCAATTCTCCGGCAAGGACCAGTCTACCGATGTACTCTCGTTTCCCTTCGACCAAAACGGGCGGGAAGAGCCTTACCTGGGAGACATTCTGATTTCGGTCGAGGCTGCCGCGCGACAGGAAATCGACGGGCTGGAAGCGGAAATTCAAGCGCTATCCCTCCACGGGCTCCTTCACCTAATGGGTTACGATCACGAGGTCGACGGCGGCGAGATGGAGCGCTTTGAAAAGAAGCTCCGGAAGGAATTCAAACTAAGGTGAATGATCCGACCGAAATCGGAATAGCCAGTCTCGTTCTGGTCCTGCTCGTCTTCCTGCTGTCGATTGTGGAGAGTTCCATTACACGAATGTCCCGCTTGTCTTTAAAGGTTCTGGCCGAGAAGGAGACCGACCCCAGGCGGGCTCTGCTGGGAGAGATCGCTAAAGATCGGAGGCATTTTCTGCTCCCGGTGCAGTTTGGGATCCAGCTTCTCTTGATTGCGTTAACGGTGCTGCTGTTCCGGATGTTCGCCTCTCCTTCCGAAGCGCTGTCGCCGGCGCTGCTGACCCTTGGAGCCATGTTCCTGGTCATCGTCCTGTTCCGTCAACTTCTGCCCAGACTGATCACGGAGCGCAATCCGGAAAGAGTCCTGCGAAAATCGATCCCGTTTTTTTCGGGGGTCTACCGCATCCTCAATTGGTGCAGCTTTCCCATCTTCGCAGCCGTTCGGGCCTTTTCGAACAACCGAAACGGCGAGACCGAAAATGCAGCCGACGAGGAGACGACCGAAGAAGAAATTCAGGCTTATCTGGGGGTTGGGGAAGAAGAAGGGATCTTCGAGCAGGCCGAGAGCGCGTTGATTCAATCGGCTCTCTTGTTCGGAAGCACGCTGGTTCGCGAGATCATGACGCCTCGCTCCGAGATGGTGGCGATCGAACTGAACGCGACGATCGGCGAGTTGAAGGACTTGATGGTCTCCACCAAGCATTCCAGAATCCCGGTATTCCGAGAGCACATCGACCAGATCCAAGGGATTGTCTACGTTCGAAATCTACTGGGAATACTGACGCCGGACAAGGAGACCGACTCGATCGCGCCGCTGGTTAACGATGCGCTGCTGGTGCCGGAGACGAAGAAACTGGCCCCGCTGTTGAAGGAAATGCAGGAGAACGCGGAGCATATGGCGATCGTGATCAACGAGTTCGGCGCCGTTGCGGGGTTGGTGACTATTGAAGACGTGCTGGAGGAGATTGTCGGAGAGATTCACGACGAAGACGAGCTTCGAAAGGTCGACATATTCTACGAGGGCGATCGCAGTTACGTCGTCCGCGGAAGCGTCGAGATCGAAGACCTCGAGGAGGTCCTGAATGTTCATCTGGAAGAGCGGGACGTGACGACCTTTTCGGGGTACTTGGTCGACATTCTCGGGCGGGTGCCGGTGCCTGGAGAGTCGATCTCGCTGGAGCCTTTTTCGGTTGAAATCCTCAGCTCCGATCGAAAAAGAATCCATACCATGCGGGTCCGCCTTCTGGATCGCACTCCCGATTCGCAGGAAGAACCAAAGCCGCTGGCTCGACGGGAGGGATAGGCCAAACCCTTGCAGCTCACGCTCTCTCGGGATGAGATGTACATGAAGCGGGCACTGCGTCTGGCCCGAAAGGGAAGGGGACTGGTCAGTCCGAATCCCATGGTTGGCGCGGTCGTCGTGCGAAACGGCCGAGTCGTCGGAGAGGGTTTTCATCGCTACGATCGGGTCGAACATGCCGAGGCGATCGCTCTGCGGCATGCGGGCGAACTGGCCCGGGGAGCCGCGCTGTACGTCACTCTGGAGCCTTGCAGCCACCAGGGGCGCACTCCGCCCTGTGTCGAGGCCGCACTTCAGGCCGGACTCAAGAGAGTCGTTGTGGCTTGCGCCGATCCGAATCCCCGGGTCGGCGGCGGCGGGATCGAGCGGCTCCGTGCCGGCGGAGTTTCCGTGGAAGTCGGGACGTGTCGTCCAGAGGCTCTGCGCTTGAACGAAGTCTTCTTCCATTTCATTCAGACCGCCAGGCCGTTCATTTTGCTAAAACTGGCGCTTACTCTGGACGGCCGGATCGCCGCCCCGAACCGGACATCGCGCTGGATCACGGGAGAAATGGCCCGCCGCCTGGTTCACCGGACTCGATTCGAATGCGACGCCGTAATGATCGGGTCCGGCACCCTGTTGGCCGACGATCCCGAACTGAGCGTTCGGCCGAAACGGAACAAATCGATTCGCAAAGTCATTCTGGACTCTCGGTTGCAAACTTCCCCCCAGGCCAGAATCTTTCAATCAGGCGATCCCGTGACGATCTTTCACGCTCCGGGGGCCAATCCAGGGCGAAGCCGGTCCCTGGCTCGGATGGGCGCCGATCTGATCGCGGTTGAAAAAGAAAAGACGGGACTCCACTGGGATCGGATCCTTGAGGAATTGGCCTCTCTGGGCGCCACCAGCGTTTTAGCGGAGGGCGGAGGGCGGGTGGCGGCCAGCCTTGTCGAGAAGGGGCTCCCAAACCGATATCACCTGTACTACGGACCGAAGCTGGTCGGATCCAAGGGCATCCCCTCTTTCGGGCCGCTTGCTGTCGAGACGATGGAAGACGCCCCCCGCCTGGTTGTCGAACGAATCCGCCGGTTGGGCCCCGATTTTCTGGTCGATGCCGTGCCTGCCGGCGGGAAAATGGAATAGGCGGCTCAAACCATACGGAAAATGAGTCTAAGCCGGAATTCCTTAAGATTTTGACGAAGAGTCGACCCAGCCGAACGTACGCTCGACGGCTTTTCGCCAACCGGCGTAGGCGACTTCCCGCCGATCCTCGCTCCACTCGGGATCCCACTGGCGGTCGGCTTTCCAGTTCTTGATCAGGTCTTCCAGCCCATCCCAGTAGCCGACGGCCAGACCGGCGGCGTATGCCGCGCCCAAGGCTGTGGTTTCCAGAATCTTCGGACGCACGACGGGCACTCCCAGAATGTCCGCCTGCAACTGCATCAGCGTGTTGTTGACGGTGGCGCCGCCATCCACGCGAATGACCTCCAAGGCGAGGCCTGAGTCCTTTCGCATGGAGGTCAGCACGTCCCGTGTCTGGTAACAGATCGACTCCAGCGTGGCGCGCGCCAGATGCCCTCGATTGGCGTAGCGGGAAAGGCCGACAATGGCGCCCCGGGCGTCGCTGCGCCAATAGGGGGCGAAGAGCCCGGAAAAAGCCGGAACGAAGTAGACGTCGCCATTGTCCTGAACGGTATTGGCCAGGTCCTCCACTTCGTCGGCAGCTGAAATCATGCCCAGTTGGTCCCGCAGCCACTGCACGGCCGAGCCGGTAACTGCGATGGAGCCTTCCAGCGCGTAGGCCGGACGGTGATCGGGCAACTGGTATGCGACTGTGGTCAGCAGCCCTGCCTGCGAGGATGTCGCTTCAGGACCGGTGTTCAGCAGCATAAAATTGCCAGTCCCGTAGGTGTTCTTGACTTCTCCGGGAGAAAAGCAGACCTGTCCGACGGTGGCGGCCTGCTGGTCCCCCAGGTCGCCGCAAAGCGGGACTTCAGCGCCTTCCAACCGCAGCGCGCCGTACCCTTCAGGATCCGAGGAAGGTCGAATTTCGGGCAGCATCTCCCGGGGTATTCCAAACAGGTTCAGCAGCTCCTCGTCCCAGTCCAGCGTCTGGAGATCCATCAGCATGGTTCGGCTGGCGTTGGTGACGTCTGTGACGTGGGAGCCTCCCTGCGGACCTCCGGTCAGATTCCAGATCAGCCAGGTATCGATGTTCCCAAACAGAGCCTCACCGGCTGTCGCCGCTTTTCTCAGTTCCGGATCGTTCTCCAGGAGCCACTGAACTTTTCCCGCTGAAAAATACGTGGCCGGCGGCAGTCCCGCCTTTTTCCGGATCAATTCTCCTTTGCCGGATTCCTCCAGGCGGGAGACGATTCGGTCGGACCGCGTGTCCTGCCAGACGACGGCGTTGGCCCATGGCTTCCCAGTTTTGGGATTCCACACGACCGTTGTTTCGCGCTGGTTGGCAACGCCCGCCGCCATCAGACGTTCGGCCGACAGTCCAGCCTGTTTCAGTCCGCGCCCGATCACTGTCTTCGCGTTCTCCAGAATTTCCACGGGATTGTGCTCCACCCAGCCGGGGCGCGGCAAAATCTGCTCGTGCTCCATCTGATCCCTTGCTATTTCGTTGCCTTCCCGATCGAAGGCCATAAAACGGGTGCTGGTGGTCCCCTGATCAATCGCGCCTATGAATTCGGACATGGAATCTCCTTGTTTCTGCAGTTCAACGGCTGCCTGGGAGGGCTCAGAAGCCTATCCAAAGATAGCAGATCGCGCCCAAAACGCCTCCGATCAGAGGGGCCGCAATCGGAACCCAGGAATAGGACCAGTCCGACGAACCCTTGCCGGCTATCGGAAGCAGGGCGTGGGCCAGGCGGGGACCCAGATCTCTCGCCGGATTGATGGCGTAACCGGTGGGTCCGCCCAGCGACAAGCCGATGGAAAAGACCAGCAAGCCGACCAGCAGAGGCTGCAGACCGTGACTGAAAACTACAGTCAGGTCCAGGTCTCCGGGAGAGATCAGCATCTGCGCGTTGTCGCCGATCGCGAGAACGCCGAAGACCAGCATGGCCGTGCCGATCATCTCGGTCAGAAAGTTCGCGGGATAATTTCGTATCGCCGGGGCGGTGCAGAACACGCCCAGTTTTTTTTCAACCTCTGCGGTCGCAGACCAGTGCGGGAAATAGGCGATCCAAACCAGCGTCGCCCCGACAAACGCTCCCGCCAGTTGCGCCAGTACGTAGCCGGGGACCAGAGTCCATTCAAATGCCCCGATAGAGGCTAATCCGATGGAAACGGCCGGATTGATATGGGCGCCGCTGATGCGCCCGACCGCGTAAACGGCCATCGCGACGGCCAGCCCCCAACCCGTCGTAATGACGATCCATCCCGAGTTCTCGCCCTTGGATCGCTTCAATAAGACATTGGCCACGACGCCATTGCCGAGCAGCACCAGAACCATCGTTCCCACAAATTCCGCTGCATAGGTCTCCATCCGCGCGCCCTCCAGTTCAATTTTCCCTGAGCTGTCCCTACCCCAAGCGGCGTGCCGGACCCGCCGGGCGCCGGCGTTTTTCGGAACCCCGAGAATATTAACGAAAGTTCAAAAAAATGGGTAGTTGTGAAATGATTCTTTCAGAGGGTCGCAAACCTTTGACCCGGAAGCGGCCAGGAGCAACGGAGAGTTAAAGAAATGTGGCGAGTGGGCATTCTCGGAGGAGGCAATATTTCGGAAACTCATCTGCAAGCCTGCCTCCAGCTGGAGCGGGTGCAGGTGGTCGCCGTCTGCGGGACCAATGAACGAAAGGTCCGAGCGCTGTCGAACTCCGCCGGGGCCGAGGCCTATCTGCATCTGGAACGCTTTCTGAACCACCATCCGATGGAGATCGTTCTGATCGGAAGCCCCTCGGGCCTGCATGCGGAGCAGGGGATGGCGGCTGCTCGTCAGGGAAAGCACCTCTTGATTGAAAAGCCGCTGGACATCAAAACGCAGCGCATCGATGAACTGATGAAGACGGTCGCAAGGACCGGAGTTCGCCTGGGGGTGTTTCTTCAAGAAAGAGCCGCCGCCGATTTGCAGCGGGTCAAGCGGATGTTGGACGATGGAAAGCTGGGGAAGGGACTGGTGGCGGCGGCCGAACTCCTATGGAGTCGAAACTCTGAGTACTACGCCGATTCGCGGTGGCGGGGAACCTGGGAGCTGGACGGAGGGGGAGCGCTCATGAATCAGGGCATTCACACCGTCGATTTGTTGCTGTGGTTTTTCGGCCCGATCTCCCAAGTTTCCGCATTCTGCCGAACGCAGATGCACGCTATTGAAACCGAAGACACCGTAGCAGCCATTCTGGAATTCGAGGCCGGGCCGGTGGCCGCTTTGTCCGTCACGACTACGGCCTTTCCCGGTCTGCCCAGAAGAATCGTAATCATTGGCGATCAAGGCACGATACAAATTGAAGGCTCCTTCCTCAAGAGTTTTGAGGCGAAGGGCCAAACGCCGGAAATCGGAGGAAAGCAGATGGGCTCCGAGCGTCGGGACTCGCCTCGAATGTCGGACTGGGCTGGGCATCGCTTCGTTCTGGAGGATTTTCTTGAGGCGCTCGAACAAGACCGGGCGCCGCTTTGCGACGGCGCCGCCGCCCGGAAGAGCGTAGAGATCGTGGAGGCGATTTACGAAGCCTCAAGAACGGGAAGCGTCGTCAAACTGCGGAGGTGATTCCCAGTCAGCCAAGCGGGCGGTCTTTCCATTTCCGTAACGGCTGCGGCGGCTCCGCCTCGGCGGGCGCAGTCATTGGACTCGTTCCAGCATGCGTTTTAGCTGAAAAATCGAAAAGCCCCTGCGGCCCAATTCGTTGCCGGCGCTTGCCAGGTTGTTGGAAGTCTCCACGCTGACGTCCGCGTCGGCTTTCGAGCCGTCGGCGGAACCGGGTTCCAGCATGCCCAGGTAGGCGTCGCGAAACCGCGCCAGCAGAAGTTCATCCGGCAGCTGGCGAATTCGTTCGAATCGATAGGCTTCCGAGCAGGTGTACGGCGGAACGAAACTGATCTCAACCGGCAGTTGAGAAAGGCAGTCCAGACAGGTTTCCTCCAGCGGATTGGCCGGATCGGCCGCAGGATCGGCCTGGAATTCTTCGAAGCAGCGGCTGCAGCGCAGTCTGGCGTTCTCCATCGACCGTTATTTTCGCAGGGGCGGCTGACAGAGCGGATCAGCTGCGAGATTCGGGGCCGTCATTCAATATGCCCTCGCGCAGGTAGGACACGCCGGGCTCGCGAAGGATCTGGCGCAGTTCATCGCCCCTGATGTCGTCACGGACGGTGGTTTCTACCGGGGCGCCGTAAAATAGCTTCTTGTTCACGTTGTCCAGATATCCCTGGATCCTGACGTAGGTCCCGGCCTGCGCGCGGCTGACGATCACCGTGACCAGGTCGCCGCGAACAATGACGGCTTCCACTTCCGGAATTCTGGAGACCCGCCCCACAAACCACTTCAACATCCGATTCTTTCGATTCCGGATGAAGCGATAAACGGGAAGGCCGATCAGCAGAAGCAGTACGATCGAACCCAGATTGATATTGGATACGAACAGGTACGCCATCAGAAGGATCACCGCTCCCGCTGCGATGGCGCCGGGGGCGCCGTAGGGAACGGAATGCCGAATCCAATCAAAAATATACTGAGCGCGATGCTGAAGCGGCAGCGGCCGCTGCAGGCCGGACTCGATGTCCCGCTTCAATCTTTTCAAGTCGTTGGAAAGCGACTTGGCGTCCGGATACCGGTCTTCCGGCTTTTTGCGGAGACAGCGCGAAAGAATTCTCTGCAGCTCCGGTGGAAGGTTCTTGCGAACGATCGTCACTGGAGGCACTTCCTCGAAGGCGATCGCATGCATCGTGTCCAGGGGGCTGTCTCCCTTGAACGGCAGTTCTCCCGTCACCATTTCGTAGATCACGATCCCCATTGAAAAGAGATCGCTTCGATGGTCCACTGTGCGGCCCCTCGCCTGCTCGGGACTCATGTAGGCGATCGTTCCCAGCACGGTGCCCACCTGAGTCTTGGCCATCGTTTCCATTTGGCTCAATCCGGAGGCGTCGGGCGCTTGCAAAAACGAATCCATCAATTTGGCCAGCCCGAAGTCGAGGACCTTGGCATGCCCCGACGGCGTGACCATGATGTTTTCCGACTTGATGTCTCTATGGACCAGCCCCGCCCCGTGGGCCGCCGCCAGCCCTTCGCTGACCTGGATTCCAATTTCGAGGGCCGCCAGAAGGTCGAGTTCGCGCCGGGCGATCACTTCTCTGAGAGTCCGCCCATCGACGTACTCCATGGCCATATAGGTGACCCCTTCGAACTCGCCTACGTCGTAGACCTGCGCGATCGCAGGGTGGGTCACCGCGGAGATGGAGCGAGCCTCCTGCAGAAACCGCTTCTTTCGGTCGCCATCGGTCGTCAGTTCCTGTTTCAGCACCTTCAAGGCCACGGAGCGGCCCAGTCGAACGTCTCGCGCCCGGTAGACGACGCCCATCCCGCCGCTTCCCAGCAGTTCCTCCGTTTCGTATGGCCCGAGTTGTTTGCCGATCAATTGATTTCCAAGGGAAGGGGGCTTCGTGCTGCGTGCTGCGTTCCGCGTGCTGCGTTC
>CAZAEY010000083.1:0-14954 GCA_964484155.1 uncultured Acidobacteriota bacterium
GGGTGCTGGGTGCTGGGTGCTGGGTGCTGGGTGCTGGGTGCTGGGTGCTGGGTGCGATTCTTTGAGCAATTTCATATTGTCAAGAGCTGGGCGGGCGTTTTCTTCCGAAGTTGTGAAATTCTGCGCCTTCACACGCTATCCTTTCCGTTGCTGCATGAAATGATTTCCATCACGCGGCCTCGCCGATAGAGCAATCAAGTGACGATTCCCAAGAACTCGGAACTTTGAACTCGAAACCCGGAACCCGGATCTCCTTCGTTGACAGAGACTTCATTGCCCAGCAGAATTGAGATTGAAGGAGGTTCGGATGACCCTGATGGGACTGATTATACTGCTGGTCGTCGCAGGCATCTGCGGGGTGATTGGGCAGAGTCTGGCGGGATACTCGCACGGCGGATGTCTCGCTTCGGTTGCGCTGGGATTTATTGGGGCGGTGCTGGGAACGTGGTTGGCGGGGCTCCTTGGGCTCCCGGCCATGTTGAACGTCATGGTCGGGGGGCATCCGTTTCCGATCATATGGTCGATCATCGGAGCGGCGCTCTTCGTGGCTTTCCTGGGATTGTTTCGCAGACGGCCCGGGGGTTTTCGCTAAAAGGGAGTCAACTTGACCGGTCCCAGCAACAAGAAGACGGTGTCGACGCCTTCGGATGAAGGTCGCAAGCGAGTTGTTATCGAGCGTGTCCGACCGGAGATTGATTCGGGAGGATTTCCTATCAAACGGGTCGTGGGCGAGCAGGTTGTGGTGGAAGCCGACGTCTACGCCGACGGACACGACGCGCTGACGGCGGTTTTACTGTTCGGAGAGGGGGCAAACCCATCGAGGTGGAATAGCTGCGAAATGTCTTCGCTGCCGAACGATCGGTGGCAGGGCTCGTTTGCCGTTGTCAGGCCCGGGTTTCACTCCTATACGATCGAGGCTTGGGTCAACCCGTTCAAGACCTGGCGAAGGGATCTGGACAAGAAGATACAGGCGGGGCAGGATATCTCAGTCGACCTTTTGGTGGGCGCGGAGCTGGTTGAAAGCGCCGCTTCCCGGGCCTCCGGGAAGGAGCGGAAGCAGATTAAGGAATTCGCGCTCTTTCTGAAATCCCGAAACAAGCTGGACGTGAGGGCCTTGCTGGCATTGGATCCGGATCTTGCGGAGCTGATCTACCGCTATCCGGACAAGCGATTCGCAACCCGCTACGGGAGCCAATTGCAGGTCTGGGCCGATCGGGAGCGGGCTCGTTTCAGCTCCTGGTACGAAATGTTTCCGCGCTCCTGCGGAGAAAACGGCAAGCATGGGACGTTTCAGGACTGTGAAAAACGACTCCCCTATATCGCCGAGATGGGATTCGACGTGCTCTATCTTCCGCCGATTCATCCCATTGGGACAACGAATCGAAAGGGGAAGAACAACGCCCCATTGGCAAAAAAAGGAGACTGCGGGAGCCCGTGGGCGATCGGGTCCGGAGCCGGCGGCCACAAGAGCATCCACTCGGAGCTCGGGACTCTGGAGGATTTTCAGAGACTTCGCAACAAGACCGCCGAACGCGGGATGGAAATCGCTTTGGACATCGCCTTTCAATGCTCGCCGGACCATCCCTACGTCCGGGAACACCCGGAGTGGTTCAGGCGCCGACCTGACGGTACGATCCAGTTTGCCGAAAATCCCCCCAAAAAGTACGAAGACATCTACCCTTTCGAGTTTGAATCCGACGAGTGGGCGAGCCTGTGGCGCGAGCTGAAAGGCGTTTTCGACTACTGGATCGAGCAGGGGGTCCGCATCTTTCGAGTCGACAATCCGCATACCAAGCCGTTCGCGTTCTGGGAGTGGACGATCTCAGAGATTCGAAAGGCTCATCCGGACGTAATTTTTCTTTCGGAAGCTTTTACTCGCCCGAAGGTGATGCATCGGCTGGCCAAGCTGGGGTTTACGCAATCGTATACCTATTTCGCATGGCGCAATACGAAGGCGGAGCTGACCGAGTACTTTACGGAATTGACTCAGTCCCAGGCGAAGGAGTACTTCCGCCCCAACGCCTGGCCAAACACTCCTGACATCCTGACCGAGTTTCTGCAGACGGGAGGCCGGCCGGCTTTCATCCTGCGGTTGATCCTGGCCGCTACGCTGTCCTCCAACTACGGAATTTACGGGCCTCCCTTCGAATTGTGCGTCAGGCAGTCCAAGGAGTTTGGAAGCGAAGAGTATCTGAATTCGGAGAAATACGAGATCCAGAAGTGGGACTTGGAACATCCTGATTCCATCAAAGAAATCGTTACGCTGGTGAATCGAATTCGCCGGGAGAACCCCGCGCTGCAAAGCAACGACGGACTGCGTTTTCATCAGGTCGACAACGATCAGATCATCTGCTATAGCAAGTGTTCCTCTGACGCGTCCAATCTGATCGTGGTGGTGGCCAATCTCAGTCCTCATCACGCGCATTCAGGCTGGATCCATCTCCCGTTGGCCGATCTTGGAATCCCTTCAGACCAGTCCTTTCAGGCTCACGATCTTCTTTCTGATGCGCGCTACATCTGGCATGGCCCAGACAATTACGTTCAGTTGAATCCGCAAGTCATTCCGGCTCACATCTTTCGCATTCGGAGAAAGACCCGAACCGAGCACGACTTCGAGTACTACCTATGAGAAGTTGAAAAGGATCGAAGGGAAATTCGCAGTCCGGGTTTTGAGAGATCGTCGACAGCCGACGCGCTTGGCTTGCGCTGCAGCACAAGACGCCGAGAAATTCTTGTGCGGACCCGAATCTGAAAGTCTAGGTATCGATGAAACGACTCAATCTCCAGCGGACTCGCTTGGAAGACGATCCTCTCTGGTACAAGAGCGCAATCATTTACGAACTGCATGTGCGCTCATTCTTTGACAGCAATCGAGACGGAATCGGGGACTTTCAGGGGCTGACTCAGAAGCTGGATTATCTCCAGGAGCTCGGGGTGACGGCGCTGTGGCTTTTACCGTTCTACCCGTCGCCTTTGCGGGATGACGGATACGACATCGCGGATTACCGGAGCATTCACCCTGCCTACGGGTCGCTGAACGATTTCCGGAGGTTTCTGAAAGAGGCGCGGGGGCGGGGACTGCGGGTCATTACGGAGCTGGTGATCAACCACACCTCGGATCAGCATCCCTGGTTTCAAAAGGCCCGCAAATCTCCGCCCGGCAGTCCGGCTCGAAACTTCTACGTCTGGAGCGATACGCCGGACCGCTATCGAGACACGCGCATCATTTTCCAGGATTTCGAGCATTCCAACTGGGCCTGGGATCCGGTGGCCCGGCAGTATTACTGGCACCGATTCTATTCCCATCAACCCGACCTGAATTTTGACAATCCAGCCGTGCACCGGGCGATTTTTCAGGTTGTGGACTACTGGCTCAAGATGGGCGTCGACGGGATGCGGCTGGATGCCGTGCCCTATCTGTACGAACGGGAGGGCACCAATTGCGAGAACCTGCCCGAAACCCACGAGTTTCTGAAGAGGCTGCGGAGTCGGGTCGACAGTCGGTTCAAGAATCGCATGATGCTGGCGGAGGCCAATCAATGGCCCGAGGACGCGGTTTCATATTTCGGGGACGGCGACGAATCGCACATGAACTTTCACTTCCCCCTGATGCCGCGGCTCTTCATGTCGATTCGCCTGGAAGATCGGGTTCCGATTATCGACATCCTGGAGCAGACGCCTGAGATACCGGAAGTCTGCCAATGGGCCTTGTTCTTGCGCAATCACGATGAATTGACGCTGGAAATGGTCACCGAAGAAGAGCGCGACTATATGTACCGGGTGTACGCGGGAGACCTCAAGGCCCGCATCAACCTGGGGATTCGCCGACGGCTGGCGCCGCTGCTGGGCAACAACCGCCGCAAGATCGAGCTGATGAACGGCCTCCTCTTTTCGCTTCCCGGCACGCCGGTCCTCTATTACGGCGATGAAATCGGAATGGGGGACAACATCTACCTGGGAGACCGAAACGGCGTCAGGACTCCCATGCAATGGTCCGGGGACCGCAACGGCGGATTCTCGCGGGCCAATCCTCAGCAGCTCTTTCTGCCTGTCATTATCGATCCCGAGTACCACTATGAATCGATCAACGTGGAAACTCAGGCCAACAATCCTAGCTCGATGCTGTGGTGGATGAAGCGCCTCATGCACATGCGGAGGGGCTTGAAGGCGTTCGGCCACGGATCGCTGGAGTTTCTCCATCCCGACAATCGCAAGGTGCTGGCATATGTTCGCGAGTACGAAAATCAATCGATTCTGGTGGTGGCGAACCTTTCCCGCTTTGCGCAGTGCGTCGAACTCGACCTGGCTCGCTTCCGAGGATGCGTGCCGCTGGAGCTTTTCGGGCGGAATCCGTTTCCGGCGATCGGGGAGCTTCCCTATTTCGTCACTTTGGGCCCGCACAGTTTCTACTGGTTTCAGCTGGAACCGCGCGAGAGTCGTCAGGAGCGCGTCGAAATCAGCAGCCGATTCGCGCATCTGCCGGCCCTGGGAGTCGGTTCGCAATGGCGCGAAGCGCTGAAGGGAGGAAATCTCAGGCTGTTGGAGGAGAAAATTCTGCCGGAGTTTCTTCCAGCTTGCCGCTGGTTCGGGAGCAAGGCGCGGGACGTTCGTTCCGTGCACCTGGTGGAGATGATTGAGGTTCCCGAGCGGCCTGAAACGCTCTCCATCCTGGAAGTTGAATACCTGGACGGCGATCCGGAATTGTACTTCCTTCCTTTAGCAGCCGCGACCGACGCACGGGCCGACGAAATTCGCCGGGAATACCCGACGACGGTTCTGTGCGACTTGCGCTTCCAGTCCGATGGGAAGAACGGAATCCTGTACGACGCCATCGTCGAAAGCGATTTCTGCTCCGCGCTTTTGAGAGCGGTGGGAAGAAAGGAATCGTGGGCGGGTCATACGGGGAGGTTGAACGGCGTCCCAACCGGCGCCCTCCATGCGCTGCTCAAGGAAGCCGAGGGGAAGCTGACGCCGGCCGGAATCGGGGCCGAGCAGAGCAACAGCTCGGTCATGTTCGGCCAGAAATTGATTTTGAAGATGTTTCGCCGCCTGGACCGAGGGATGAATCCCGATGTGGAAGTGTCCCTCTTTTTGAATGAAAGGGGCTTTGAAAACACGCCCGCGACGGCCGGTTATTTGCAGTACGTCGGATCGGACGGACAGCCGGTCACCCTGGGCCACCTTCAGGAGTTCGTGCTGAACGAAGGAGACGCATGGCGGTACACGCTGGACGCGCTGGCTCGCTATTACGAAAGAATTCTGGCGCAGCCGCTGGAACCGATTACGCCGCAACCCTCCTCGGCAATGCGGTTTCTGGAACTCACGTCGAAGAAGATTCCCGACGACGTCTCGGCGATGGTGGGCTCCTACTTGGAATCGGCGAGGCTGCTGGGCAACCGAACCGCGGAAATGCACTTGGCCCTGGCATCCGATTCGGAGAGGTCGGCCTTTGCGCCGGAAGCCTTCAATTCCTTTTCCAGACGGTCCCTGTATCAGTCGATGCGCAACCTGGCGGGTCAGGTGTTTTTGCAACTGGGCGGACGACTCGACCGGGTGCCGGAGTCGATGCGGCCGCAGGCCGAAGAGGTCTTGTCTAAGCGCGAACGAGTGATGGCGGAGTTCAAGCGGATTATCGAGTCGAAGATTCAGGCAGTGCGCACTCGTTGTCACGGGGATTTTCACCTGGGCCAGGTTCTGTTCACGGGAAAGGATTTCATCATCATCGACTTTGAGGGAGAGCCGTCTCGCAGCATCAGCGAGCGAAGAATTAAACGGACTCCGTTTCGTGACGTGGCGGGGATGCTCAGGTCCTTTCAATATGCGGCCGACACCGCGCTGTTTCGTCAGATTGAAATCGGCCTGATACCGATCCGTCGCCTCGAGTTGTTCGAGCCGTGGGCCCGCTATTGGCAGTTCTGGGTGTCCGTGGCATTTCTGAAGTCCTACTTGGAAGCCACCCAGGGCGCCCGCTTTACACCGGACAATACCGAAGATCTGGCCGTATTGCTCAACACGCTTCTTCTGGAGAAGGCCGTCTACGAACTGGGCTACGAATTGAATCATCGGCCTGACTGGCTGCATATACCTCTGCAGGGAATCTTGAACCTCCTGGAAGAATCCTGAGAATTCCTCTGAGTCAGAATCGACGATGCGCGAAGACTTGAATCCTCTATTTGAACTCGCCGGGATGTATCGAATTGAAGCGTCGTATTACGACGGTTTGGGGATTCATCGAACGGCGCCGCCCGAAACGATTCTAGCCGCATTGAAGGCCCTGGGGGCGCCGATGGAAAGTGCTGCCGACGCTCCTGCCTGTCTGCGTCTGCGCAACGAAGAGATCGCCGCCCAAATGATCGAGCCGGTGGTCGTCTCGTGGCAAGACCGGCCGGCTAAGGCGCCGATCCGGATCTCCCCTTCAATGGGAGACGAGCCGATTTTCTGGAGGCTGGAGTTGGAAGACGGAACTTCCATGGAGGGCGCCGCCCGGCCATCGGAGCTGCATCCGGATCAAGAGGACTTTCCGGCCGGCTCTGACGTGGAGTCGAAGCTGCTGACGCCTGTCGAACGGCTTCCATTGGGCTATCACCGCCTTGACCTTCGAGCCGGAACCCGCAGCGCATCGACGCTTCTGATCAGCGCCCCCCAGCGGGCGTTTTCGGGCGAAGGCATCGATGAGAACCGTCGGCGCTGGGGGGTGTTTGCCCCGCTTTACGCCCTGAGAACCGAAAATAATTGGGGCTGCGGCGATTTTTGCGATCTGGAGCGGCTCATCGAATGGACTTCCTTGCTGGGAGGAAGCTTCGTGGGAAGTCTCCCGTTCTTCGCTTCCTATCTGAACGCTCCCTTCGATCCCAGCCCCTACGCTCCGGTCAGCCGGCTGTTCTGGAATGAGTTGTTCGCCCGGCCGGAACTGGCGGTCGAGCAGGGCGGCTGCGAGGAGGCGCGGCGACTGATCCAGAGCGTCGGATTTCAAGCAGAGTTGGTGCAGGCTCGGCTCAGCGAACGAGTCGACTATCGGCGGATCATGCGTCTGAAGCGCAGAGTGCTGGAAATCCTGGCCCGCAGTTTTTTTGAAAGCGCTTCCGATCGGGAGTTGGGATTTTCACGGTTCCTTGCCGACCGCCCGGATGTCAGCCATTACGCCGCTTTTCGGTCGGCCGTGGAACGGAACGGCGCCACTCCCCAGCGCTGGTCCGCGCAGATGCGGGAGGGAAAGCTGGATGCCTCCGAATTCGGCACGCCGGAGTACCGGTATCACCTGTACGCCCAGTATCTGGCGCATCGGCAGATACGCCGACTGAAGTCCCGCTCTGAGGAACTGGACTGCGGATTGTACATGGATCTACCGTTGGGAGCGCATCCGGAAGGCTACGACGTTTGGGCCTTCCCGCAAGCTTTCGCCCACGGCGTGGCGGGCGGGGCGCCTCCCGACGATTTCTTCTCGTCGGGTCAGAATTGGGGATTTCCTCCGCTGAATCCCTTGGCCAGTCGCGCCGAAGGTCATCGATATCTTCGCCGCTGCATCGCCAATCTGATGGACCGCTCACACCTCCTGCGCATCGATCACGTTATGAGCCTACACCGTCTGTTCTGGATTCCGGACGGTGGTGCGGCAGCGCAAGGCGTCTACGTTCATTACCCGTTTGAGGAACTCTACGCTGTGGTGACCCTGGAGTCTCACCGTCGCCGATGCGCCGTCGTCGGTGAAGACCTCGGAACGGTTCCCCCGGTCGTTCGCGAGAACATGGAAGCGCACGGGCTGCTGCGCATGTACGTCGGTCAGTTCAAGGTTCACCCGAATCCCGAAGCCGCTGCCGAACCGGCGCCGGAAAGAGTGGTGGCGGCGTTGAACACTCACGATATGCTTCCCTTCGCCGCATTTTGGAGAGGGGATGACATTGCGCTTCGCAAGGAAATGGGGTTTCTGAACGATTGGGAAGCGGATGAATTGGAAGAGGGGCGCAGGACGCTTTGCAGCGCACTGATGCGGTACTTTGGGGTGGAAGGGAATCCGGAAGCTGCTGAGGTTCAGATGGAGGCGCTGCGACGCTGGTTGTTTGAGCTGGCGTCCAGTCCTTGCCGCTTTCTGATGATCAACCTGGAAGATCTCTGGTTGGAAACCGAACCCCAAAACCTACCGGGAACCGGCGTCGAAAGAGCGAACTGGACCCGTAAGCATCGCTATTCCTTTGAGACTTTTTGCAGAGAGGCCTCCATCCTCGATACACTGAAAGGAGTCGGTATTCGAAGACGTCAGAGTGAAAGCGCCGATCATGAACAGTAAGAAAAGAAGCCGCCGAGGCGAGGGTGCGGTCGACGAAAAGGCGCCGATCAGCCTGTTGAGCCAACAAGATCTGTTCCTTTTTAATGAGGGGACCCACTACCGCCTATATCAGCATCTGGGCGCTCACCCGCTGGAGGTGGAGGGCGTACGGGGCTGTTATTTCGCCGTCTGGGCCCCGGACGCCGAGTCGGTCTCGGTCGTTGGAGATTTCAACGGCTGGGACCGCATCAAGCATCCCCTTTCCCCCAAAGCAAGTTCGGGAATCTGGGAAGGCTTCTTGCCCGGCGTCCAAAAGGGCAGTCAGTACAAATTCCACATCCTTTCGCGAGGGAACGGTCACCAGGTTCAGAAGGCAGATCCGTTCGCCTTGCACAGCGAGGCCCCTCCTCGGACCGCCTCGGTAGTCTGGAAGCTTGACTACGAGTGGAACGACGCAGAATGGATGAAGAATCGAGGGGAGCGCAATGCTCTGGACGCTCCGATCTCCATTTACGAGGTGCATATCGGCTCCTGGCGCTTCACCGACGAAGGGAAACCCCGCCACCTCAGCTACCGTGAAATGGCGCCCTTGCTGGCCGAACATGTGACGAATCTTGGATTTACCCATGTCGAGTTCATGCCGGTCATGGAGCATCCATTCGGGGGTTCCTGGGGATACCAGACGACGGGTTACTTCACGCCGACAAGTCGATTCGGAGCGCCGGAAGATTTCATGTATCTGATCGACTACCTGCATCAGCACGACATCGGAGTCATCCTGGACTGGGTGCCCTCGCATTTTCCGACCGATGAACACGGCTTGGGATACTTCGACGGCACGCATTTGTACGAACACTCCGACCCTCGTCAGGGATTTCACCCCGACTGGAAGAGCTACATCTTCAATTACGGCCGAAACGAGGTGCGCAGCTTCCTGATCAGCAGCGCCATCTTCTGGCTCGATCAATTTCATGTGGACGGGATCAGAGTCGACGCAGTGGCATCCATGCTGTATCTGGATTATTCCCGTGAAGAGGGGGAGTGGATCCCGAATCGTTACGGCGGCCGCGAAAACATCGAAGCCATCCAATTTCTGCGTCAATTGAATGAAGAAATCTACGAGCAGTTTCCCGACGTGCAGACCTATGCGGAAGAATCTACTTCCTGGCCGATGGTGTCCCGTCCCACCTACTTGGGCGGGTTGGGCTTCGGAATGAAGTGGGATATGGGGTGGATGCACGACACGCTTCAATACATGTCGCGAGAGCCCATCCACCGTCAGTTTCATCACAACAACCTGACCTTCCGCATGCTTTACGCCTTTCACGAAAACTTTGTCTTGCCGCTCTCTCACGATGAGGTTGTTTACGGGAAAGGCTCGCTCCTCCGGAAGATGCCCGGAGACGACTGGCAAAAGTTCGCTAATCTGCGCGCCCTGTTCGGCTACATGTACGCGCAGTGCGCCAAGAAACTGCTTTTTATGGGCGGAGAGTTCGGCCAGTGGGACGAATGGGACCACAACCGAAGCCTGGACTGGCATTTGACCCATTTCGACCGCCACGGAGGGTTGCTGAGGTGGATTTCGGATTTGAACCGCTTTTACCGACGGGAACCAGCTCTGCACCAGCGTGATTTCGATCCTGTAGGGTTCGAATGGGTGGACTGCAGCGACAGCCAGCAGAGCGTCATCAGCCTGTTGCGGAAAGGAAAGGAACCGGACGACCAGGTGCTTGCCGTCTGCAATTTTACACCGATTCCGAGAAACAACTACCAGATCGGAGTTCCAACGGGCGGGGTTTGGACGGAAGCGCTCAACAGCGACTCGGTTCATTACGGAGGCAGCGGTCAGGGAAACCTGGGCGGCGTGCTGGCTTATCCGATCTCCGTTCACGGGAGGTCTTACGGATTGACGCTGACGATACCGCCGCTGGCTGTAGTCTTCTTCAAAGGACCGTCGCAAAAGAACCGCTCGGTCCAGCCGGCTGCCAAAGCCTGATTCATCCAGCCGGGCCGAAGCGGCCGGAAGAGAAGCCGCGCGGCTTCAGGCCGTCTCCTGTGCCCGGCTCTTGAATGATCCTATCAAAATGACCGCCACCCCTTACCCAGCGGGAGCCTTCCTCAGAGAGGACGGAACGACCTTTTTTCGAGTCTGGGCGCCCGCGCATAGCCTTGTCGAACTTTGCCTCGACTCCGGCCTCACTCGCATGAAGGCTGCAAAAGACGGTTATTTCGAACTGGCTGCGGCTGCGCCTCCCGGCGCCCGATACTCTTATCGCCTTTCCGGAACGGGGCCGTTTCCGGATCCGGCGTCCCTTCATCAGCCGGAAGGGGTCGATGGTCCCTCCGCAGTGGTCGACAACGCCGATCTTGCTCCCCATCTCGATTGGGAGAGTCCGCCGCCGGAAGACTACGTGATTTACGAAATGCACGTGGGGGCGTTTACCGAACAAGGGAGCTTTAGCTCGGCGATCGCCGAACTCCCTCGCCTTCGGGAGCTGGGAATCACAGCGGTAGAAATCATGCCGGTGGCGCAGTTTTCCGGCCGCCGCAATTGGGGCTACGACGGAGTGTTTCCGTATGCGGTCCAAAACAGCTATGGAGGTCCTGATGCGATGAAGAAATTCGTGCGAGCCTGCCATCGAAATCGTCTGGCGGTCATCCTGGATGTGGTCTACAACCATGTCGGACCGGAAGGCTGCTGCCTGGATCGATTTGGACCCTACTTTCGAACCGACTACTCGACGCCTTGGGGACCCGGAATCAATTTCGACGGGCCGGACAGTCGTCCAGTCCGCGACTTCTTCCTGGCCAACGCCGAGATGTGGATCCGTGAATTCCGCGTCGACGCCCTCAGGGTCGACGCTATCGATACGATTGGGGACAGCTCCAGTCCCTCATTTTCAGAAGAGTTGACCCGCCGAGTCCGAAAAGTAGAAAAGGAAATTGGGAGAAAAGTTTTACTGTTTGCCGAAACCGATTCCGGCAGCCGCGCCTACGCGCGCGCCTCATCTCAAGGAGGCGTCGGCATGGACGCACAGTGGGCCAATTCCTTCCACCACGCAATACACTGCCGATTGACTGGAGAGCGGGAAGGGTATTTTCGCTACTGGGGTTCCAGCTCACAGATTGCAGATTGCTTTCGGCACGGATTCCAAGGCTTCTGCAGTCGCCGCCCGATCGAGCGGGTTCCGGGGGAGGACGGGGCGTCCGTTCTTCATCCGACGCAGATGGTCGTTTTTAATCAGAATCACGATCTGATCGGCAATCGGCTGTCAGGAGACCGCGCAAGCGCCCGCTTGAGCAGCGAACAACTGCGCCTTTGCGCCGCCGCGCTGCTGTTGTCCCCCTTCACTCCGTTGATATTTATGGGGGAAGAGTACGCGGAGACCGCTCCCTTTCATTACTTCGTCGATTTCGCGGAACCTTCGCTGCGTGAGGAGGTCAGGAAAGGGCGGTTGCGGGAATTCTCGGATTGGAACTGGTCCCGAAGTCCCGCCGACCCTTGCTGCCCGCAAACTTTTGATAGTTCCCGGCTGCGGCCGGAACTGCGCGACGAGCCTTCTCACAGGGCGATGGAGGACTTTTATCGGCGGCTGATCGAGTTGAGGCATCGGGGTTTCGGATTCAAAGGGCTCGGGTGGCAGGATCTCAACGTCGGCATTCGAAAAGATCTGATCTGCATTCGATCCTCTCGAAGTCTGCTGCTGCTGAATTTCGGCGAACGAGAGACGGCCTGTTCGCAGGAATTCGCCGCCGGAAACTGGCTCAGAATCCTAGATACCAATGATGCGGTGTGGGGAGGCCCCGGCGCTCGCGCGCAGCGGAAAGTCCGTCCGCCGGAATTGATACGATCGGGCCCGTACTCGGCCGCTCTGTTTGAACGGGAGTGAGGATCAGCCGGCCCCAGTGGGCCCGGCTTCTCAAAGCCTGTCGAATCCTGTCAGCCGGATGCCTGTGAGCCCGCGCACAGCGGAGCGGGCAGGCTCGTGCGTTAAACTGATGCCCGTGCGGGTGAAATTCCAATGAATCGATTCGTTTGCATCCATGGGCATTTCTACCAGCCTCCTCGGGAAAATCCGTGGCTGGAGACCGTCGAACTGCAGGAGTCGGCGAAGCCGTTCCATGATTGGAACGAACGAATCACGGCCGAATGTTATGCGCCCAACACGGCATCGCGGTACCTGAACGACGAAGATCAAATTGTCGAAATCGCAAACAATTACAGTCGCATCAGCTTCAATTTCGGACCCACCCTCCTGGCCTGGCTGGAGCGCAGCGCGCCCTGGGTGTACGGCGCCATTCAGGAGGCCGACTGGGTCAGCCAGAAGCAATATGCGGGTCATGGCTCAGCTCTCTGTCAAGCCTACCATCACAGCATCCTTCCGCTGTCGAACAGCCGGGACAAGCGAACGGAAATCACATGGGGAATCCGTGATTTTCAGCACCGCTTCAATCGGCATCCAGAGGGAATGTGGCTTCCGGAGACAGCTGTCGACCTGGAAACGCTCGATTTCATGAGCCAGCATGGAATCGCCTTCACGATTCTGAGCCCATATCAGGCGCTGCGCACGCGACGGGAGAACCAGAAGGACTGGAGCGACGCTTCCGAAGGCCGAGTCGATCCGAAACGCCCTTATCGCGTCAACCTTCCTTCGGGCCGGGAGATCGTCGTTTTCTTTTACGACGGTCCCATTTCGCGGGCGGTCGCATTCGAAAGACTGCTGAACAGGGGAGAGAACTTCGCTCGGCGACTCGTGGGTGGATTTTCCGTCGATACGGCGCGGCCTCAGATGCTGCACATCGCCACCGACGGCGAAACCTATGGACACCACCACCGCCATGGAGAAATGGCTCTGACATACGCGCTCCGCTTTCTGGAGAAAAACAAGCTGGCCCGGATCACCAACTACGGCGAGTTTCTGAACCGGTTCCCGCCTGCGCATCTGGCGGAGATTCAGGAAATGACTTCCTGGAGCTGCAGCCACGGCGTCGAACGCTGGAGAAGCCACTGCGGCTGCCACACCGGAGGGCGCCCCGAGTGGAGCCAGGCCTGGCGAACGCCCTTACGAGAAGCGCTCGATTCCCTGCGCGATCGATTGGCCGTTCCATTTGAGAGGGAGGCGGGACGGCTTCTGGAAGATCCGTGGGAGGCGCGCGACGATTACATCAGCGTCATCCTCGACCGGAGCAGCGAGGGGATTGAGAAGTTCTTCGCTCGACACGCCCGGCAGCCCTTGAGACAAGATCAGCAGATCCAGGCCCTTCGGCTCATGGAACTGCAGCGGCACGCGCTGCTGATGTACACGAGCTGCGGCTGGTTCTTCAATGACATTTCCGGCATTGAGACCGTCCAAATTCTCAAGTACGCCGGAAGGGCCCTTCAGTTGGCTTCCGTCTGCTTTGACGAACCCTTCGAGGAGACCTTTCTCCGAAGGCTCCAGAACGCCGCCAGCAACGATCCAGCGGAAGGCGACGGGCGCTCCATTTATTTGCGGAAGGTCAAGCCCGCCCAGGTCGGTCTGCCCGATGTGGCTGCGCATTTCGCCATCACTTCGCTTTTTGAAAGCGTCCCCGACGAGAGCACGGTTCACTGCTACACTGTAAATCAAAGGGAATCCATGACCTCCAGAGCCGGCAAGTCTCGACTTGCGGGAGGCTTGGTTCGAGTCGAGTCGCAGCTCACCCGAGAAGCGGCGGACTTCATCTTTTCAGCGCTGCACTTGGGAGATCACAACATTAGTTGTGGCGTCCACCCATATGACCCGGAAAAGATTCGCACGGAAGAGTTCCTTGCTGAGCTGTTCGCAGAGTTCTCAAAAGCGGACCTGACGGAGTCTCTGCGTGTCTTGGACCGCATTTTCCCCGGAGAGACGTATTCCCTCAAGTCGCTGTTTGGAGACGAGAAGCGTCGACTTCTGGATCATCTGCTGGAGTCAACCATCCAGGACGTCGAACTCCAGTACCGGCAGATTTACGAACGCCAGGCGCCGCTGATGCGATACCTGGCCGAAATCGGGGCCGCCCAGCCGCGTTCGTTTCAAATGGCCGCGGAATTCGTTATCAACTCCGCTTTGCGCCGGGCGTTCCGGGACCAGGAACAGAATCTGGAACAGGTCGAAGCTCTACTGGAGGAGGCGGAGTCCGGCAACATCGAGCTGGAAGAGGAGTCTCTCGGCTTCGAGTTGACAGCGCTTTTGGAAAGGCTCGCCGCGGAAGTCGTCCAGGAGCCGGAAGACTTGACTCGGATCGCTCGCCTCCATTCGGTTGTTCGCCTTTCCCAACAGGTCCCTTTCCGCGTCAATCTGTGGACCGTCCAGAATCAAGTGTATCGCATTCTACAGTCCCACTTTCCAAGAATGGCGGCCGAAAACTCCGATCGTTCAGGCCCCTGGCTGGATGAATTCCACCGGCTTTCCGATCTGCTTCGCCTCAGGGTCGGCCGCTTGCTGAGCGAAGAAGGGGCGGATGAAGTAAGTCCCGACGGGTGAGCGGTTCCCGAGTTCCGAGTTCCATTTTGCGGGGCAATGTAAAGTTCGCAAAAGCCAAGGCCTGAACGGGAATTTCTAGGTGCGGGCGGCGGAATTCTCCGCGCTCTTCCCAAAGGCGCAACAGCCAGGCGAAGAGAAACGATTCATCAGCGCCGCCGCGAGAACGATCGCCACACGAACTGTATCCGAGAACGCAGAACGCA
>CAZAEY010000084.1:0-14908 GCA_964484155.1 uncultured Acidobacteriota bacterium
ATCCGAGATGTTTTGCATAGAGGCCCTTCTTTTTTGGGTCTGGGGACCTTTCGCTACAACCGCCTTTCCAGCAGTTCCCCCGTATTGCAGTTCAGCATTGAAATTTGTTGGAACCTTGTGTGAAAATCACATCCCACAACGATCATCTCGGCCTCCTCTCCTTCGGTCCCCAGACCCAGGAGCCAGGCCTCGATCGCTTCTGTAGCAGTCGAGCCTGACCAGGAGGCCGCCTTCTTATGTAATCAGGCTAAATCCTGGCGGCCCTGGCGGGCCGCATCGCTTTCTGCTGAAGAAGCAATTCAGATTTTGAAGCGCGAGGAGTCGTCGCCGGAGGCGGCTTCCAATTTGGCTCGGAAACGTAGGCGCCCGCCCGAGCCGCAGCTCAACGGCTCCACGAGCAGTTCCGTTTCATGCAGTCGAGAGACAATGGCTGTTCAAGTTTCAGCTCACTGGAGGAGCGTCCTCCCGAATACGATGCGACTTTATCGGATCTGGTCGCCCCCGCCCTGATATATTCGAGCTTCCATGAGCGGAAATCGAAACCTTCCGGCGGCGCTCGGCGGCGCGGGCTGGTCGCCTCGGACAACGCACTTGAAAGAAGAGCTCGGAACGCTGTGGCGAAGCTGCGGAATCGATTCGGAAGTCGCTCGCTTACGGGCGGTTTTGCTGCATCGTCCCGGTCCGGAACTTGAGGAATCCCAGGCTGCCCAACGAGTTCACATGCTCGAGCCGCTGGATCTGGCGACAGCCAGAAGCGAACACGAACTCCTGGCGCAAGCATACCGCGAGGCGGGAGTGGAGGTTCATCTGGTGGAGCCTTTGGAGCGGCCCCGGCCGAATCTCATGTTTGTCGCCGACCTGTTGGTTCTGACTCCAGAAGGGGCCATTTTGGGGCGGCCGGCATCGGAAGTGCGGGCCGGAGAGGAGCGGCATGCGGCCGCGGCGCTGGCCCGGCTGGGAATTCCGATCCTGGCTTCCATACGAGGCGAAGGGGTTTTTGAAGGCGCGGATCTGGCCTGGTTGGGCCCTTCCGATGTGCTGCTGGCCGAAGGAATTCGAACGAACCGCGAGGGGGCGGATCAAGTCGAATCGATTCTGCGGCAAATGGGGGTGCGGACCCATCGATGCCGCCTTCCGCGAGGCGCCATGCACCTGATGGGGCAGCTGCGTTTCCTGAATCGAATTCAAGCGCTGATCTGGCCGGCTCGCATCGACGAACACGCTATTTCGGCCTTGAGAAGCTTCGGATACGACCTTCTCGAGGCTCCCGATGAAGATGAAGCTGTTCGTCAGGGGATGAACTTTGTGACGCTGGATGAAGACAAGGTCCTGATGCCGGCGGGAAGAGAAAGGACGCAGCGGTTTCTGGAAGCTAACGGCATTGACTGCATCACCGTCGAGGTCTCCGAATTGTGCAAGGCCGCCGGGGCGATCGGGTGCTTGACCGGAGTGCTGGAGCGTCGGGCGGAATGACGACGAATTCCGGATCGCTGAAAAGTTCACTCGGCATGCGTACAATGGATGCTCATCGACCTCTTGGGACGAGACGGTCCCGGCTGGAGGAATCAAGGAATGACCGACGCTCAGCTTCTCGAGAACCTGGAAGCGATCTGCAGCAAAATTTCCATTGAAGTTCGCCATCGGCATGGAGACTTTCAGGGAGGGCTCTGCCGATACGCCGGACGAACGGTGCTCGTTCTGTCGTCTGGAACTTCTTCGATTCGAAAGGTCGAGATTCTTTGCCGGGAACTCAGCCGGCTTGACTTGTCCGGCGTTTACCTGCTCCCTTCTGTCAGGGAGAAGATCGACGAATATGGAGCCCGCCCGGCCTCCAGACATCAACGTTCGGCGCCGGCGAGTCCGGTCCGCGGCGCCGGCGAGCCGCCCCGAAAAACTTCATGATCCAACCCGCCTCGCACTTTTATCGCCTTGGCCGGAGGTTGAATGAGTAGAGAGAGATCAGCATCCCGAACGAAGATCGTCTGCACGATCGGGCCGGTATCCCGATCGCCGGAAACCCTTCGGCGTTTGATTCTGGCGGGGATGAACGTGGCCCGTCTCAATTTCTCCCACGGTTCGCTTCCCGAACATGGCGAAAACATCAGGCTGATTCGCGAAGCGTCCGAAGAGTTGGATCGGCCGGTGGCGGTGCTTCAGGATCTTGCGGGGGTAAAGATTCGCATCGGCGAGATCGAAAACGGCCCGATCGTTCTGGAATCCGGAGATCGATTCGTGCTGACCAGTAGGGCGGTTGCCGGAAGCTCGAGAGAAGTGTCGCTGAATTATCCCGATTTGCCGAATGAGGTAGAAGCGGGAGATCCGCTCCTGCTGAGCGACGGAGCCCTCGAGCTTCAGGTGGAAGAAGTCTCCGGGGAAGATATCGTGTGCACTGTAGTGGTCGGCGGCCCCTTGAGTTCCTTCAAGGGAATTAATTTGCCAACCCGTTCGGTTCGAGCTTCCGGACTAACTGAAAAGGATCGCGGAGACCTTGCATTTGGAATCGAGCAGGAGGTCGATTACGTGGCGCTTTCATTTGTCAAGAGCGCCGACGACGTGGTGGTTGCCCGCCGATTCATGGCCGAGCGCGGCAGCGCAATTCCGGTGATTGCCAAAATTGAAAAACATGAAGCGCTGAAGAACATCGACGAAATTATCGAATCGGTCGACGGAATCATGGTGGCCCGAGGGGACCTCGGAGTGGAAATTCCCTTCCAAAAGGTTCCGCTGCTTCAAAAGATGCTGATCTCAAGGTCGAATCAGGCTGGAAAACCGGTCATCACCGCCACCCAGATGCTGCGTTCTATGGTTGACAATCCTCGGCCAACGCGAGCCGAAGTGACCGACGTCGCCAATGCCGTCCTCGATGGGACCGACGCGCTGATGCTATCGGAAGAGACGGCCATTGGAAAGTATCCAGTCGAGACCGTCAGGACGATGGTCCAGATCGCGCTGGATGCGGAATCTGGATTCCCCTTCGAATTCTGGACCCAGCGCTTTCAGCAGAGGCCTCAGAAAGTCGTTCCCGAAGCGGTCAGCAGTTCGGCTTGCCGCCTGGCCGAACAGATACACGCAGCTGTCATCATTACTTGCACCCAGTCGGGCAGTACGGCGAGAATGGTGAGCAAATTTCGCCCCAGGAGTCCCATTCTCGCGGTTACGCCTGAGCGGCGAACCTTTCGCCGATTGTCGTTGAATTGGGGGGTGACGGCGGCACTGATCGACGACATCAGAGACACCGATCAAATGATTGCCCATGCTCTGGAAATGGCTGAGGAATCAGGTTTTGCAAAAACGGGAGATAAAGTCGTCATCACTGCCGGCGGTCCCGTCGGCGTTCCAGGCACTACGAATCTGATTAAGGCCGAAGAGATTGAGTGAGGACGCGTTTCGGGTCGGAGTAACGCTCTCACGGAGCCTCGTCAGCGCATCACAGAGCCTCGTCACTCATGACGAGGGCCGTCTAAAGGCTTGAGCTCGGCGCTTCGGGCCAAGCTGAGCGTGTACTCTCTAGGAGCGGGTTGAGTAGTCCTGGCGGTAGGGGGCGCGGCTTGGGCTTTTGATGTCGCACCGCCCCGGTCATGACTGACCTGGCTCTGTTTTGAACTGACCAGGTTCCGCTCTGGCCTGAAACCTGAAACCTGAAACCTGAAACCTGAAACCACCTCCCGCCGCTTCGGGGCGCCCTGCGTGGGGAGAGTTCGAAAGCCGCAAAGCCTTTGCTGGAAATTAAAAGCTCAAATTGACCTGAATCCCTCCCCAGACGGTGTCGGCAAACGTGGCGGGAGAGCCCGCAGTCCCTCTGTAGACGCCGCGAGGATCGGGGAATTGGTGGTCTCGGAAGTTTCCAAGGAGCGCGCTGTAAGAAAGAAACGCTCCCGCGGAAACTCGTTCCGTCCATTGAATCGGAAGCGTCAGCGTAACGTTGAAATCGTGTATTCCGCCTTCGGAAGCCCCATAGTAAAAGCGCGAGCACCCGGCATTGACAAATGAAACCCAGCCCGACAAATCAATGGCCGGGAATCTGGGCCGCCCCAGGTTGAAGGCGTGACTGGCGCCAGCTTGAAAGTAGAGAGCCGTGCTGCCGCCGTCTTTCCGGCTTTCATCCACGTCAACGTAAAGCGTGAATTCAGGCGAAAGAGGGACCGTCTCCAAAGCGACCCCCCCGAACAGCTCCACCGTGGACGGGAGGGAGCCGGAGCGGTCCGGAAAAGTGTAGACGATGGAGCCGAATTGGATCGATGCGTCCGAGGCGATCGCCTGATACGAGAATGTGTAATCGATCTCGGAGAATTTTCCCTGCAGCCCCCTCCGGTTGCCGGGCGTCGAGGCCGGATTCTCTGAAATCAGCAGGACGTCGCCTTCATTGACGGCCGCCAGATCGAGATTGCCCCATACGTTGATTGAAAAGCCGCCCACGGAGAACGTGCCGGATGGCTGCAGACTCCAATCGTTGGTCAGCCTCTGGCCGCGCCAGAGATACTTGCTGACCAGCGCAGCGTCCGCTTCGGCCCCTAGCTTCAGCTGGTCACCCGAAGCGCCGGCCGGCGGCTGCGCCCACAACCATCCGGACCCGGCGCTGACTAAAAAGAATGTCCAGAAAAGAGACTTCATCATTTTTTCTCCCATCGTTTTTACTCGAATGACTGCTGCAGATTGAATTGCGTCCCGCCCGGCCTGAGCCGCGAGGCGGGACTACTCGCCCGCTTCTATGAAATGCGGATCGCTTCCGGCTCGGGCGGATTCTGGGCGAACCCGGGATACGCTTCGTTTCCATGCTCACCCAGGTCGAGCCCCGCCTCTTCCTCCTCGTCGCTGACGCGGATGCCGATGGTGTGCCGCAAGGTCAGCCAAAGCAGGCTGCTGGCCGAGCCGACCAGGAGGCCGAATGCGGCGATTCCAACCATTTGTATGAGAAGCAGTTGCACTCCGCCGCCATTGAAGAGTCCGCCTTCGAGGGCGAAGAGGCCGACGGCCAGAGTCCCCCAGACTCCATTGACCAGGTGAACGCTGATGGCGCCGACCGGATCGTCCACGCGTAGACGGTCGAAGGCCAGGACGGCAAAGACTACGATCATTCCGGCAAAGCTTCCGATCAGCACTGCGCTGGCGATGGTGACGCTGTCACAGCCTGCCGTGATTCCCACCAGCCCGGCCAGCGTTCCGTTCAGGATCATGCTCAGGTCCGGCTTGCTGATGATCAGCCACGAGGTGGCAGTGGCAAAGAGGCATCCGGCGCCGGCCGCCATCAGGGTGTTGACGGCGATGATGGAAATCGCTTCCGGATCCGCGGCCATCGTGCTTCCGGCATTGAACCCGAACCAGCCCAGCCAGAGGATGAAGGTTCCCAGGGTCGCCAGGCTCAGATTGTGGCCGGGCAGCGGATTCGTCGTGCCGTCCGCGTTGAACTTTCCTGCTCGGGCGCCCAGGAAGATCGCCCCCGTCAGGGCCGCCCATCCTCCGACGCTGTGGACCACGGTCGAGCCCGCGAAGTCCGCAAAACCGAGTTCCGCCAGCCAGCCGCCGCCCCAGGTCCAGTGTCCGCCGATCGGATAGACGATGGCCACCAGCAGGAAAGAGAAGGCGATAAAGGCCAGAAACTTGATCCGTTCGGCGACGGCTCCGCTGACGATGGTGGCCGCGGTGGCTGCAAAAGCGAGTTGAAAAAAGAACTTGGCCGTCAGCGGGACGGACGCCCAATCGAGAGAGGAAAAGACTCCCGAATACGCTTCCTCGACGGCGGGACTATTGTCCGGGCCCATCAAGAACCAGCCGGACAGACCCAGCAACGCGTTCCCGTCGCCGAACATCAAGCCGAACCCGACCATCCAGAAAGCGATGGCGGAAACCGAAAATACGATGAAATTCTTGGCCAGAATGTTGACGGCGTTTTTGGCTCTGCAAAATCCCGTTTCCAACATCCCGAAACCGGCGTTCATGAAAAAGACCAGACAAGCCGCCAGTACGACCCAAAGCGTGTCCAATGTGACTTTTGTCGCGAAATCCATCAGTTCTCCTTCCTCCTGTAATGCTGTCTCAATGACCCATCCGGGAACGCTTCGTCTTGCGACCGCCCCGCAAGGGAGTCGGCGATTCGATCGGTTCCGGCCGATCTCTTTGCATTCGCCGTGCCGAAACCGCACGCCTCTGTCTAAATCACGTGAACACAGGGTCTTGGGGGGAATTGCCAAGACGGCGCGAAACAACAAGAACGTATTGCAGGGGCTTCCGGGCCGACGAAATTGTCGGGGAGATTCGGCAAACGGCTGCCAACGCTTCAGAAATCAGGGGAGAAAGGTTTCGCCGCCTTCAGCAGAAGCGGCCCTGAAGCAAGGTTTGGAATCGTCGAATCATCGAAAGCGGCGGGTAAGCCTGTTTCATCGATTCCGACAATTCTGTCGGGATTCGAGGCGAGACGATCGAAACCAGACAATTTCGTCGGACCATTTCGAAGCTGCAGGCTCAAGGAACTCAGAGGTTGAAGTTGACGGACCGTGTCGGTATCTGTAAACTCTGTAAAACAGTCGTTTGATTGAAAAGTTGCGAACTCGCCTGAAATCGCAGGCGAAAAGGGCAAAAAACCCTTTCGAGGAAAGGTTGTGACAGCAAAAGACACCCGCGAACGCATTCTGGAAACCGCCGAACGGTTGTTTGCAGAATCCGGATTCGAAGGCGCTTCAGTGCGAGCCATCACCTCTGAAGCCCAGGTGAATCTGGCTGCGCTGCATTATCATTTCGGTTCCAAGGATCAGTTGATCGAAGCGGTATTTGAACGTCGCTTGAATCCCCTCAATCAGGAGCGGCTTCACAGACTCTCCGAATTGGAGGCCCAGTACGGCCTGCAGCCCGTCCCGGTCGATCAGCTCTGTCGCGCTTTCGTCGGTCCGCCTCTCGGACTGGTGCAGGATCCGGATGCCGGAGGAGTCGTCTTCACGCGCCTGATGGCGAGGGCGTACACGCAGCCAGGAGATTTCTTCGAACGCCTGGTAGCGAAGCAATTTTCGGAAGTCTTCAAGAGGTTTCACGCCGCGTTCTCCAATTCCCTATCCGATTTGGATTGTCTGGAGCTTTGCTGGCGGATGCATTTTATGATCGGCGCCATGGCTCATACGCTGGGCCACGCCCTGTACATGCTGAACCGCCCCGCGACCGATGAGCCTTCCAAATTGATGGATCTGGGAAATCCAAGCCCGAAGGAGATTGAAAACCTCTTGCTGGCGTTTCTATCCGGCGGGCTGCAGGCGAAATCGAAAGACGCTGAAGAGAGGCTGACATGAGGCTTCTTCTTGCAATCGTCTTGGCGGTGAACTTGGCTGCCTGTTCTCAGTCTGTCCCCCGCATCGATCCGGCGCGCTATGTGGATCCCCCCGAAACGTGGGCGTCTCCTGCCCCTTCCGGCCCGGTGGAAGGGTCCTGGTGGGAGGAATTCGGCGACTCGGAACTGGACCGCCTGATCGAAGAAGCGCTCAGAGAGAATCCGGATCTACAGGCTGCTCAGGCTCGCCTGCAAGCTGCGGCCGCGCAGGCGGAAATCGCGGGCGCGCTGTTGCTTCCTTATATCGAAGGGCAGTTCGGCGGGACCCGGCAGCGCCAGAATTTCATCGGTCTGCCTATTCCTGGCGTAGAGGAGGGGCAGGTGCTGAGCACGACGTTTTCGACATACGGAGTGTCGATCAACGCTCAATGGGAGGCGGATGTCTGGGGGCGGCTCAGCGACGGGGAGGCGGCGGCCCTCGCCGATTTGCAGAGCGTAGACGCCGACGTGCGGGGGGCACGCCAGTCGCTGGCCGCGCAGGTGTCGAAGGCATGGTTCGCGGCCGCGGAAGCGCGCCAGCAAGTCTTATTGGCTCGGCGAACACTGGAGAGTTTCCAGCGAACTTCCGAGGTCGTCAGATTTCGTTACGAGGAAGGTTTGGTTTCCGCACTCGATTTTCGCCTGGCTCGAGCGAGCGCATCCAGCGCCGAGGCCATTCTAAAAGACCGCGAAAGACTCTTGGATCAAACCGTTCGGCAACTGGAGCTCCTGTTGGGCAGATATCCGGAGGCTGGACTGTCGGCGGCCTCGGAACTCCCGACGCTTCGGCCGCCGCCGCCCGCCGGCGTTCCCGCGGAGTTGGTCTCCCGGCGTCCGGACGTCGCTTCGGCCGAACGAAGGCTGGTCGCTTCCGTTTCGCGAGTCAGCGCCGCACGAAAGGAACTGTACCCCCGGTTCAGTCTGACTTCGCTCGGGGGGACGAGCAGCCAGCGGTTGCGAGACGTTCTGAATCCGAATTTCGCCGTTTGGAACCTGATCGGGAATGCAGTTCGCCCGATTTTCGACGGAGGGAGATTGAGGGCCCAGGTGAGAGCCGATGAAGCGGTAGAAGCGGAACGACTTGCCGTCTTCGCAAGCGTCGTGTTGAACGCCTTTCGTGAAGTCGAGTCGGCACTGGCGGCGGAGGATCTTCTTAGAGAAAGGGAACTGGCGGTTGGAGAAGCCGCAGTGCACGCTGCCGCTTCCCTGCGGCTTTCCGAAGAACGATACCGGTTAGGACTGGAGGGGATTATTTCTGTGCTTGAGGCCCAAAGGAGGGCCTTGGAAAATGAAAGTCAGCTCCTGTCCATTCGCCGGTTCCGAGTGGAGAATCGCATCGATCTGCACTTGGCTTTGGGCGGCGGGTTTGAAGCGGAAAGCAGCTTTCCTGCCGAGGGGAAGCCGTGATGATCAAATTCCTGAAAATTGTCCTGCCGCTGGTTTTTTTGGCGGCCGGTTTGTTCGGCGCCTGGTCGATGGTCTCAACGCGGGCGCCAGTCGAATCGGCGGCCCCCGCGTTCAGCCCTCCTCTGGTGGAAGTCAGACCGCTGTCGCCCCAGAATGTTCAGCTCCGAGTCAGAACGCAGGGGACCGTCATGCCCAGGACGGAAAGCAGCCTGGCGCCCGAGATTTCGGGACGAGTCGTGTACGTTTCGCCCAATTTCACGACTGGCGGTTTCTTTGAAGAGGATGAAGTCCTGCTTCGCATTGACTCTCGGGATTTCGAACTGGCGATTGCCGAAGCGGAAGCCAGAATCGCTCAGGCGCGCTTCCTGATTGAAAGAGAGCAGGCCGAGGCGCGGGCGGCTCGCCGGGAGTGGGAGGAACTGGGCGAAGGACGCGCTTCCGACCTGTTGCTGCGGACGCCCCAGATTGCAGAAGCCGAGGCTGCGCAGGAGGCCGCTCGAGCCTCTCGCGAGCTGGCCGAAAGGAACCTGGCGCGTACAGAGATTCGAGCCCCCTATCGTGGTCGGGTACGCTCCCGCAGCGTCGATGTCGGGCAGTTCGTCGTGCAGGGCAACCCGGTTGCGCAATTGTACGCGGTCGATTATGCCGAGGTTCGGCTTCCGATCCCGCGGGAAGAACTGGCTTACGTCGATCTCCCCTTTCACTTTCGCGACGGCCAGTCCCCAGCAGGTCCGGAAGTGATCCTGTCGGCGGAACTGGGCCGGAGAATGTACCGTTGGAAAGGGCGGATCGTTCGAACCGAGGGAGAAGTCGATCCTGAAAGCCAAATGCTTTTCGCCGTGGCGAGAGTAGAAGATCCATATGGCGGCTCGGGCGGAGCCGGTCGTCCCCCTCTGGCGGTTGGATTGTTCGTTGAGGCGGAGATTTTGGGACGATGGCTTTCCGGCGTGTTCGTGCTTCCCAGGACGGCGCTGTGGCCCGACAACAGAGTCTTGACGGTCGATTCCGATCACCGGCTTCGGTTCAGGGAAGTCGAAATAGAAAGAACGGGCGTCGATGACGTCATTGTCACCGGCGGAGTCTCGGCTAACGACTGGCTGTGCCTGACGCGACTGGAAACGCCGGTGGAAGGCCTCAAAGTCGAGCCGATGACAGGAGAAAGTTTCGAATGAAACGCGTCATCGCCTGGTTCGCCGGAAACAGCGTTTCCGCCAATCTCCTGATGGCGCTGCTGCTTTTGGGCGGGCTGATCACGCTTCCATACATCAATCAGGAAGTCTTTCCCGAGTTCTCAACCGACATGATTTCCATCTCGGTCGTTTACCCTGGCGCAGCGCCGCAGGAAGTCGAAGAGGGGGTCTGCGTCCGCATCGAAGAGCAGATCCTGGCGATCAGCGGCATCAAGCAAGTCACCTCGGTGGCTTCCGAGGGTCGCTGCATGGTCACCGTCGAGGTCCTGACCGGAGCGGACATCCGTACCGTGATGGATGAAGTCAAGTCCCGCGTCGACGCTATCGAGACGTTTCCGGAGGAGATCGAAAGCCCCGTCATTCAGGAAGTTCTGCTTCGCCGTCAGGTCATCAATGTAGCAGTATACGGGGACCTGCAGGAAAGACTGTTGCGGGAACTTGCCGAAGCCGTCCGCGAGGACCTGTTGGCGCTGCCCGAGATCACTCAGGTCGATCTGGCCGCGGTGCGCCCCTACGAAATATCCATCGAGGTGTCCGAGGACACACTTCGTCGACATGGAGTGACGTTTCAAGAGGTCGCCGACGCTGTCCGACGCTTTTCCATTGATCTGCCGGGAGGCGTCATCCGCTCGCCCGGCGGCGAGATACTTCTGAGAACGAAGGGAAGCGCGCTGACCGGCGAGGACTTTGCCGAAATCCCGCTGATCGCACGACGCGATGGATCCCGGCTGCTGGTGGGCGATCTGGCACGCGTTGTGGACGGCTTTGCAGAGACCGATCATTCCGCCAGATTTGACGAACATCCAACCGCGCTCCTGCAGGTCTTCCGAGTCGGAAGCCAGAGCGCCCTCGAGATTTCCGATTCGGTCAAAAAGTATATTGAGCGAAAGCGTACGGAACTGCCGGAAGAGGTGGGATTGACAACCTGGCAGGACGATTCGGAGGTGCTTCGCAGCCGCATCGACCTGCTGGTCAAGAATGGGTTGCAGGGACTTCTTCTGGTGATCGTTATCCTGTTGCTTTTCCTGCGGGCGAGGCTGGCCTTCTGGGTGACGGTGGGAATCGCCGTCTCATTCATGGGAACTCTGCTTGTCCTGCCGCTTCTGGATGTCTCCATCAATCTGATATCGCTGTTTGCATTTATCGTGGTGCTGGGAATCGTCGTCGACGACGCCATCGTTGTGGGGGAGAACGTCCACGTTCAATATCGCAAGGGAAAAGACCCTCTGAGGGCGGCGATTGACGGCGCCTCTGAAATGATCGTTCCGGTCACTTTCGGCGTCTGCACAACGCTGGCCGCCTTCTTACCCCTCCTGGCGGTGCCCGGGGTGACTGGAAAAATCTTTCAGGTCGTTCCCTTGGTCGTGATTCCGACGCTGATTTTTTCGCTGATTGAGGTCTTCTTCATCCTGCCCGCTCACCTGGCCCATCGGGGGGATTCGAAAAAAGACGACGCCAAGGGTCTGGTGGATCGGTTTTTCCACTTTTTTGAAAGCGGATTCGAAAAAGCCAACCAGCGCCTCTATCAACCCGTCTTGCGGTTTTGCCTGAGTTGGCGCTACGCATCGCTGGGCGCTGGCCTGATGATCCTCCTGTTGATGTTCGGGTTGGTCGGAGGAGGGAGAATTTCTTTCACCTTCTTCCCGGAAGTGGAAGCGGACAATGTTCTGGCGGCCCTGAAGATGCCGCTGGGGACGCCGGCGGAGGAGACGGCGCGGGTCGTGGCGCGGCTCGAAGCGGCTGCTGAAGCAGTCCGACAGGAGTTCGACTCTGCACGCGGCCCCGGCGAACCGAGCATATTCCGACATATCCTTTCGACGATCGGAAGCCAGCCCACGGTTGCGGACTCGGGACCCGGCGGCCCTGACCCCACCGTCAACCTGAACGGCGGTCATCTCGCTGAAATCAACATTGAACTGATTTCCTCGAAATTCCGGGGGTTTGCCAGCGAGGCGGTCGCCGAGCGCTGGCGGGAACTGGCCGGACCGGTACCAGGCGCCACGGAATTGCGATTCACCTCTTCGCTGTTTGCCGCGGGCGATCCGATCGACATTCAATTGGTCGGTCCGGACGTCGAACGGCTCCGCCAGGCTGCCGAGCGTCTGAAGGAACTCGTGCAGCGCTACCCAGGCGTCTTCGATGCAGCGCACACATTCCAGGCGGGAAAACAGGAGATCCGCCTGAATACGACGAAGAAGGCTCAGCAGTTGGGGGTCTCCGAGTTGGATTTGGCCCGCCAGGTACGGCAGGCCTTTCATGGAGAAGAAGCGCAGCGCGTACAGCGCGGAAGAGACGACGTCAAAGTCATGGTTCGTTACCCAGAGGAAAACCGGCGCTCCATTGGGGAACTCGAGAACATGAGAATTCGGCTCAGCGGGGGAAGGGAGGTTCCGTTTTCGACGGTTGCGCAAGTGGAGTTCGGGACCGGATTCTCCTCCATCCGGAGAGTCGATCGGCAAAGAGCCGTCAACGTGACCGCCAATGTGGACACGGCCCGGGTCACGGCCAATCAGATTTTGACCGAAGTGGAGGCCAACGACCTGCCCTTGCTGATGGCAGAGTTTCCGGAAATCCGCTATTCCCTGGAGGGAGAGCAGCGGGAGCAAAGGGAAACCCTGCAGGCTCTGGGCCGTGGATTCCTGCTGGCGCTCCTATTGATCTTCGCGCTGATGGCGATCCCGCTGCGGTCCTATTTTCAACCGCTCTTGATCATGACGGCGATCCCCTTCGGATGCGTGGGAGCCGTCATCGGGCACCTCCTGATGGGGCACGATCTGTCCATCATCTCCATGTTCGGGATGGTGGCTCTGGCGGGCGTCGTCGTCAATGCGAACCTGGTGCTGATTGATTACATCAACCGACGCTATCGCGAAGGAACCCCCCTTCGAACGGCCGTCCAGGAAGCCGGCGTGGCCCGCTTTCGGCCCGTTCTGCTGACGGCTTTCACCACCTTCGGCGGTCTGACTCCACTGCTGGCTGAACAGAGCCTGCAGGCGCAGTTTCTTATTCCGATGGCCATTTCGATCGCATTTGGCGTGCTCTTTTCAACAGGAGTCTCGCTGCTTCTCGTGCCTGCTCTCTATCTGATCCACGAGGATGTCAAGGAAGCCTTTTCGAAGACCACCGGGATTTCCATTCAGCAAGGTTCGGCGCCGATTCGCTCTGATTAGTCTGATCGATCGGACCGATCGGACTTATCTGATCGCTTTGTTGTTTCATTCACCTGAGATTCGACACTTTTTGCACGCTCTGCGGCTTTCCACTTTCTGCAGAGGCTTTGAGCGCGTCGAGAACGGCCATGTTTGCGATCGAATCTTCCAGCGAGATGGCCGGACCGACCTCTCCAAGGACAGCACGGCTGAAATAGTCGCCCTGAAGGGTGAACTGGTCGCAGACGGGAAACTCGACGACTTCTTTGGCACTATCCGACGGGAAACCGTCGTCCAAACGCACTCGGCATGGCCGGTCCCGCGGAGCGTTGAAAGGGATTTCGATCTCCAGTCGACCCGAAGTCCCCAGGAAGCGAATCCCCTGAGATGGGGCCATTCGGGTTCCAACCGTAAAAACCGCGTGTCCGGAGTCAAACTCAAGCAACGCGGAGGCAAGGCGATCGACACGAAATGCAGGGTCCTCCTCAGTGATCGCGACCGCTTGCGACGGCTCTGATCGAAAGGCCCAACGCGACGCGAACACGGGGTAGCACCCGATGTCCATCAAGCCGCCCCCTCCAAAATCAGGCCGATTGCGAATGTTGGAAGGGTCGGGATTGTCGTAGCTGAAGTGGCATTGAATCGCCCGGAGCTGACCCAGTCGGCCGGAATGAATCCAGTCCATAGACTGAATCCATTGCGGATGGAACCGAATCATGAATGCCTCCTGAACGAGCGCGCCGGTCGGACGAATCGCCTCGGCCAATTCCGCCGCTTCTCGCGCCGTCATTGCCAGAGGCTTTTCGCAAAGCACGTGCTTACCCGCCTGTGCGGCTCGAATGCTCCACGGAACGTGGAGATGGTTGGGAAGAGGATTGTAAACCGCCTCCACCTGCGGATCTTCCAGCAGCTCTTCATAGCTCCCATAAGCGACGGGAATGCCGAGTGCGGCCGCGGCCTTGCGGGCTGCATCTCCGTCTCTGGAGGCTATGGCCGCCACTTCCGTCCGCATTCCCGCCTGCATGGCAGGGATCACCTTTTGAATCCCGATGCGCGCCGTGCTCAGAATTCCCCAACGGACTTTCGGCAAGCTCAAGCGACGAACCTTTCCGAGAGATTATTCGTAATCATCTGAGAAAACTTTTGAAGGAACCGTCTATCAGAGACGTTCATTGAGATACATCCTAAGCGATGTGAGGCGCTGGTTCCAGGTTTTGGGTTTGAGGTTTCACTTGTGTGGTTGATTTCGTCATTGCCCTGCAGGGGGATTGTCGTCGCGCCACCGAACCGGCCGCGCCGCCGGATGTCGGAGCGACGGGCCCAAAAGGGACCCGTTGATGCCGTGGATCGATCTTTTGCTCGTTTTCCGGCTTCAGGTGGAGGTTTGCCGGCAATCAACGCGCCCGAGGCGCGCGTCGCTCCGCCAATCGCGCTGCCTCGATAAACCGGAGGCGTAGGCGACAGTTCGGCCATATGCATTCCGAAACGTGAAGGTTGGAACCTGATAAATGAAACCCTTATGGAGGCTTGTCAGCCGATGTGGACTTTCATTCTCTGGTGCATTCTGTTCGTTTTATGTTGGCCGCTGGCGCTCTTGGCGCTGATTCTGTATCCGGTCGTCTGGTTGATTCTGTTGCCGTTCCGGCTGCTTGGAATCGCGGTCGGCGCGGTGCTGGACTTCATCTGGGCGGTATTGACGCTGCCGGCCCGCGTGCTGAAAAAGGTCGCCGCCTGAATTGTCAGGACAGCACCCTGAAAGCGAAAGCAAAAACCCGCGCGTGCGGCAAGCCTACACTTCCGCTTCGAGTATCCTGCAGCTCAGATTTCCCGGCGGGAAATCAGCTGTTGGGCGGCCAGATAGCCGCTCGGGT
>CAZAEY010000085.1:0-14795 GCA_964484155.1 uncultured Acidobacteriota bacterium
GGAAGATCATGTCTGCTTCTGTCATTGGTAGCTTTGCGTCTAAGAATCCGGCAGGGAGCAGCCAGTCCGAAGCGCAACCCGCCCATGTTATGATCGAAGCGATGTCTTACGGGCCCCGACCCCAGATTTCCATCGGCCCTCGAATTACGCCGGTCGTCAAGCTTCTGATCGTCGCCAATGCGCTGGTCTTTCTCTGGCAGATTCTGGCCGGAATCGTGGGCGGGGGCGAAGGCGTCCGAATCTTTCAGCTCATCTTCGGGCTCACGCCGGCTGACTTTCTGGGGAAGCTCTTCTTGTGGCAGGGCGCGACCTATCTGTTTCTGCACGGCGGATTGATGCACATCGCCTTCAACATGTTCGCGCTCTGGATGTTCGGCTCCGAACTGGAGCGGATCTGGGGCGGAAGAGAATTTTTGAAATTCTACTTTCTGACCGGAATCGGGGCCGGGATCTTTTCGGTGCTGATCGACCCGACTTCGACCATTCCGACCATCGGCGCCAGCGGCGCCATTTACGGAATCCTGCTGGCCTACGGGCTGATCTTTCCGGAAAGATACATTTATCTTTACTTTCTGGTTCCCATCAAGGTCAAGTACTTCGTAGGATTTCTGGCCTTTATCGTACTGGTTTCCGCCATCAATCAGCCGGGCAGCGCGATCTCCCATATCGCGCATCTGGGGGGGATGGTGGTCGCATTCCTCTATCTGAAGGGGTGGCTCTCCTGGAGGCGAGTTCGAGAAAGCTATTTTCGCTGGAAGCTGCGGCGGATGCGGAGCAAATTCCGCGTCTATGAAGGCGAGGGGCAAAAGAAGCGAAAAGAAGACGACTTCTGGATCAACTGAGCCGCCGGCGCCTGGTTCGAGCGAGCCTTCGAACCGGGCGTCGTCCCGCGGGCTGATTCACCCTGCCAGACCAGGTTTCGGAGCCGCTGACCTGACACTTCAAATTGCAGATGCCCTGAAGGGGAGCGATCATTTCAGCGCAGCGGGAATCGCATTGCCACCCTGGGTGATGAATCCGGACAAATCGGGGCGCCCCGAAGGGGCGCGACAGCGCAAGCCCAGGGTGAAGCGACAGCGCCACCCTGGGTCCATGTAGCGCAAGGAATGAATGCACCCTGTAGGGGTGCGACAGGGACTGTCGACCAGGGAATCCTCACTGTCGAACGCCCGAAGTGGCCTTCATCGGAATTCGACTGTGGCGCCCCGGGTCTTGGGGGACCCCGATGACCCTGGGCGGCCCCTGGGCTGGCGCTGTGGCCGCCCTTTCAGGACGCTTGTCTGAAGCTTCCCTCAGCACCTTCGAAGTCTCTCGCCCGAATGATCCGGCGTTGCCGGCGACAGCGCTTCACACGGCCGAGTCGATCGGAAGCCATTAGAACTCCGCCATTTTCGCCGTGCGGTTCTCGGGTCAAGCAGGTTCAGTATCGCCTGCCGGCCTCGACTACTTTGACCAGAGTCCCAGCCGGCAAGTGTTGATCCGGATCGATCCGATTCAGGGCGGCCAGTTCGTCGGCTCCGGCGCGGGGATTGTCGTATCGCGCCGCAATATCCCGCAGGGTTCCTCCCTGCTGGACGTGGTAGATCCGCAGATGATCGGGCTGGACCTGAAGCGCGCGGGAATCGGTCAACTCGCGAAAGCTGGTGATGGACTGCTCGAGCGCCCCCGAATACTGGCGATAGGTCTGAGCGGGCGAAAGGCCGGCGAATTCGTACAGATGTTGGCGATGACGAATGAAGCCGACCAGGGCTCTAAGGGCCTGGCCCTGGGCGGTCTGCACCTCGTACAAGGCCAGATAAGCGGAATTCCCGTGGATGGTGACGCGACGCCCATCCAGGATGCGGACGCCCTGCTGGCGTCCCAGTTGCTGGGCTCGCGCCTCGGGCGACAAGCCGGCAGCATCCTCGGGAGCCAACGTCAATTGCAGGGCGGCGGCTCCGTTTGGCTGCATCACGATGACCGACCTCTTGGTGTTTTGAACTCTCCAGCCCGACGGAAAGCCGAACCGGAAGCGAAGATCGGGGTGCAGGAAGCTATTCTGATCGACGAATCCTTCACGGGGGTTTTCACCAAAGACGATGCCGTCGATTCGCCGAAGAAAGGCGTCTCGACCGACGGCCAGATCCGGTGCTGGATTCCGACTCAGGAAATCTTCCGCCAGAGCGCGGGTTTCCCGGATTCGCTCCGGCGGAGACGGATGGGAGGAGAGCCAACCGGGTAGCGCTCGGCCGGATTCCTCTCCCAGCCGTTGAAAGACGGCGAAAAACTCGCTGAGCTGGCGGGGGTCGTACCCCTGCTGGTGCATATATTCGATTCCCAACTGGTCGGCCTGTTCCTCGTCGCTCCGGCTGTATTTCAGAAAAAGAAGTCCTACGCCGACCTGGGCAAGCTCGCTGAGCTGGCCGAAAGTGGGGGAAATGATGCTTCCGACACCCAGTCCGATTCCAAAGAGCTGGGCCCTGGAAATCTGCGTAACCGAGTGACGGGCCGTGACGTGACCGATTTCATGTCCCAGCACGCCGGCCATTTCCGCCTCGGTGTTCATGTAGGCGAGAATCCCCCGGGTGAAGTATATGTATCCTCCCGGAACGGCAAATGCGTTGACGATGGGTTCGTCGACGATCGTAAAGGTCCAGGGGAGGTTGGGGCGATGGGAATCCCGGGCCATCCGCTGCCCGACGTCGTCAAAAAACTGTTGCAGCTCGGGGTGATTCAATCGGCCGAACTGCGCCAGAACCATCGGATGCGTATCGCGTCCCATTCCGATTTCCTGAGCCTCGGAAATCAACACAACTTGCCGCGAGCCGGTAACCGGATTCCGAGCGCAGGTGGCGACGAAAAGGGTCAGCAACAATAAAAGAAACAAGTTTCTGAAGCGAAGATGTGAATGGTTCATGTGCCTGTTTAACATTGTAACGCTTTCGCACTCATGGCTTCTAGTGGATCAGCCCGGCGAATATTTTGGCAATTTACCTGTGTTCGGGCGGGGTCATTTGTTATGATGAAGCTTCGTATCTCTATGAAATTGAAACAGATTCAGAACCGGTACCGGCTCCTGACGGGTTATTTGACGGGTCAAAGCGACGTGCAGTCGTGGCCGATGACCCTGATTATCGAAAACACCGGGAGGTGCAATCTTAAGTGCCCGATGTGTCCGCGCGAGTTTGGCGAGTACCCGGCCGAGGACTTCGATTTCGACCTGTTTCGCCGCATTATCGACGAAGTCGAGCAGCACTCGGAGTTGATTTTTCCCTGGGGCCTCGGGGAACCGCTTTTGAATCCGGACATTTACGAAATGATCCGATACTGCAGCAACGCCGGACTGTATACGGTTGTCTCCACCAACGGCACGCTGCTGAACGACGAGCGGGGAAGAAAACTCATTGAGTCGGGCCTGGACAACCTGATCATCGCTTTTGACGGGACAACGCCGGAGGTTTACGAAAAGTACCGAAAGAATGCCCGATTCGATCGAGTTCGCGAAAATGTTCTGAACTTTCTGGAGTTGAAGCGCCGGCTTGGGGCGGAGCTTTTCGTGGTGATGCAGATGGTTCGCTTGCCCGAAAACCGGCATCAGGTCGCCGATTTTCACCGGATGTGGAGCGTCGACGGCGTGGACGAGATCCGGATCAAAGAGGACGAAGTTGTGATTCCGGACGTCGCGATTCCGGAGCGGGTCGCGCACGACCGGCAGAGGCACCCGTGTTACCAGCTTTGGCAGGGGCCCGTTCACATCGACTTCGGCGGAGACTTTCGGCCCTGCTGTCACATGTATCACACCGAGGCGATCGGAAACGTTGCCGATTCCACCGTTTACGACCTCTGGAACTCGGACCGGATGAGGCGGTTGCGCGAAGCGCACTTGAGCGGAGATCTCGCGGAATATCCCGACTGTCAGAATTGCCACGCGCCAAATCCGCGAATTCCGGTTATTCTGTCCACATTTCTGGTCGACACGTTTAAGGTCCGCAAATGGATTCCGAAGGCTGAAAAAATGGCCGTGTTTTACAAACTGCCTCTGTTTCGAGACCGTTGACGGGCGAGGAGACTTGCAATGAACATCTTATTGATCCGGGGCAAGCCGACTTTCATGGATTTCATCTTGGGAATCCCGATCGGTCTCGCCTATATCGCTCCGATCGCAGAGGCGCGAGGGCACTTCGTCGACATTCTGGATTTGGGGTTGGAATCGAATCCCGAAGAGGCGCTGCAGGCCAGACTTCGTGAAAGAAAGTGGCGTCTGGCCGGTTTTACCTGCATGACCGCCGAATGGGAAGGCGCGGTTCAGGCTGCCCAGATCGTAAAGTCTTACGACCCGACCATCTTGACGATTTTCGGAGGACAGCATCCAACCATCGTGACCGAGGATGTCCTCAAAAACGACTTTGCCGATTTCGTGTGCGTGGGAGAAGGGGAGGCCACCTTCGGAGAGTTTGTAGACGCGCTCGAATTCGGCCGGGACCTGCGGGAAGTCCCTGGCATTGCGTTTAAGACCCAGCAGGGGGCTGTGAGTCGCAGTCCGGCGCGCGCGCCCATTGAAAACGTCGACGGAATTCCGTTGCCCGCCTACCATCTGCTCGATCTGGATCGGTACGCCGTCGCCGAGTCCGCCAGACACACTCCGAAATACCAGCGGGCGATTCAGATCTTTACCAGCAGGGGCTGCCCCTGGCATTGCGTCTATTGCCACGATCTTTTCGGAAAGAAGTTTCGGCCCCGCAGCCCGGAACACGTGCTGGCTGAGATGAAGCTCCTGTATGAGGACTACGCAATTCAGGAGTTCATGATCGAGGACGACATCTTCAATTTCGACATGGATCGGGCCAAGACGATCTGCGATCTGATTGTGGAATCTAAAATGGAGGTGAGTCTTCAGTTTGGAAACGGGGTGCGCCTGGAACGACTGGACGAGGAGCTGATTCAAAAGCTGGCTGCCGCCGGGACGCATCACATGTGCATTGCCATCGAGTCAGCCAGCCCCCGTCTGCAGAAGCTGATGAAGAAATATCTCAAGCTGTACCAGGTGCACGACGTCGTGGGCTGGAGCCGAAAGTACGGGATTTCGACGCTGGGGTTTTTCATGATCGGATTTCCGACCGAGACGGTCGAAGAAATGAACATGACCATCCGCTTCGCCTGCGAAACCGATCTGGACGAGGCCCTTTTCAGCGTCGTCGTTCCGTACGCCGGAACTGAGTTGAGCCACCGCATCCTTCAGGAGGAGCTGTACGATGAAATCGACCCGGTGCATCAGATTCCGCGCGTGCGCACTTCCGACTTCGACTTTCAAACGCTGAAAAAGATGCAGCGGAAAGCCTATCTGTTCTTCTTTCTCTCTCGATTCCGGTTCCTCCGAATGCTTCCCAAGCTGTTTCAGGTTCGATCGAGCTTCAAGTACCTGAGGGCGATCGAAAGGCACTTTCTGCCCGGCTTTCTGCGACGGGAAGCGTCCCGAGTCAATTAAGGGCCATGTATTCTTACCCGGATTTTCCCGATCACGTCTATGTTGAGCTGACCAACATCTGCAACGCCAGATGCACGATCTGCGCGACGCCGGCGATGAAGCGTCCCCGAGAGATCATGTCGCGCGAGCTGTTTCAAAAAATCGTTGGGGAATGCGGACAGCGAGGCGCCCGCAAAATCCTGCCTTTTCTACATGGCGAGTCTCTGCTGGTGCCGGGCGTGGTCGACTATTTTCGGGACTGTCGCAGACTCGCGCCGCAGACGCACGTGAATCTGACCACCAATGGATCGAAGTTGACGCCCGAATTGACGGAAACCCTGCTGGGGGAAGAACTGATCGACAGCCTGATCGTTTCCATTGACGGCGGCGACCGGGAGACGTTTGAGGGCATTCGACTGGGGCTCAAGTACGATGAAATCCGTGAAAACGTCCTACGCCTGATCCGGCGCCGCAACCAGCTGGGGCTTCGCCGGCCTTTCGTGACCATCGCCATGGTGACGGTTCAAGAGAACAAGCACACCCGACGCAAGCTGAAGGAAGCCTGGAGGGAAGCTGACGAAGTGCGTTTTTCCGTATATTTCAACTGGGCGGGAAAACTGGACAACGACGGAAGAACCGTCAACAAGATCAACTATTGCGAGCGACTGTATCACTACATTACAATTTTGGCCGACGGCAGGGTGGCAATGTGCTGCTTCGACTCGGAGGCGGAGTACCCCGTCGGCGACCTTCAAGGCCAGTCGATTCACGAGGTATGGCACTCGGAGGCGTTTCAAGAGAAGCGGCGCCTCCTGTACGACAAAGACTTCCAACGGCTGAAGATCTGCGGGAAATGCGACTACGTCAACCATCCGGAATGGATGACTCCGCTGCTGCGGGTGCGTCCTCGCTTGCAGGACCGCTTTCCCAGGCTGGTGGAGACGGTGGGGAACGCTTACAAGTTATGGTTGAGCAGGTGAGGCTTCCCGTTTGCGGCGAAGCCGCGGCGCGGCCCTTCGGCGGTAGGGAGCGAAGGATTAGCGCTCGCGCCGGCGCCATGCGTCGCTGAATCCGGCAAGGCGACTTTCGCAGGGCCCTTGCTGGGATTCTTGGACCTTTCATGTCTCCTTCTCGCATCCTGATCCTGCTGACCTTGCTTTCGGGAATCCCGTTCCTGAACCAGGCCTTCCATATCGACGACCGGATCTATCTGGAGTTCGCCCGTAACATCGAGAGCAAGCCCTTTCATCCTTACGATTACCCGCCCGTGTTTGAAGGCATTGAAATGCCGGATGCGGCCAGCCACAGCCGCCTGCCGCTGACCGCCTACTATCTGGCGCTGATCAGGGTCCTTTCGCCAGCGGAGAGGGAATGGGTGTTTCATCTGGCATTTGTGCTGTTCCCGCTGCTGGCGGTGACGGCCTTTTACGACCTGGCGCGCAGTTTCGTCGATCGGCCTTTTCCCGCGGCGCTGCTTTTGCTGGCGGCGCCGGCCTTCGGAGTGCTCAGTCAGACGATCATGACGGACGTCGCGATGCTTGCCTTCTGGCTCCTGGCGCTCAGCCGATTCGTCCGGATCTGCCGTGGGAGTCCGCGGTTTGCGGACCGCTTCGTGTTGTTGCTGTCGCTTGCGGCGGCCTCTTTTATTTCACTTCTGTCGGTTGGCCTGCCGCTGCTAATGGGAGCTTACCTTTTGGCTGGAGGCGGTGAAAAGAGCGTGGCGAGCCGAGGCTTCTGGACGTTGGTCTTCCTGCTTCCCCTCGCGCTCTGGACCGGGTGGTTCGTAAAGCAATGGCTGCACTATGAACGCTTTGTGCTGATTGACACGATGCTGCACGTTGGCAAGCGGGAAAGCTTTCAGTGGGGACTGATGGCTACCAAGGCTGCCAGCTTCGCGATCAACGCCGGTGGAGCGTTTCTGGCGCCGTTGGTCCTCTGGTACGGGTTTCCAGGCAGGCGGAAATGGATGGCCGGGCTGGCGACCGGACTGGCGGTCTGGGCGGTTTTCTGCTTTTTCGTTCCGGAGTGGACCGGGTTTCACGCCCTGCTTTTAGGGATTTTCGTAGGCTCCGGGGTTGTTTTGCTTGCAGCCTTCATCGAACTGTTGATTCAGGCGCGCAGCCCGGAAGACCGCCTGCTGGCTCTGTGGTTTCTGGGAATCTTCGCTGCCTGCTTAATCCTTTTTTACTCCGGGTCTGTGCGGTACGCGCTGCCGGCGCTCCCTCCGGTGATCCTTCTATGGGTGCGGAATCTGGAGGCTCGGGTCTCCGAGAACTATTTTCTTCGGAACTTGCTTTGGACCGGAGTGCTGGCGACTTTTCTATATGCAATCCCCATACGACACGCCGACTTCCGGTTCGCGGGGTTGTATCGGGATGCAGCCGCGCAGATTGCAGACACATACGACTCCGGCGAAAACGCCATCTGGTTTACCGGCGAATGGGGCTTTCGATACTACATGAAGCGCGAAGGCGGGTTGCTGCTGACCCGCACCGGTGTGGGGCCGGCGACGGGAGACGTCATTGTCAAACCTTTCGTGGCCAGCCCGTGGGTCACTCTTTATGACCGGGCCCCGTATTCACGGCTGTTGGAACAACGCTTTCCCGAATTGGGAACCCCGTTGAGGATCCTCGATTTCAGTTCGCATGCGGGGTTCTACAGCACGGGCTGGGGAATTCTTCCCATCAGCTGGAACTCGGGGAGTCCGCCGGAATGGTTCAATGTTTTCGAGGTGCTCCAACCCTATGACGGCCCGGTGCCTGAGCCGGAGCGACATTGGTGAACGGCCGCGGCGGAATGACGGAACAGAAAGGGGCGTTCTGGATCTGGTTCATCGGGTTTCTCGCAATTGTTTGCGTTCATTCGATATGGGAAATTCGGAACGACCGGCCCGAGATCTGGGACATGGCCCACCATCAGTTGATGGGATGGAGCTACCTGCAGGCCTGGAATCAAGGAGAGTTGCTGCAGCGTTTCGGAGAGATCTCCGGATACTATCCCCCTCTGTATTATTTGAAGGAAGCCCTCGTACTTGCTCTGTTCGGGTGGGAGGGGTTCTCGCCTCTCCTGGCGAACCTTCCCGGATTGTTTCTCTTCAGCTTCTTTACTTACCGGCTGGCATTGACGGTCCTTCGGCCTCTGGCCGCGGCACTGGCCGGCTTGTGGATTCTGTTGCTGCCGATGGTGGCCTGGCTGAGCCGGGAATCGCTGCTGGACGTCACGCTGGGCGGCTGGGTGGTCTGCGCCTTATGGCTGCTGCACAAAAGTCGAGGCTTCGAACGGCTCGATTACTCCATCCTGTTCGGCCTGGCGGCGGGATTCGGGATGCTGACCAAGTGGACTTTCGCTTTATTCCTGCTGACTCCCGCACTCTGGATGCTCTTTCGGGGCCAGGGGATTCGGCGAAGAGCCGTCCACGCCCTTGCGGCGGCGCTCGCTTCGATTCCCCTCTGGGCCGGCTGGTATTGGGAAAACCTGCCCCTCCTAACCAGCCGTTTTCAGTCCACCGCCGAAGCGGCGATCCTGGAGCACGATCCTCCCTTCTGGCATCCCCTGGGCTGGTTTTATTACATCCGGTGCCTCTCCAGCTACTACCTGTTCTTGCCGCTGACGCTGCTGGCCGCCTATGCTTTCGTCGATTGGAAGAGCCTGGCCCGAGGAAACTCGCGTTGGATTCTGGCTACGCTGCTCGGAGGAGGGCTACTGCTGACGCTTCTGCAGGCGAAGGATCCCCGCTACATCCTCCCATTGGCGAGTTTGCTGGTGATGCTGATGCTGACTCCCCTTCAGAACAGTCTGCGGGCGATGGGGTTGATGACGGTCCTCGTATGCGGGCAGTTTCTGGCAGTCTCCTTTGCAATTCCGTCAGCTCCGGGCAAGATCGCACTCTTCTCTCAGGAACCGGATCCCGACTACACCAATCTGGCCCGCGAATGGGTCTTTTTCACTCCCGATTATCTGGGCGTGACGGGCCCTCCACGACGCGAAGACTGGTGCCATGGCCGGATCGCTGAGATGGTAGAGCGCGAAAGTCGAGTCGCCTTTATCCCGGACGCTCCGTTCTTTCATCCGGCGGCCCTGCTGCTGGAGGCGGTGCGAAAAGGTAAGCCGATCGAAGTCTTTCGCGTGGGGGCAAGTGAAAACTTCGTTCCGGCGCTGAACTCCGCCGCCTGGGCTGTTGGCAAAACGGGCGCGCAGGGCATATCCTATATCACCCGGTACAACGACAGGGTCTACAGCTTTCTTGAGGAAGAACATTGGCAACTGGCGGCAAGCTGTCCTCTGCCGGACGGAAGCGAAGCGCAGATCTGGCGCAATCCTATCCGCTGAGCGCGATCGTTCCCGTTCGCAACGCCGAAGCGACCCTGCTTGCCTGTCTGCAGGCGCTGGACGCCAACCGGACGCAACACCTCGAGGTCATCGTGGTGGACGACGGCTCGAACGACGGCACGGGCGAAATCCTGCAAACTTGGGCTTCGCATGCGACCATGTCGGTGCAGCGAATCCGAAACGACCGCTCCACGGGTCCGGCCGCCGCCCGCAACCTTGGAATGGATCGCGCCTCCCATCACTGGCTGCTTTTTCTGGATTCGGACGTTGTGCTCCCCTCAAACGCCATCGAATCGATTCGGGAGTCCCTCCGCCTGTATTCCCACCGGCCGGAAGTCGTCGGAGTGCTGGGGACTTACCATTCGAAGATCCCTCACTCGGACTTCATTTCCAATTACAAGAATCTGCTGACTTGCTTTCTTTATGAACGAACCGAAACGCTGAGCCCGTTTCTGCACACGCCGATTTTCTGCGTTCAACGGGAAATCCTGATCGCGGCAGGCGGATTTGACGCCAGCCTGAGCAGAGGAGAGGATTTTCAGCTCGGAGTCCGTCTCGGATCGCGCGGGTTCCGATTCGTCATCGACCGACGCATTCGCGGGGTCCATCTGAAGAAATACGATCTGGAGACGCTTCTTCGGGAAGACTGGCGGACCGTGCAAGCTCTGCAAAGAGTTCGGCTTGACCCCGCTGAGAAGCGCTTCGCCCTCAAGGCTCACCGCTGGAGCCGGATCGCGGCGTTGCTGCTCCCCGGCGCTTCTCTGGTGACGGCCGCCGCGGCCCTTTACATTCCTGACGCACTCTATCTTTTGCCGTTCCTTTTGGCGCTATTTGCTGCCGTAAACGCAAGATGGTTCTTTTATCTAAGAAAGCGTCGAGGGTTGAGATTCGCGGCGGCGGGAGTTGCATTCCTTTTCATCCAGATGCTGTGGGCCGAGGCCGCCTTGGCGGCCGGCTTCCTGAGCAAGCGCCGCGGAGGCGGAATGTGATCGTTCCGGGTTCGATTTTGCGAAAGAATAAACATGTCACCTTTGTCAGGGGAGCCGGACTGGCGCTATTGTCGGAGCGAAGCGCCTAGCCCGCATTTCTCACACTGCTTCTACTGCGTCGACGGATAACGACGCGCCTGCTGCGTTACCGCTCCTCGGCCTCCTCGACGTACTGCACGAGTACGACTGCGGGGGCCTTCGTTGCGCGCCTTGCATCCCCGCCGCTCTCCGTCGCCTCGCTACGAACCAGTGTGAGAAATGCGGGCTATTGATGCGCGTCGGACGATCAACGGCCCCTTCGGGTCCGTCGCTCCGACATCCGGCGCTGCGTCCGCTCCGATTGCTTTTAGCCCTCACGCGTTCTTCGAACGCGGAATGAAACACGAAGCACGCGCAACGCGGAACGATCAGATTCCGCCGCCGGGCCGGTTCCCGAGCGAGTTCTTCAGAATTCGGAGCGTCCTGCGGGGCTGAAAGAGCGTGTTGACGCTCATAGCGCATTCGTAGGTGCACTGGCAGCCGAGATCCTTCTGGTATTGCCGCGCCTCGGCGGCCGCAGTCGCCTTCCAGAGGCGGCCCAAATCTCCGTCAAATTCCCGGATGTTCCCCATGCTCCTGTCCAGGGTTTCGCAAAGATAGACTTCGCCGGTTTCACTCAGGACGCCGATCAATTCGCCTCCATAGCAGGGAGAGATCCGCTTCCGGGCCAGCGAAGCGTCCCGCACCAGCCGGTACGTCTCTTCCTCCTTTGCGATCACCAGCCGATCCCTCCAGGACGCGGAATGACCATTGCGCCTCCGATAGTCGATCACCTTGCGGGTGAAGCGGAAGTACTTTTCGGAATCGACCTTCTTCAAATCCTCGTCGATCGGGTTTCCCCGGGCCAGCGTGACCGTTACGGCGTCCGGCTGCAGCTTTCCCGTCACGTATTCGAAGAATTCATCGAGACGATCCTGATTGGCCGCCGTCACCGTCAGGGCCACTCCGACCGAAAGATTGGGGAAGCGCGGCTTCAACTCCTTCAGTTTGGCCAGCGTCTCCACCGCCCTTTGAAAGCTCGCATCATTCTGGCGGATTCGGTTGTGGACTTCCTCCGGACCGTCCAGAGAGACTCCGGTCGCAACGCGCGCGCGGCGGACTCTCGACAACATCTCCTCGACGCTTCGAACGGTTCGCTCCACCAGATGGCCGTTGGAAGGGATCTGAATGTTGCGCACTCCGGAGTGGCGTTCAAACGCCTCTGCGATCTCCGGAAGATCGCGCCGCAGGTAGGGCTCGCCTCCGGTCAGCGAAAGGTTCAGCAGATTGGGAAGACTCCTCGCCACCTTGCGGATCTCATCCAGAGTCAGCTCGTTTTTGCGCTTGTTCAGCTCTTCCCAATAAAAGCAGTGCTTGCACAGGAGATTGCAGCGAGACGTTACGAAGAAAATCAGGCTGACCGGAGGGCCCGCCTTCCGGGCGACCCGACCTGCAATGCTCAGATCCTTCCACAGTGTCGCCGCCACAAGTTCGGATGGTAGCACAGAAGATCTACGCTTAGCGCTTGGCGCTTCGCCCCCTGCGGAGCAAAATGAGGCCTAAGAGCAGGAGCGGCCCCCCTCCGGATTTTCCTTTTTTTATTAACCAGGAGGGGTCACTTTTCGGTTGTCAAAGCGAATCCGGCCATCTAAGAGGCGCACCGTACATCTGGTCTGCCGTGTTAGATTTATTGAAAGCAGATGTCAATTGACGAGGAGCTGATCGCAGCTGTAGAGGCGGGCGATGTGGCAGCCGTTCGGGAGTTTCTTCAGGCTGGGGCGTCCCCGCAAGCGCCCGGAGGTGCAAACTCGGTTTCCGCGCTCCACATTGCCGTGAGTCTGGGCAACGTCGAAGTCGCTCAATCGTTGATTGCCGCCGGAGCCGATGTAAACCTGCAAGATTCGACAGGGCTCACTCCAATGATGCTCGCAGCGCATCAAGGCAACATTGAGCTTGTTCAGTCCCTGCTTAGAGCTGGAGGGGATGTCGATCTGCAAGATTTCAGTGGGACGACTGCCTTAATGCTGGCTCAAGGTCATCGTGAAGTCGTCGAAACGCTGTTAAGGGCTGGCGCCAATGTAAACGCGAAGACTGAAAGCGGAATGACGGCTTTGATGTTCGCGTCGGATTCCGGCAACATCGATTGCGTACGTCAATGCTTGGCGGCGGGGGCCGACATCCATGAGCGTGACAATCGAGGCTGGTCGGCGATTGAATTCGCGCGACACAGAAGGAAGCGGCAAGCCGGGCCTTGGTGTGGATCGCTCCTTATATTTGGCCGGCTGAGCGGCTCTTCAGATACCATTGTCCAGTTGCTGCAAGCGCACATCGAAATCCCTGACAGTGCGCTTCGCGCGCCAAAGGCGGCGAGGGCGGGGTCAGCTGTTTAATGCGACGTTCCGAGGGTCCGCCAGGACCCGGGAGAAGCCGATCCGGACTCACAAACGCCAAGACCCGGAGCCGATCCCCGCCTGAGGCGGCTTCTACCGTTGGCACTCATAGGGCGCGTGGGCTTTGGAGCGCCCCGCCCGATGCATCCGCCGCGCCTGAGTTTTTCCAGACCCGGGCAATTGCCGCCCTTTCGGCACTCCTGTGCAACGCGCTTGGTCGAAGGCGGCTATGACATCCGGACCGTACAGGAACTTCTGGGTCACAAGGACGTGAAGACCACGATGATCTATACGCATGCGCTGAACCGGGGAGGCAGGGGCGCCCAGAGTCCTGCGGACGATCCGTAGAGGAGACTGTCTGAGGTGTGTTATAAAGAAACTGTATATAAGCCCAGTTCGGGCGCAAATCCTCCGTCATCGTATCGCCCTCGGGGGGTTTATGGCATACCCGAGCCCGGCGCTTTATCTCGCAACCCTGCCGCCCGGGCATATTAGGGAGAAAACATATAATCAATGTTAGGCCACGAGCACCACAAACCACGAACCAAGAAACCAAGTCTGCGATCAACCTTGCGTCGCGGATATAGCCAAAAGGAGAGATCAAGCCATGAGCACCATCACCACCAAAGACGGCACCGAGATTTATTACAAAGACTGGGGCTCGGGACAGCCTGTCGTTTTCAGCCATGGCTGGCCCCTCACGGCGGACAGCTGGGAAGCGCAAATGTTCTTTCTGGCGTCCAAAGGCTACCGATGCATCGCTCATGATCGCCGCGGCCACGGTCGTTCCAGCCAGCCCTCGGCTGGCAACGAGATGAACACCTACGCGGACGACTTGGCGACACTCATCGAGCACCTGGACTTGCAGAGAGCTGTGCTGATCGGTTTCTCCATGGGTGGAGGCGAAGTCGCCCGTTATATCGGCCGTCATGGCACCAAGCGCATTGCCAAGGCTGTGCTGGTCTCGGCCGTTGCGCCCCTGATGCTCAAAACCGACGCAAACCCAGGTGGCTTGCCAAAAGAAGTGTTCGACGGTTTCCGCGCGAGCTTTTTGGCCGGTCGCGCACAGTTCTTCAGGGAAGTTGCCAGTGGCCCGTTCTTTGGCTTCAACCGCCCCGGCGCCAAGATTTCCCAAGGAATGATCGACTCGTGGTGGATGCAGGGCATGATGGGCGGCCACAAGAACACCTACGAGTGTATCGAGGCGTTTTCAGAAACGGATTTCACAGAGGATTTGAAGAAGTTCGACGTGCCCACGCTCGTCATTCACGGCGACGATGATCAAGTGGTGCCGATCGATGCGGCAGGCCGCGCCTCAGCGGGGATCGTCAAAAATGCCAAGCTGATCGTCTATTCCGGCGCGCCGCACGGCATCACCGATACGCACAAGGACCGGCTCAACGAAGATCTGCTGGCGTTTCTTAAGGCTTAACCAGCCGCTGCACCTGACTCGGCCCGCGATGTTGGTTTCTGCAAATTCATAGCTCACTCACGCGGGACGGGCAAGTGAGCTTGGCCGTTACGCACCACAAACAAGGATCTCAGTGATGATATGAAATTTACGCCGGATCTGCGGGTGTAATGGAGGTTCAAGTGGCGGCAGAGACGCTGACCGACCCGGTTGAC
>CAZAEY010000086.1:0-14719 GCA_964484155.1 uncultured Acidobacteriota bacterium
GCAAGCGCGACCAAGTCCGGATCCAGTTCGAAGCCGACGCCGCGGGCGCCGTAGTTGCGAGCTGCTGCGATGACGATGCGCCCGTCGCCGCTCCCCAGATCGTACACTACGTCGTCGGCCGAGACGCCAGCCAGGTCGAGCATCTCGGTCACCACGTTGTGCGGAGTCGTCACAAACGGCACATAGTCGGCCGAATCCGGAGTCAGCATGACGATCTCCGGATTCGAATCTCGAGTAGGCGTAAGGATCGAGTCTTCGCCCGCTTTTGATCCGTCCTCCCGGGATTCCACAACCGCGCACCCCGCAGCTGCAAGAGTCAGGCAAGTGAACAGCAACAGCCATTCCGTCGCCATCGGGCGCTGAGAAGCTGAGGCGATTTCCGTCAATTTCGATTTCATCTGTCTTTTCCGCAATGAATCCTGGAAGCGATCTGCGACCGGGAGCAGGTCCTCAATTCAGGTGAAGGTCCTGCCAGGGGATGGTATCTGAGGTTTCCCGGAACTCGAAGCCGTACGGCGGCTGCAAGGAACTTGAGGCCAGGGCCCGACTACGCAGCGCTCCAAACGGCTATGGCCTTGGATGGATGGGACCCTCGGCCGGGCGATCCACTGAGTCAACCACCTCAAAGCCCGCATCTTTCCAATCCCGAAGCCCGCAGTATTGACCGGCGTTATAGCCGGCCTGCGCGAACATTTCAGCGGCGCGCGACGCGCGCCCTCCGGACCCTCAATGAAAGACAACCTCGACGTCCTTCGGGATATCCTTCATTCTTCCTTCGAGCTCGCCCATCGGGATGTGAATTGCGCCTGCAATCGCGCCGTGCTCAGCCAGCTCGCTGTCCTCGCGCACGTCGATCAACAGAAACCTTTCCCCGTCGTCCAGCTTCCTTTTCAGTTCCTCGACCCCGATTCGTTCGGTCACCGGCTCGCTGTCGCCGGCGAACTCGCCGGAGACGGAGGCGCTCTCGGGTCGCGCCGCAGCTTGTTCAATCTGCGAGTCCCGTTCGACGGCGCTCCCGCAGGCAATCGACAGTGCAGTCAATAGTGTGGTTGCAACGATTTTGAACTTCATGCAATCTCCATTCGGCCGCTATAGCATGCGACGTCTTCCCATGGCTCGGGCATCGAAACGGTTGCATCGTCACAACGAAGACGCAACCGCCCAAACGCTATTCCATTTTAATGCGCAAGCCAGAGCATTTCAAAAAAGCTTTGGCGCGGCTAGTCCTCGGGAAGCCGTCGAAGTGGCAAGGCGAATGCCCCTTGCGTCAGACTTCGGCGCGCCTCTCATTTTCGAGCCCGTTGAGTCGAGCAGAATTGGAAAGGCTGTCGAGCGTTATGTTAACATCGCCGCCATGATGGCTGCCTTGTGTGCGACGCGGATCCCTGAATTCGGAAAGCAGATGAACCGGATGGCCCTCTGGATTCCGAGACCGCGCGGCCTCAGCAGGAATGGCGCGGCAATATCGCCAAAGGTCGCACGATCGACGCCGTTCCCTCGTTTCCTGGTTTTAGTGGGGGGGCCCCGAGCGCGCCTGACCTCCTCGGGTGCGAAGAAGCCGACGCGGCTCGGTTGATTTCCGTGAGAATTCAGGTCCTGCACCGAACGATTTTCGGGCGTGATTCGCTTGGAGCGCGCTGGGATGACTGCCCAAAAGATGCTGGATTCCTTCCTCCCTTGCGGGGAGGAGGTGCCAGGGAAGATGGATGAAACGATGAACCAACTAATCAAGAGCCGTCCCGTCCGTTTCGCAATTCTCGTGGCGTCCTTTATGGGAACCTGGATGCTGTTGTCCGGCCTGATCTCTGCCCGCTACCTGATGATCGGCGCCATCGGGTCGGTGATGATCGCGTTGGGGATTTTTTCATGGACCAGCCAGAAGCCATTTCCGATCCTTCGGTTTTTGAGCTTTCTCCCGTGGCACTTGACCCAAGTGGTGATTTCGAACCTTCGCGTCGCCAAGGTGGCGATGTCGCGACAAGCCGCCATCGAGCCGGAATTCATCTGGGTCAAGCCCGGGATGGAAGACGAACGCGCGCTGACCACTCTCGGCTGCGGGTTGACCTTGACTCCCGGAACCCTGACGGTCGACGTTGATTCGGAAATCATGCTCGTGCACGCCCTGGACAAGACGAGCGCGGAAGACATCCGAAGGGGTGACATGGCCACGCGCGTGGCGAAGATCTTCGAGTGAGGGCGTACATGGCTGAAAGCGCGTTTCCTTTCCTGCTGATCGTCGTTTTGCTGTTGACTCTTCCCTTTCTCGGGCGAGTCGTCGCGGGACCCACGGTTTACGATCGAGTCGTTGGCCTCAATGCCGTGGGTTCGATGGTGCCGCTGATCCTGGTGTTGGTCGGGCTGTTGTACGGTCGGGTCGAGAATTTCGTGGATATAGCTCTGGCCCTGTTCCTGCTGAACCTTTTCACCACGCTTCTGGTGGCCAGGTACGCCCGGGAGAAGGAAAAGAAAAGAGAGGAGAAGGAGGGCGCATGATCGAGACTTTTTCGCTTGCCCTGATGGCACTTGGCCTTTTTTTTCTGCTGATCGCGTCGGTCGGATTCGTTCGCTTCCCCGACATCTATTGCCGGCTCCACATCACCGGAGTCATCGACACTCTGGGGGTGCCGCTGATGCTCCTGGGCGTCGCAGTTTATCTGGGAGCGGAATTGACCAGCGGCAAACTCGTCCTGGCTCTGGTGTTTCTCTACTTGACGAGTCCGCTCGTCGCTCATCTTCTCGCGCGGTCCGCCTTGCTGGCCGGCCGAGATCCGGCTCCCGGCACGCGCTGGACGCCTGAGCGCCAGCCACCCAAGTCGGTCCCGACCGACGAAACTTCATCGTCATACCGCGTCCCGGGATCCAAAGAATTGGAATAGAGCAGCAATGGAAGGAATGATTCCGCTCATTCTGACGCTCAGTCTGCTGTTGACCTTCTGCGTCTTCGCATTGATCAGGGTGCGGGATCTTTTGGCCGCGGTGGTGCTTCTGGCGATCTACAGCGCAATTCTGGCCATCAGCTTCGCTTTGCTGAGCGCAGTGGACGTGTCTTTCACAGAGGCGGTGGTCGGCTCGAGCATCTCGACCATCCTGCTGATGATGCTGTTGCGGCGGGTCGATCCTTACGAACTCGTTTTAGTGGGGAAGAGGCAGTGGATTTTCGCGGTTCTGACCTCAGCGGGAATTGCGGGAGTGCTTTTGTACGGCGTCGTGGCTCTTCCTCCTTTCGGCGATCCCCAGGCCCCGGCTCACGTTCATGTCTCTCCCTACTACACGGAAAACAGTCTCCGCGACACCGACACGCCCAACACTGTCACCTCCGTGCTGACGGACTATCGAAGTTTCGACACTTTGATCGAGACGCTGGTGGTGCTGATCGCAGCCTTTTCCTGCATGCTGGTGATGGCGACTCGAAGCGTTGGCGAAAGCCCGGCCTTTCGCCCCTTTAGGAGCCTGATCTTGCGAAATCTGCTGGGTCCGCTGCTGGCTAGCTTGCAGCTTTTCCTGATCTACGTGGTCGTGCACGGCCATTACACCCCCGGCGGCGCTTTCCAGGGCGGAACGCTTCTGGCCTGTTCCTTCATCCTCCCGCTCCTAGCCGACCCCAAAAGAAGATTTCTGGTCATCGGCCCGCGAACGGCGGCAGTCATGTCGGCGATTGGGGTCGCGATCTTCGCAGGCGTCGGGGCCATCCCCATGCTGTTCGGCGGACCATTCCTCGACTACGGGTCGCTTCCTTTCGGACCTGCTGAAGCAGCGGCCCGGAGGGCCTTCGGAACGCTCTTGATCGAAGTCGGGGTCACGCTGGCCGTGGCGGGAGCTCTGGTCTCCATCTTCTACAGCCTGAACCGAGAACTGAAAAGCGGCGAAGGGGAGTCATCATCATGATGGAACTGATTTTTCAGCGAGAGGCCTATCTGCTGTTTGTCATCCCAATCGTCGCCGGAACGTACCTGATGCTTTCCCACCGGAATTTCCTGAAGTCGGTCGTTGGACTGTACCTGGTGCAGACAGGGGTCATCTTCTTCTTTGTCCTCCTGTCTGTGCGCGAAGGCGCGACCGTGCCGATCATCGACCCGGAAATCACGGCGCCATTGGCGAATCCGCTGCCCCATGCACTGATGGTGACAGCCATCGTGGTCGGAATCGCGACGATCGGAGTGGCGCTGGCAATCCTTCGTCGCATTCAAGCTGAAGCCGGCACCATCCAGGACGCGGCGGGCGAGGCCGAGACTTCATGAGCTCGATGGTTCCAAGCCTGCTGTTCTTGCTGCCCTTCGGCGCGGCGCTTGTCTGCGGCGTCATCGGCTGGTGGAACAGCCGGATCATTCACTGGCTCGCGTTGGCAGGCCTGGGCGCCACGGCGATCGTTTCGACGATGGCGGCCTTTCAGGTCATGACGATCGGAAACCTGCACACCCACCTGGGGAACTGGCCGCCCCCCATTGGGATCGAGCTGGTTCTCGATCCGCTCTCGGCGGCGATGGCGATGCTGGTGGCCTGGACGGCCCTGGGTGTGGTCGCTGGCTCGCGACAAACGATCGCCATCCAGATGGGCGGTCTCGAAACCACCTTCTACGCCACGGCGCTGTTTCTGGTCGCAGGCCTTTTGGGAATTGTCGTCACCGGCGACCTGTTCAACCTTTTCGTGCAGCTGGAGGTGGCTTCGCTCAGCGCTTATGCGCTGGTGGCGGTCGGACGTCGCGGCGCGCCCCGAGCAGCCCTCTACTATTTGATCGTCGGCAGTCTGGGAGCGTCCCTTTACCTGTTGGGCGTTGGCTTTCTCTATGCGGGGACCGGCTCGCTGAACATGGCCGATGTGGCCGCGCGTCTGACGGATGCGCCGGCGGAGCTGGCCATCAGCGGACTGGTCTTCATCGTAGCCGGCCTGGCAATAAAGATGGCCCTGTTTCCGCTGCACGGCTGGCTGCCGGGAGCCTATTCCCTGTCGCCTGCTGCTGCGGCGGCGCTGATGGCGCCGCTGGTGACGAAAGTCGCCGCTTATGCGCTGATGAGAGTGCTCTACTGGGTGTACGGCGTCGGGTTCGTACTGGATACCCCACGGCTGCTGGAAGCGTTGTCCTGGGCTGGCGCGCTTGCCATCCTTGTGGGCGCAGTGTTGGCGTTCACTCAAGACGATCTGTGGCGCCTTCTGGCTTATTCCAGCGTCTCGCAAATCGGCATCGTGGCGTTGGGCATGGGACTGGCCAACACTTCCGGAATGACCGGCGCCGTACTGCATATCGCCAACGACGCTCTCATGAAAGGGGCCCTGTTCCTGGTCGCTGGAGTCGTCCTGTTGCGATTCAAAGTCCGCACGATTTCAGAGCTCTCCAAGGTTCGAGGCCGCGCGCCCTGGACGGTCGGCGTGTTCGCGGTGGCGGGCGTCTCTCTGATCGGCCTGCCACCTCTGGCGGGGTTTTTTGGCAAATGGTACGTACTTTGGGGCGCTGTCGAGGCAGGCCAGTGGCTGTTTGCGGGCGCGGTCGTGGTGGGCACCCTGCTGACAGCGGCATACGTTTTTCGAATTCTGGAACCGTTGATGTTCGGAGCCTCAACGCCGGGCGAAAAGGCCGGCGAGGGGCCCATCGGGTTGGTGGCGGCGGCTGTCGCCTTTGCGGTTGCCATCGTGCTGCTGGGACTGGCCAATGAGCGCGTCGTGAGCCTGGTGGTCAAGGCGGCGTTGCCGGCGGGATTGTAGGGTCATGGAACAAGTCGACAGCTCTTGGGTCTGGATTGCGGTTTTCGCTCCCATTGCGGCGGCGGCAGCCATCGGATTGGCGCCCAGGCTTTCAGAGCTCTGGAGCTATCTGGCAGCCGGCGCCACCCTAACGGCAGTCGCCATGCTGATTTCGGATACGCTGGCCGGTCGGGCCTTGGAAGCGACCCTGGTGACCCTCGTGCCCGGACTGGACCTGGTCCTGCGAGTCGATCCGCTGGGATTGACTTTCGCGCTGCTGGCCTCAGGACTGTGGGTGGTGTCGACGGTCTATTCGACCGGCTACGTCCGGGCGAATCAGCTGAAGCACCGGCCCCGGTACTACGCCTGCTTCGCCGCCGCCATCGGCGCCGCCATGGGCGTGGCGCTGGCGGGAAACGTACTGACTTTCATCCTGTTTTACGAAGCCCTGACTCTGGCCACATATCCACTGGTCCTGCACAAGGAGACTCCTGCAGCCGTGCGCGCTGCGCGCCAGTACCTCGTCTACGCGCTTTCAGGCGGCGTCCTGCTGACCATCGCCGCCGTCTGGACGTGGGCGCTGACCGGCACGCTCGAGTTCACGCCCGGCGGCTTTCTGCACGGCGCCGCCGGGGCCTCCGTTCTGGGGCCGCTCTTTCTGCTGTACATCGCCGGCAGCGGTGTCAAAGCGGCCATCATGCCGCTGCACGCCTGGCTGCCAGCCGCCATGGTCGCGCCGTCGCCCGTCAGCGCGCTTCTGCACGCAGTGGCCGTCGTCAAGGCCGGGGTCTTCGCCTGCATCCGTGTGCTCCACTTCGTGTTCGGCCCCCTCAGCCTGAGCGAACTGCCTTGGACCGAGGTCCTGCTGGCGCTCTGCAGTGCGACCATTCTGATCGGATCGCTGGCGGCCTGGAGACAGGACAATCTGAAGCGCCGACTTGCGTATTCGACGGTCGTTCATCTCTCCTACATCGTATTCGGAGCAGCGCTGCTGACGCCTTACGGGTTGATGGGAGCGGTGTTTCACATGGTCAACCACGGGCTCGCCAAGATCACTCTGTTCTTTTGCGCCGGCGCCATCTACGCCACGGCGGGACTGGAAAGAGTCAGCCAGCTCAAGGGCCTGGCGCGGCGCATGCCCTGGACCTGCGCCGCGTTTACCGTAGCATCGCTGGCGCTGGTGGGCGTCCCGGGCCTGTGCGGCTTCAACAGCAAGTTGCTGCTCTCCAGAGGCGCTCTGGACGCGCAGCACTACGGCTACGCCGCCGTGCTGCTGGGGGCTTCGTTGCTGACGGCGGCTTATCTGATGCCGATCGTGCGCACCGCCTATTTTGAAAGCCCCGATCCCGAGACCGACGACGGGGCGATCGAATCGCACGGAGAAGCGAGATCCTTGATCGCCGTCCCTCTCGTCGCCACCGCTGCGCTGGTGGTCGTTTTCGGATTGCTGCCGTCGATCGTCAACGTCCAGTACAACCTGGCGGCTTTGGTCGTGAAACAAGTCTTCGGAGTCGCACTATGAATCGCGAGAAGCCGAAAATCAAGAGTTTCGATTTTGCCGCGCGGCTCATGACGGCGGTTCTGGTCGCGCTGACCGTGATCGAATACTTTTTCGCTCCCCATTACCGCCCGGTCTTTCCCTGGCACGAGGTTACCGGCTATATGGGAATGATCGGGTTCGGATCCTGTCTCGTCGTCGTTTTCGTGACTAAATGGGTGGGCAAGCGTCTGCTGCAGCGTCCGGAGGCCTGGGATGACCGCGATTGAGATTCATCCGGTCCTGCCGCTGCTGATCGCCGCCGCCGCGATGCCGCTCCTCACCGAATCGGCCCGCCGATGGACGTCTATTCTGGCGCCTTCGGCAGCTCTGTGGCTCCTTTGGGATTTGCCGGCGGATCTGATGCAAATCATCCATCTGCTCGGTCAAGACCTGACGATTCTGCGCGTCGATCCCTTGGGAAGGGTCTTTGCGCTGGCCTTTGCCGCCTTCGCCGTCATCGCCTCCGTGTACGCCTGGAGGGAGGCGGGTGCCGCGCCCAGGGCGTTCTCCACGCTCCTTGCGGCGGGAGGCGTCGGAGTCGCGTTGGCCGGCGACCTCCTGACGCTGTTCTTCTTCTGGGAATTGCTGACGGTCAGCTCTCTGTTTCTGATCTGGCAGGGAGGCGGTCGGGGAGCCATGGGCGCCGGCTTTCGCTATCTGCTGATGCACCTGGCCGGAGGAGTGTGTCTGTTGGCCGGCGTGCTCCTGCATTGGCAGGCTACCGGCAGCCTGGCCTTCGAGACGATGCGGCTGGAAGGCGCGGCCGCATGGCTGATGGCGATCGGCATGCTGACCAACGCCGCCGTGCCGCCTCTGCACGCGTGGCTTCCCGACGCCTACCCGCGCGCGACTATCTACGGCACCGTCTTTCTGAGCGCCTTTACGACCAAAGCCGCGGTCTACGCCCTGGCCCGAGGCTTTCCGGAATCAGAGCCGTTGATCTGGCTGGGCGCGATCATGACGCTCTATGGAGTCACATTCGCGGTTCTGGAAAACGATATCCGCCGGCTGCTCGGGTACCACATCGTCAGTCAGGTCGGCTACATGGTCTGCGGAGTGGGGTTGGGCACCGCGCTGGCCGTCAACGGAGCCTCGGCCCACGCCTTTTCTCACATTTTCTACAAGGGACTGCTCTTGATGAGCGCCGGAGCGGTGATTTACGCCACGGGCCGAGGCAAGCTGAACGAACTGGGGGGAATCGCGCATCGATTGCGTTGGACTTTCGTATTTATGATGATCGGCGCCTTCTCCATCTCCGGAGTTCCGCTGTTCAACGGCTTCGTCAGCAAGGCGCTCGTTGTTTCGGCCGCGGCCTACGAACACCGTCCGTCGATCGAAATGATGCTGCTGATCGCTTCGATGGGCACGTTTTTATCGGTCGGCCTCAAGCTTCCCTGGTTTACGTTTTTCGGTCACGGCGGATCTGCCGCGACCGTGCATCGAAAAGTGCCGATCTCCATGTCTCTGGCAATGGGCGCGGCTTCGGCCATCTGCATCGTCACCGGCATATTCCCGAGCCTGCTGTACGGTCTGCTGCCTTTCGATATTCAATACGATCCCTTCACAGCGGATCACATCGTGGGCGGCACGCAGATTCTGGTCGGAACGGCTCTCGGCTTCTGGCTGTTGAGAGACCGCCTGGGCGGACAGCCCACCATCACTCTGGATGTTGATTTCCTGTACCGCCGACCGATCCAGCAGGCGATCTCCACCGCTTCCGCCGCAATCGAGTCCGGAGGCCGTCTGGGCGCCAAACTCGTTTATCTGGCCTTGGATGCGGCCGCCGGAATCATCGAGCCCGTGGGAGACCGCACCCTCCCGCTGACCTCCCAGGTCCTTGTCGTAATGGTTTCGCTGGTGGCTATGGCCGCCCTGCTCATCCTTGCCTACGTCGCCGCAGGGTCGTAAGCCGAAGCTGCGGGGGTAAAGGCGCACAAGACAGGCCCGTCAGGGCCGCAAGGCTCTAGCCCCGTCCGAGCCGCAGGCGAGGGCGGTTTCAGACGCGCCATAGGAAGCCGAGGGTCCGCCAGGACCCGGAAGGCCGGCTCAGCTGCGCTTCCACGTCGCTTCAGGAGGTCTTCAGGCTCGATTCGTGCAGGATCGACTTCGGCGGCCTTCGGGATGCACGCTTCAACAGGCCCTTGCGCTCCAGCCGGACGATTCGCTGATTCGGCAATTCTTCCGAGGCACGGCCTTCAAGTCGGGCCACCGGTTGGTCGCGATCGCACTTTGCGAAGGTATTCGCTTAAACGATTCTTCAATTGGGATATAGTCGCCTTTTCCATATGGCAACCTTAGCCCTACCTTCCGCGATTCGTGGCCGCCAGCTCCTATACAACCTGCTGCAGAACCGCGCCGGCGATAAGAAAGTAGATCAACAGACCCACGATGTCGGCCACCGACGTGATCAACGGGCTACTGGCCACCGCCGGGTCCACCCCGAAGCGAGTCAGGGCGAATGGAAAGAGCGTGCCGATCAGATTTGCAACCACGACGATGGCCAGCATGGTCAGACCGACAACCAGGCCCACTTCCCAGCCGCCTCGGAAAATTCCCAGCAAGAAGCTCAAAGTTCCCATGGTCAGGCCCAGAAGCAGCCCGACGACCGCCTCTTTTAAGAGAGTTCGCGCCCACATTCCCAGGCCGACGTCACCGGTAGCCAAGGCTCTGACCATCAGGGTCGCGGATTGGGCGCCGGTGTTGCCACCGCTGTCGATCAGCAGGGGGATGAAAAACGCCAGGGCGATAAAATTCGCCAGGGTTTCCTCGTATGCGGCGATCACTCCGGAAGAGGCCAGGTTGATGATAATCAGAGCCGCCAGCCAGCCGATTCTCTTTCGGTAAAGCGACCAGGGAGTGGCCAGGTTATAGACGACATCCAGCGGGGCGACGGCCGCTCCTTTGTGGAAATCTTCCGTGGCTTCTTCTTCCGCCACGTCCAGAACGTCATCGACCGTGACGATTCCAACCATAATACCTTCCGCATCGACGACCGGCAGGGCGAACAGGTCGTAGCGCTGGATCATCTTGACGGCTTCTTCCCGATCTTCGAAAGCCGACAGACTGGCGAAACTGTAGTCCATGATGGATTCGACCAGGACGCTCGGGTCGGCCACGATAAAACGTCTCAGCTTGAGGCCGTCCAGCAGCTTTCCGTGTTCGTCGGTTACGTAAATCAGGTTGAGAGTTTCGCTGTCGGAGCCTTCCCGTCGAATGTGTTCGAGGGCCTGACCGATGGTCCATTCGGGTCGGACTGTGATGAAATCGGGGGTCATCAGACGGCCGACGCTGTCCTCCGGGTAGGCCAGCAGTCTGCGGGTTTCGGCCAGGTCTTCCGGCGCCAGCAGGCGGATCAGCCTCTGCGCGGTTTCATCTGGAAGCTCCTCCAGCAGGGCCGTCCGATCGTCCGGACTCATATCGGCCAATAGATGCTGGGCGTCTTCATTGGCCAGGTCCATTAACAACCGGTTCTGGTGTTGCGGTTCCAGGTAGGCAAAGACTTGGGCGGCCAGCTTGTGGGGCAGCGAACGAAACAGCAGGACGCGCTCCGGATGTTCCACCTGCAACAGCAGATCGGCGATCTCAGGTTCGGGCCAACCGGAAAGGATCTGTCCCAATTCATCCCAGTTGTCCGCCGCCATCAGGGCTTGTATTTCTTCTAGTCGCTCAAACTGAGTTGGGACTGCCATAACGCCCCCTTCCTTTCAAATGACTCAATGCAGATAGACCCTGGCCGATCGTTTCGATGGATCGCAAGGGAGTTCTTGAACGCCGCCCCGGCAGATCCTGAGCGCTCTGGGAAACAGATGCGCAAATGCAACGTGAACCAAAGTACTCAGGATCTTACGCCGAAATGGCGACGATTGCGGTCGAGGACCCTGAAGATGCCGCTGAAAGGCCTGCCGGGCGACTCCGGCGCTGTTTCAAGGAGAGCCTGAGACTTCAATCCGACCGGATTGGATCCGTCCGCAGTTTGCGACGCCTTGGGACATCAAGAAACAGACCCGTCCAGCGCGAGCCGGCCCTCATTCCTCCTTCAGGGACATCATGTAGGAGACTAGCGCTTCCAGGCTCTCATCGGAAAGGTCGTCATAGGCCGGCTTTCGGACGTCAGCCTGCATCGTCTGCGGCGCCACGATCCAATTCCGGATCTCTTCTTCCGTCAGGCGACTCCCGACGCCGTCGAGGGGACTCCGGGGACTGCCCTCGCCGGCGATGGAATGGCACATCGAGCAGCGGTTTTCTCGATAGACCTGTTTGCCCGGCGCCATGGAGTCCTCGCCGGAATATGTTGGCGAGGCGCAAGCGCCCAGGAAAAGAGCCAAGGGGCCCAGCACGCTGGCAAGTTTGGTTGTCTTCAATTGAGGCATCCTTTCACCGTCCTTTCCTTACATGAATCCGCTGCTGCTGAAACATTGCCGCCGATTGCAACGGCGGCCTTGCATCCAGCATCTCAGGCGTTCTGGGCGGCAGCGAAAATCGAAACCACAAGGATGATCAGGGCTCCAGTGGCGAAAGCCACCAATTTCGCAAGTCTACAACGCATTCAACGAACTCCTCAAATCTTTCCCTTCAAACCAGATCAAACAGCTCCGTGTGATACTTCGACATGGGAATGCCGAGTTCGTGCAGCGACCTTTCGACGGCCTCGATCATCGGCACGGGCCCGCAAATGAAGTACTCAAAATCGGTTCGCTCGGATGGGAGGTGTCGATCGAGCATCTGGGCATTCAGGTATCCGGTTTCCCCGTCCCAACCTTCATGTGGTTCTTCCAGAACGTGCACGATGCGTAGATCGAGACGTTCCTTGAGTTCTTCAACGCTTTCCCGCAAAGTGGCCCGATCCCAACTACTGTGGCCGCTGAACAGGATCAGAGGGCGAGCATCCCGTCGATCCGCCAGCGCTCGCAGCATGCTGGCGATCGGCGCAATTCCGATTCCGCCCGCAATGAATACATAGCCGGGAGCGTCGTGGCGGTCGACGCTGAACGCTCCGAAAGGCCCGTCCACGTATGCCGTCTCTCCCGGCGCGACGTCCTTGATGGTACGCGTGAAATCCCCCAGTTCCTTGATCGTGAATTCCAGCCTGCCTCGAAGTGTCGGACTCGAGGAAATGGAGAACGGATGCTCTTTCATCGCAAAGGGCGAATGTCGCAAAGTCAGCCAGACGAACTGGCCCGATTCGAACTCGATCCCATCGTGGCCGTCCGGTTCCAGAGCTACCGTCCATGAGTCCCCCCGCTCCGGCCGGACTTCGAAAACGCGGTAGGGCCGGCGAGAGATCCACCAGGGCTTGATCAACCGGACATAGACGATGACTGCGATCCAGCAGATGACGATCAGCGTCCAGAGATTCCGCTTCCACGGCGCCGCAATGTAATAACCCACCTTTTCGACGTGGATCAAGGCGAACACCATCGCGGAAATGGCGAAAATCACGTGCGCGATCCGCCAGCCGTCGTAATGGATCCGCAGCTGCTTTCTCCACAAAGAGGTCGCGACCAGCAGGATCATGGCTGCGGCGGAAATCACGCCGGCCGTCATGTGCCAGGGAGCTTCCAGCGGATTCAACAGATGCAGGAACGTGGGATTCAGGACGATCAGGATAAGCGGATGCGCCAGCACCAGAGCCAGGGCGATGACGGCCAGGTACCGGTGAAAGTAATAGATGATGTCAATGCCGTAGGGCGCCGTGGCTCGACGAAAGCGCGCCGTCAGGATGAACTGTACCCCCATCATCGCCAAACCGGCGAATCCGAGGCCGATCGAAAAGTCCCACCAGAAACCGACGCCACCAGGCGTCTCCCCCAACAGCAAGGCGATCAACGGGGTCAACACAAGTGCCAGATATACGCCGATCCAGAAGACCCCCCAAAAGACATTCTTCATGGTAACTGCAGGAAATCCTTTCTCATCAAGCGCATGACCCGCAAAGCGATTGGATCTCCCCTTGTGAATCCGACTGGACTGCGAAGCGGGAAACCTTTCCTAAGCCTGTTGAATTGTATTTTGCATCGTACCAACGTTCAAGAAAGAGCGACGCCCCTGGAGCCCTGCCTGAGTTTCCACAACGAATCTCGCATTCATTCGGCGCCACGGCAGAGGCGACCGACCCCCGTTGATTTCGATCGATCGGTTTTCGGCGACGCTGTCGCCTCCAGATCTGTTGCGGAGCCCAGTGCGCGTGCGACACGTCGAGCTAGAAGTCCTCGTGATCCAAATCGCGCACGACTCTAAGCGGGACGATGGAAGTGAGGAAAGCCGTGGGTCGTCTCGAAAGAAGGGCGAAAGGCATAGACGCGAAGTATCCTTTCATGATCGAAGAGCTCATCGTGGACGGCCCGACGCTTCGCATTTTTCCACGGGAGGCTCATGACGATCGGGGAGTTCCCGCAGCTCTCCACTGACGTTTTCCGGTGCCCGCGAGAGCTGAATCAGCCGGGGCCCCTCTAAGAGCCGGATTTTTTAAGTGGAGAGCATCTAACCACAGCCGGTCACGGCCGAAAGACCTTCCCTCCCCGCAGGCTATTGCCGTACGGGAGCCTACGAAGGGTCCCGAATACGAGAACAGGACTTTTGATCTGCCGCCACTTCTGCCTGTTTGCACCGGGCGTAGAGACCTCGATCGGGGCATGTCATCCCCGGTAGGGCGAATTTTCACCAAACGGAGCAGAAATCCGCCTCGCCCTGCTTCAAAAAATTCGCTCGTTCCGAGGAAATTTTCCGCTTAGGCGCCCATTTAGGCCCGGGCCTTCACGTCGTCCGCTCGTGTGGCCTCTCACCGCGAGCGTAATCGGCGCGCTCCTCGCGGCTGGAGGAAACATCGTCGGCACCGGTATTGATCAGGATCTCCTGGGCCTTGGAGGCCCAGTCGGAGTCGTCGCTGTGGACGGAAAGTAAGATTCCGCCTTTTTTGATCCGCCCGTCATATCGCTTGGCCTCGTACTCGGGAATTCCCATTCCGACGAGCGCGCCCGTCAGGCCGCCTACCGCGCCTCCCGCCCCCAGTCCCGCCAAGGCCGTGGCTATGGGGCCTGCCGCGATCAGAGGCCCAATGCCCGGGATGGCCAGGGCGCCAATCCCCGCCAGCCATCCGAGCGTGCCACCGATGACGGCTCCTGCGCCAGCACCCGCCGCCGTTCCCTCGGGTGCCTTGGTGTGTTTCTCGTGGGCAAAATCCATGGTGCCGGCGTTCTCTGCCATCAGCACGGAGATATCGGTATGGCGAAATCCCGCTCTTTTTAAGGCGTCGACCGCCTCTTCAGCTCCGCTACGATTCCCATAAATGCCGTAAACAGAAATGTTCTTTGTTGCCATGATTCAACTCCTTTCTGTGCTGGCCGCAGGTTGCGACGCAGACTTATCTTGTTGATGTAAGCACGTCCTATTCCAACTCCGACGAAAATCGGCGAAGAACCACCGTGAGCAAAACGGGGGACAGACGTTATCTGGCCGAATCAGGGACGGAAGTGGTCGACCAGGGATGGAAGTAGTCGACCGCT
>CAZAEY010000087.1:0-14358 GCA_964484155.1 uncultured Acidobacteriota bacterium
CCGAATCGCGCGACGCTCAAACCGGTCCAGAGCGGAGCTGATTCGGGAAACCTCTGCAGCGCCGACTCAAAGACCTGAGCTGCAGCCTCCCAGTTCCAGTAAAGGAGAAAGGAGTGGCCCAGGGCGTAATAGCTGCGCTCGGAAGGATTCAGCTGCACGGCCTGCTGATAGTGGCCGACCGCCTCCACCGGCAGGTCCATCAACTCCAGGATGTCTCCGGCCAGCAGGTGGAGCTCTTCCGTCTCCCCGAGGGCCAGCGCCCGCCGCACCGCATCTCTCGCCTGCGAGAATTCTCCCGCCTCCTTTTCAACCAAGGCCAGGTGCGCCCATGCCTGCTGCGAGTCAGGCATTCGCTCGGAAATCCGTCTGACGAAATAGACCGCTTCCCCAAGCAGATCCTGCGAAATCAACAGGTTCGCCAGCGACTGCAGAGTTTCAACGGGGATTCTTGCCGAGGCCGCCTTCAACTCCCCGAGGACTCGTTCGAGATTGGCCTGTCGCCCTCGGGAACGCTCGACCAAACCGTGAAGCAGCTGAAATTCGAGTCTCGCTTCTCCTTCCGACCTGATTTCCGCCAGGACCTTCTCGGCCCTGTCGTCCTCACCAAGCAGGACCAGGCAATAGGCCAGCTGATAGCCGTTTTCGAAAACTTCCGGCTGAATGCGGAAGGCTTCGTGAAAATGACCGAGCGCCTTTTCCGGTCCCTCCGTGTGCAGACGGATGACGCCCAGGTTGAACGATGCGGCGGCGTTGCGAGGGTCCAGTTCCAGCGCCTTCTCGAAATGCGCGACAGCCTGCGGCCACTCCCCCCTGCGGATCAGGTTGCTGCCCAGATTGACTCGCGCGGCGGCCGAATCGGGCCGCAATCGGACCGCCCTTTCGAAGTGATCGCCCGCCTTTACGGCGTCGCCCTGCATGTCCAGAACCATGGCTATCAACATGTGGGCGTCGGCGTGGTCCGGGTTGGCCTGGAGCAGGGCTGAGAGCGACTCCAATGCACTTGCCAGCCGCCCCTGCTGAAACGCCTGCACAGCCTCCTGAAATCGCACGCGCTCCGATTCGTTGGAAGCCGCCCATCCGATCGATGGAGCGCAAAGGGACACCGCGCCGGCGAAGACCAGATTCGCGAAATTGCGTCGAATGCGTCTCATCGTTATCAGGATAACCTCAACTGGCGTTTTCCACGATCCAGCTTGATGATACCCTGTGTGAATGCGAATTGTCAGCGAAGCCCTTTGCCGCTTTGCGGTCCCGAGCGGAGCGTGGCTTCAAATAGCGCGGGACTCGCGGTGCGAACGGGCGAAGGCCCGTATTCATTCAGGAGGAATTCATGAAACGACTTGCAGGCCGCTGGCTCCGAAGCTGCATCCTGATGCTGCCGATTTCAGCGCCCGGTTTCGCCCTGGCTTCAGAAGGCCGTTCGCAGGCCGGCCTCGGCTATCAGGCGGGGCATGCTCTCGAAGAGCATATTCAGTCCTCGAATCTGGCCATCCTGCCTCTCGGTTCGGTTGAGTATCACGGCCCGAGCGGGCCTCCCTTGACCGACAGCATCATCGCAGGGGGCATCGCCCGCGAACTGGCGGAGCAGCTAAGTGCTTCGCTGTTACCCACATTGCATTACACTCACTCTCCCAGTCACACCGATGTCTTCGCAGGCACGATTTCCGTCCGGCCGGAAGTGGTTACGATGCTTCTGGAAGACGTGCTCCGCAGCCTGTTTACAAAAGGCTTTGACAAAGTGCTCGTTCTCAATGGGCATGACGGAAACATCGGTCCCGCCAGAGGCGCGATATCGAAAGTCACCCGGGAGATCGAGGGTTCGCAGGCGATCTTAGTGAGCTGGTGGGAAACGCTGCCCACCCCGGAGGTCGAAGAGCTCGACCTGTTTGAATCCGGCAACGGCGGCCACGGCCACGGCGGGCCGCTTGAGCTTTCGGTGGCGGCCGCCTACGCCCCGCATAGCGTCGAAGCGGGCAAAGGGCCGGATTTGCCGGCGATCGAGTTTGATTTCGGATTCCCTTTCTATCTGGAGAAAAGCGACGTCACCGGCTGGCCCGGATACTCGGGAAAACTGAGTGAAATCGACGCCGCCAAAGGGAGGACGCTGGCGGACATCGCCATCTCGAAGATCGCAGCCCTGGTGCGCTATTGGCTCGAGAACGACGACAAACCGGGGAGCTGGTGAGAGACTTCGCCCGCCGCGCCAAACCGTTTCGAATCGCTTGCCGCCAAATACCGACCCGGATCGCTGTGGCATCGTTCTGGCTCCTGTCGACGGCTATCGTCTTGGCTGCCGGGAAGGAGAGCGCGCCGCCGCAATTCGTCGAAGGCGCTCGCGAAGCCGGACTGCACGGATTTCATCTGACCAGCGGGAATGCGGAGAAACGCTACATCGTGGAAGCCATGTCCGGCGGAGTCTGTCTGATCGATTTCGACGGCGACGGAATGCTGGACATCTTTCTGGTCAATGGGGGCGAGCTGGATAGCTTTCGCCAAGGGAAGCCCTCTGAACTCAGCCACGCTCTATTTCGAAATCTGGGGAATCGCCGGTTTGAAGACGTGACGGAGCGGGCCGGACTCGCCGGAAACGGCGCATGGGGAATGGGCTGCTCCGTGACGGATTTCGACAACGACGGCTTGCCAGATCTTTACGTCACCGGCTACGGCGACAACATCCTGTACCGGAATCGGGGTGACGGAACCTTTGAAGACGTCACCGCGCGAGCCGGAGTCAACGATCCCCGATGGTCGACCGGGTCCGCTTGGGCCGACTTCAACGGAAACGGCTATCTCGACCTTTACGTTGCCAATTACATCGAGCTGGACCGCGAGAATCTTCCCGAGCCGGGGAGCGCCCGCTACGGCTCAATGGGCGGAGGCGTCATGGGATGCAAGTACCTGGGCCTGGACGTGATGTGCGGGCCCAGAGGCTTGAAGGGGGCCGGCAACTCGTTTTTCGTCAATCGGGGAGACGGCACTTTTGATGAACGTTCGGAGGCGTTGGGACTGCACGATCCGGACCGATACTACGGCCTTGGCGTCATCTGGTCGGATCTGAACGGAGACGGAAAGCCCGACTTGTATGTGGCCAACGATTCCACCCCCAATCTGCTGTATGCCAATCAGGGAGATGGAACCTTCCTGGAAATGGGGTTGCTGTCCGGCTCGGCCGTCAGCGAAGCAGGAACGGAGCAGGCCGGGATGGGGGTGGCGATCGGCGACGATCTGAATTCCGGCGCTATGAACCTGTACGTCACGAATTTCTCTGCCGAATATAATACGTTTTATGAGAACCGCGGCGATTTCAATTTCACCGACGTCACCTCGTCACGCGGTTTGCTCCGCGATTCCCTTCCCTTCGTGGGGTGGGGCGCCGCATTTTTTGATTTTGACAATGACGGCTGGTTGGATCTGATCGTCGCCAACGGTCACATTTTCCCAGAAGCGGATCGATTGCGCGGCGGCGGGATCGAGGGATACCGCCAACGGCCGCTTTTGTTTCGAAATCTGCAGGGGGGCGGGTTCGAAGAGGCCGGCTTGCAGGCCGGCCTTTCCGATCGGGCGGTCGGAAGGGGTTTGGCAGTCGGCGATTTGGATGGAAACGGTCATCTGGACGTCGTCATCAACGCGCTGGATTCCACTCCTCTTCTCTTTTGGAACTCAGGATCCGAAAACGGCTTCCTGCGCGTTCAACTTCGGGGCCGGGAAAATCGATTCGCCGTCGGCGCACTGGTGCGCGTAAAGGTCGGCGGACGTTGGCAAAGTCGCGAGGTCCAGAGCGGCGGGAGCTACCTTTCGCAACACGAAATGTCGCTCCACTTCGGAATGGGCCGGTCGCCTTCCGCAGAGGAAGTCGTCATACGCTGGCCGGACGGCGAAATCACCCGCCTGTTTGACGTCGAAGCCAACCAGACTCTGACGGTTCCACAGGTCGAGCCGTCCGACTGAACTCTTTCCGCCGGCGGCCACTCAGCGGCGAGGCCCCCCTCCCCGCCCAGCGGAGGTTTCAGGATCCCGCCCTGAAAGGGCGCAACAATGCCAGCCCAGGGTGAAGCGCAGCGCCACCCTGGGTTGACGCCGGCGAAGGAGAAAGACGCGCTCTGAAGGAGCGCCACAAGCCCTCTGGAAACGAACATTTAACAAGGAAATCGACGTTTGTCGCGCCCTTTCAGGGCGCCGGACCCGATCAGAAAGTCTCAGGGTGGCGCTGCGTTTCACCCTGGGCTGATGTTGTGGTATCCCTACGGGGCGTCTGCAGTTCGAAGTTTCAACTGCAGGGGAAAAAAGAAAGGGCGGCCGGCTTCGTTCGAACGCCGGCCCGCCCTTATTCTCGCTATCCGAGCGATTCTAGAAGTTAAACTTCAACCCCAGCTGAATGACACGCGCTTCCCTGGAACTGTCGAAAACGCCGTTCGTCTGCCCGAAGGTTCCGCTGTTGACGTTCCGGACGGGATCATTGAATTGCGGCGTATTGAACGCATTGAAGAACTCGGCGCGGAACTGCAGATTGGTGTGCTCGTTCATCGGCAGTTGGAAGTTCTTGAACAGCGACAGGTCGAACACGTGATGGGCCCAGCCGCTCAGCGCCGACACGCCGCAGCTGCCGAAGGTGAATGGTGCGGGCTGCGCAAATGCGGCGGTGTTGAAGAATCGTTCTACGGTCGGATTCGAGAGAACAGGATCTCCGATGCAATCTGCCCGGAAGTTCTGACTTCGGGTCCCGGTCTGATCGCTGGCGGTGACCGTCAGCGGAGCCCCGCTGGTCGAACTCCAGATTCCGTTCATCTGCCATCCTCCGAGGATGTGGGCAACAGCACCCGTGTTGAGGTGCTGTTTGCCCACTCCTGCCGGTAGCTCCCACACCCAGTTCACCACCACGCGGTGGTTCTGGTCGAAAATGAGCCTCCCGTAGTCAGCGCCAGGATCATGCGCGTTCTGAGGCCGCACAGCAGCGGTTCCGCCGCCCTGGGACAAGTTGTCTCCCACGTTCCCCAGGGCTTTGCCCCACGTGTAAGCGACATTGAACGCATGCCCGGCGCTGAACGCCTTTTTAAGCTGCAGTTGGAACGAGTTGTAGTTGGAATCGCGGTCGCTGGCCAGAAAGTCGCTCAGCCGCTGCCAGTCCGGAAACGGAAACTCGACGATGCCGTTTTGCGCGTCCACGATGATCCCCTGATTGAGCGGACGCAGACCTCTGATCTTTCGAGTCACCTGTCCCACATACGCGAGGTCCAGAATGTAGTCCGTACCCATCTTGAACTGAGTCCCCAGGCTGTACTGCTGCGAGTACGGCGCCAGCTCGTTCATGGAGCGGCCGCGCAAGTCGATGGCCTGCGGATTGAAAGCTCTGGAGACTTCTGGGAACGGATCTCGCAACAGCATCCGCGGCTCCTGGTTGAAGATAACCTCGTTTCCGAGGAACTCAATCAACTGCGGCGGATTCAAGGCCAACACAGCCGAACTTCCCATCCTGTCCATGGCTTGATAAAAGATGCCATAGCCGCCTTTCAGCACCGCGTTTTCTGCGAATCTCCAACTGAATCCGAAACGGGGCGCCCAGTTGTTTTTGTCGGAATTGACCAAAGATCTTCCGAATACGCCCGTCGCGTTCGAACGCTGGATGCAGTCAAAATCGCAGGGGTTGACGAAATCCAGCGGCGACGAGGTGATCAGGGCGCCACGCCCGCCGGCTGCGGTCGGATCGAAATTGGACACCATATTCTCCCGCTCCTGCATCGGCGTAAAGAACTCGTATCGGATTCCGTAGTTCAGAGTCAGGTCGGGACGAACCCGCCATGTGTCCTGAACGTAAAACATCATTCCATCCAGGTACATGTGGGGCACCACGTCCGTAGTGGCCTGCACTTGCTGAACGTTGCCAAGAAGCAGGTTGGCCACGCCGTCGCCCGTCCAGAAATTCGGGATGAGGTATCGGCCGTTGGGCGCCATGATGTCCAGAAAGTTATTGATCGCCCGCTTGTACTCAAAACCGAACCGGTAGCTGTGATTGCCGCGCGTCCAGGAAATGTTGTCCATCACCTGGTAAACCTGCGAAACCTGCCATTGCGGCCTCCATTCCGAGGTCCCGAGGAAGCTGTAGCCGGCCACCCGGATCGGTGGCAATCCGAAGGCGAACGCCCCCGGCAGCCCTTGCAACCCGAAGTCAGGCCCTGCATTGCCGGGAGGGGCGACAGGGAATGTGTCGGAAAAGACCCGGTTGAATCCGAATCGGAGGTTGTTCAGCAAGGTGGGCGAAAAGATGTGGTTCCAGGTGGCTGAGGCCAATTGTCCCCGCACGTAGCTGTTGCCTGTGAAGCCTCCCGTCGCCAGCGGGTTCGGCAGCGGGCCCTGCTCGACGATGGTATCGGTCTGCGTGAAGCTGTAAGTGCCGTAGAGCAGATTGTTCGCGTTGAGGTTGTGGTCGATTCTGAAATCGAACGAATGCTGATCGAGCGGGATGTCTGGAGCCGAAACGAAATTGAACTGACCGAGATTCGGATCCGGGTACAACTGAGCGAGCGCCATTCCCGCAGGGTCTCCACAGGGGAGGCCGTCGGTCCGAGTCGCGTTCAGATTCAGTACATTGTTGACTTCATCAACGCATGGAACGATGGCGGGGTTGAAGGGATTTCCCTGGCCATCCCGGGCGATCGTCAGGTTTCGGTCTCCGGTGAAGATGCCCTGCTTCATCTGGGCCGTGGGCACCGTCCCCGTGGTCGTCGTTCCTTTGGTCGCGTCGGTCTGCTGGTAGTTGAAAAAGAAGAAGGTCCGATCCGAAACGATCGGTCCGCCGATCAGTCCTCCGAACTGATTTCTCGTTTCGTCGGCCTTGCCGATTCCGGCCCGGTTCGCAAAGAAATTATTTGCGTTCAAGGCGTCGTTTCGATGAAACCAGTAGCCTCCCCCGTGAAACTGGTTGGCGCCGGATCTCAGTTCCGCGTTGATGAACGCTCCCTGGCTCCAGCCGAACTCGGCGTCATAGGTGCGCGTCTGAATTCGGAATTCCTGAAGCGCGTCCGGCGGAGGCTGAACCGCCTGCGGGCTTCGTTCCTGAGCGTTGGTTGTGAAAGTATTGTTGTCCACTCCGCCCAACGCGAAATAGTTCTGCAGGGAAAAGTTTCCATCGACGTTGAGGCGGGCTTCTCTCGGATTGCTTCCGGTTCCCGGCGCGGGTACCGCGCCCGGCGTCAGCAGAATCAGGTCTGAATAACGCCTGCCATCCAAAGGCAAGTCGACGATCACTCTCTGCGAGATCACGGAACCCTGCGAAGCGTCCTCTGTCTGAAGGACTGCTGCGGTGGCGGTCACCTCCACCATATCCTGCAATTCGCCCACCGTCAGTGTCAGGTTCACCTCGACGCGGCTCTGCACGCTGACCTGGATGTTTCGCTGGAGCGCCCGCCTGAATCCAGGCATTTCAGCTTCCACCTGATAGACGCCCGGCCGAAGTGCGGCGGCCAGGAAGACTCCCTGGTCGTTGGTGATCAGTTCCGTTGACACTCCCAGCGCCACATTCGTCACTGTGACGGTGGCGCCCGGAATCACGCCTCTCTGCTCGTCCTGTACGGTGCCCACAATGGTTCCAGTGTTGATCTGTGCCAGGACGGGATGCGCGCACAACGCAAATCCGACCGCACAAAGCAGCACCCAAAAACTCGGCTTCAGTGTTTTTGTCCGCATGGAGTCTTAAGCCCCCTTCAGCTTAGGTTAGTTTTCCCCCCGGCACCGATCGCCCGTCTCCGACGATTCGTTCAATCGTCTCGAAAATGAGTTCGACACCGCGTTGCCCTCCGTTCGACACGGCTTTGCAGTTTCAATGGTCTGCCAAAGCGCTTAGCTGTATTAAAAAGAGTCTGCTCGAATTTGTCAACAGAAAAATCCGATTTTATCGTCGAATCCTTCGCAGAAAGAGTTCGTTCGCGTGAAAATGAACGCAGGCGCCGGCGGCAAAGCCGACCCCCGCCAGCTTTAGGGGACGGGCCGATTGAAGCGCTTTTCCCGCGCCGCGGCCTTCGTCACTCCCACGATTAACCGAGCGCCGATTTCTGATTCCGCATATTCATTCCGCAGGATTCGCGAATCCAAAGCCGGTTTCGCAAGCGCACCGACTGAAGCGGCCGGTCCGGTGCGGTCATGCGTTCGATCAAAACCCTGGCCGCCTCCGAGCCAAGATCGTATTTTGGAAAATCGATCGTGGTCAGGCGCGGAGAAAAGCAATCCATCCACGGGTAATCGTCGCAGGTAACGATGGCAATGTCGTCGGGGCAGGAAAGCTGGTATTGCTGCATCGCCTTAATGAAACCGACCGCCATCAGATAATTCGAGACGAAAACGGCCTCCGGCTCTTGTTTCAAGAGATCGAGACCGGCAATATAGCCTGAATTGAAACCGTAGTTGCCGCTTGCGATCAAAGTCTGGCGCACGGGAATGCCGGCCTCCTTCAGCGCCTGACGATACCCTGCCAGGCGCTCTCGCGTGGTGCTGACCGACGACATGCCGGTGATCACGCCGATTCTCCGATAGCCCAGCCGGATCAGATGCGCCACCCCTTCAAAAGCCGCGCCGCGGTCGTCGGCCAGCACGGTGTCGCCCTTGACCCCGGCGATTCTGCGGATCAACTGCACGACGGGCGTAGCGGTCGTGCGCAACCTCTCCAGCAGATCGCTTCGAAGCTTTCCTGGAGACTTGGTCAATAGGATGCCGTCCACGCGTTTTGAGATGAAGACGTTCAGGTATTCGGTCTCTTTTTCAGGCTCGTCGTCCGTACTGGCAACCAGCACGCTGTAGCCCAGCTCCTGGGCCTTATCCTGCGCCCCCCGCACCACGTCGGGGAAGAACGGATTCGCGATGTTGGGAACCAGAATCGCCAGGGTCCGCGATTCCTTTTTCGCCAAGCCGCGCGCCAGCAGATTCGGCTGGTAGCCAAGCTGCTCGATGGCTTCTTCAACTCGGCGCTTCAGTCTCGGACTGACGTAAGCGGAATCGTTGATAACCGCGGAAACGGTCGCAATGGAAACTCCGGCGGCATTTGCTACGTCGTAGATGTTTGCCATGTTTTGCTTTCCTGAACGGGCTGTGTCATCGAACTTTTTCGAATTCGCCCATCCTCCCCATTGATTGAAAAACGTCTTGCGTCCGTCGCTCTCCGGAAACTTTAGCCGGGCTCCGGCTGCAGCGTTCGCAAGGCATTCAATGCCTGGTCCAAATTTCCGGACCCGTGAATGAGTTCACCGACGGAACGTGCAACCGCCGCCGGGTCCTCGCTTCCTGGGAACAGAACGTTTCGCCCCACTAGCGCGCCTCGCACGTTTCGACCCGCGGCCAGACCTTCTGCAAACTCGGAAAGAAACGCTTCCGGGTCTCCGCGGCTCTCGCCTCCCAGCATCAGAATCGGGCAGGTCGTGGCGGCCGCTGCCCGCCCGAAATCGGGCACGAAGGGAAGCTTCAGCCAGAGGTTGCGGGTCGAGCCCGTCAGAGCGGTGGCGATGGAAACGACGCGGGCCAGCGCCTCCGCCTCCTTGACCACCCGGTACGACCCGCCGCGAGGCTCCACCGGCAGCGGTTCCAGAAACGTCGGAATCTCCCGGTTGTTCAGTTCGCGTACTGCCTCGGCGCACTCGAAAATCGTGGCCGCTGAGTCAGAGCTATCCGGATCCAGCCGAAACATCATCTTGGCGCCGTCCAAACCCATCCGCTCGATCTCCCTCGCTGAATATCCGGTGAAGCGGTCTCTCATTTCGAAAGCGGCGCCGGCCAATCCGCCCCGATTCATGCAGGCGATCAAAAGTCTTCCATCCAGCAATCGCCGCCTCTCGGCGGACTCCCGGATGCGGTCAATCAGCAGGAGTTCTTCCAGGATATCGGCTGTGGCCATCACTCCGTCAACGAATGGCTCCTGCAGCACTCTCCAGATCCGCGCCAGCAGCATCCTCCGATCGGCCATCGCAGCGCTGTCCCCGGGCGCCGAGATCACTCCGCGTCCCGGATGGTCCGCGGCCAGGATCAGCAGCTTCCCGTCGGCGCCGGTCAGCGGTCTGCGTTTTCGTCGCAAGGCTTCGTCGAGGATGACCCGAGGACTGCGAACTCGTATTTCCGTAATATTGTCAACTAGTTGAGGAGGGAACTCGGCTTTCGCCCAATTCTGGAAAACAGCATTTTCATCTAAGCGTTTCATCTTTTTTGCAGGCCCAATATACTAGATTAGCGGGAAAATGTAACGACACTAGATGCTGAGGGCGGGCGAATCTGGCGGAAGGCTCCATTGATGCGACCCGAATCCGCGGCCTTGGTCCCGGCGAATCGATGCGTGCAGGGCTGCGGGCCGCTTCCAATTCAGCAAAACATTAGGAGAATGGTTCATGACGCAACTGAAGCTCGCTCTTAACGCCGACACCACTCCGCTCGCGGTTTCCGACGTTCTGGTTTTCAAATCTTTGGAAGAGCGAGCGCGGGAAGCCGCCGCCGCCGGTTTTGCGGCCGTCAATGTAGATCGAAGCGAGCCCGGGTTGACTCCGGAAAAAGCATCCTCCATCCTGGGGCGCCACGGTCTGGAAGTCGCCTCCGGATTCTTCCACGGCCAGTTCCACGACGACGCCTTGCGGGACGCGCTGCTGCGGGAGGCGCGACTGCAGGCGGAGTTCTCCAAAGCGATCGGCCAGTCCTGCCTGTTTGTCAGCGCCTTCGTGTCGCCGCCGGAGCGCAGTGCAATCGCGGGAAGCGTCCGACCTGAGGACGAAACTTCGCTGGACGAGTCCCAGTTCACCATTATGGCCCGCATACTGGAAGAAATCGCGCGGATGTGGCTCGATTACGGCGTCACAATGTGCTTTCATCCGCACGTGGCGACTTACGTGGAAGCCCCCTGGGAGATTGAGCGTCTGCTGGCTATGACCGATGCCGAACTGGTTCGATTCGGACCCGACACCGGACATCTCCTGCTGGGAGGGGCGCAGCCGATCGACCTTATCGAGCGACATTTCGAGCGGGTTCACGCGCTGCACATCAAAGACGCCCGCCTGCAGGTTATCGAGCGGGCGCGCCGGGAACGACTTGACTACCGGCAGGCGTGCGCCCTCGGAGTCTGGACTGAAATCGGTTCCGGAGACATCGATTTCCCCAGACTTTTCCGACTCCTGAAGGATCGGGACTGGAGCGGATGGGTCATCGTCGAAACCGATCACACCGAACTGGCCACCGCCCTGGAAAGTTCCCTGCGATCCAGACATCATCTTCGCGAAGCCTTCGGGATCTGAAGGAAAACCGGGGCGATCCGTGTTGTCATCGTCCTGCGATTGTGATAAATATCGAAGCGCTTAGCTGAATCCCCTCGGCATCGGGGACGGCGGCGGCCCGAAAGAACCAACAACCAAAAGATCGTCTTTGAGGAAGGATGAGCAAATGAAAACGCGTCGGATGACCATGGCACAGGCCCTGGTGGCTTTTTTGAAGAACCAGCACGTAAGAAGGGACGGCAAGGAGAACGCCTTTTTCGGGGGCGTTTGGGGGATATTCGGACACGGAAACGTCGCAGGAGTCGCCCAGGGGCTTCAGGAGAACAAGGACCTTCCTTACTATCTGACCCGTAACGAACAGGCCATGGTTCATACTGCGGCGGCCTACGCCAAAATGAGCAACCGGCTTCGAGCCTTCGCCTGCACCAGCTCCATCGGCCCGGGAGCGACCAACATGGTGACCGGCGCGGCCACCGCCACCATCAATCGCCTGCCCGTGCTGCTGCTGCCCGGAGACATCTTCTCCCGCCGCAACGTGGCCCCGGTTCTGCAGCAGTTGGAGTCGGAACAGACTCAGGACATCTCCGTCAACGACGCCTTCAAACCCGTCTCCCGCTACTGGGATCGAATCAATCGAGCCGACCAGCTGCCGTTCGCGCTGCTGGAGACTATGCGAGTCTTGACCTCGCCGGCCCAGACCGGCGCCGTTACGCTTGGCTTGCCTCAGGACGTCCAGACCGAAGCTTGGGATTATCCGGAGGAGCTTTTCGAGAAACGCGTCTGGGACATTCCGCGCGTCCGGGCCGACCGCCAGCTGCTGAATCGGGCCGCCGAGTGGATCAGAAAGGCGAAGCGCCCGCTGATCGTGGCGGGCGGCGGCGTGCTGTACAGCGAGGCGACGGAAGAGTTGAAAAAATTCGTGGAAGCCACCGGAATAGCGGTCGGCGAGACTCAGGCGGGAAAGGGCGCCCTCCCCTTCGACCATCCGCAGAACCTCGGTCCGATCGGAGTCACCGGAACGCCTGGCGCCAACATTCTGGCCCGCGAGGCCGATCTGGTGATCAACATTGGAACCCGGCTCAGCGACTTCACGACAGCCTCCAAGACCGCCTTTCAAAATCCGGGTGTCCGCTTCATTGGGATCAACGTCTGCGAGCTGGACGCCCACAAGCACGCCGCCCTGCCTCTGTTGGGGGATGCCAAGGCGACGCTGCAAGAACTGGCCGATATCGATTATCAGGTCTCTGCCGATTATCGGGAGAAAGTCTCTCGCTTCAAACGGGAATGGGAGGCTGAAGTGGATCGGCTTTTCCATCTGGGGCACGGCGTCCCGGTGGCGCAAAGCGAGGTGATCGGCCTCGTCAATCAGTTTTCAGAGCCTCGGGACGTGGTCGTATGCGCGGCTGGGAGCCTGCCTGGAGAACTGCACAAGCTGTGGCGCACCCGCGATCCGAAGGGATACCACCTGGAATACGGATACTCCTGCATGGGCTACGAAATCGCGGGCGGGCTGGGGGTCAAAATGGCCGACCCGTCCCGGGAAGTCTACGTGATGGTCGGGGACGGCTCCTATCTGATGATGTGCTCCGAGATCGTGACGTCGATCCAAGAGGGTTACAAGCTCAACATCATCCTGCTGAACAATCACGGCTTCGGCAGCATCGGCGGACTTTCCAAGTCGGTAGGATCCTGCGGCTTCGGCACCGACTACAAGTTTAGAAACAAGTCCACGGGCGAGCTGGACGGAGATCTGCTTGCCGTCGATTTCCAAAGCAACGCGGCCAGCATGGGGGCGCACGCGCAGGTGGCTCGCAATCTGGACGAGCTGGGGAAGGCGCTGGAGAAGGCGCGCAGCCAGGACCGCACGACCGTCACCGTAATGGAGATCGACAAGCATCAAAGCGTGCCCGGGTACGAGTCGTGGTGGGACGTGCCCGTCTCTGAAGTGTCGACGATGGACTCGGTTCGAGAGGCCCGCGAAAAGTTCGAGAAGAAGGTCAAGGAAGAACGGATTTTCCTTTGATGACTGGTCCTGATTCGCGCAATGCCCCCGCTGTGGTCGTCCTCGGAAGGGTCGGCTACGATCTGTTCGCGGAAGAACGGGACACTCCTCTGAAGAGCGTCCGCACTTTTTCCCGCTATCTCGGGGGCTCCTCGGCCAACATGGCCGTGGGATTGGCCCGTCTGGGTCTCCGGGTCGAAATGATCAGTTGTCTCGGCGATGACGCCCTCAGCCGGTTTCTGATCGAGTATCTGGAAGGCGAAGGCGTGTCCACGCGGGCGATCCAGATCCGAAAGGGCGCCCTCCCTTCCCTGTGCCTGACCGAAGTCAGTCCGCCCGATCGTTTCCCGCAGGTCTTCTATCGCGAAAACGCCGCCGACACGATGGTCTCCTTCGGGGAGAAGGAAAAGGAGCTGATTTCAGGCGCCTCGATGCTGCTCACCAACGGAACCAGCCTGTGCGCCTCCCCCTCGCGGGAGAGCACGCTGGCGGCTCTCGAACATGCGCGACGCTCCGGCGCCGCGGTCGCCTTTGACGTCGATTACCGCGCAATGTCGTGGCCGAGCCCGCAGGAGGCGGGCCTGTACGCCCGGATTGCGGCCGGCTTTTGCGACCTCTTCATCGCCAATCCGACCGAAATTGCACTGACGGCCGAGGTCAAAGAGCCGGAGGCCGCCATGAGCCGCCTGCGGGAAATCGGCGTCCCCATCGTCGTCGCAAAGCTCGGTTCGGCGGGAACGCAAGTGACGACGGCCGAAGAATCCCTGTTTCTACCCCCCTATCCGGTCGAAGTGACCTCGACCATCGGCGCCGGCGACGGCTTCGCCTCCGGATTCCTAGGCGCGCGGCTGCTGGGAAAAAGCCTGGCGCAATCGCTGCAGTTCGGAAACGCCGCCGCCGCCATCGTCGTCAGCCGGCTGATGTGCTCGGAAGCCATGCCGCGGATGGAGGAGATTAGCGACCTGATCGAACGGCATCCGGAAATCCGCCCGCAGCCGGGGCCGAAGGTATTGAAGCAATCGATGCTTTAAGCGCTTTAATTTCAGTCGCCGCTACTTCTGGCTGACACGCATTGTTCTGACCTGAAACCTTCCGATCTCCGGCAAGTTTCACGCCTTCAATATC
>CAZAEY010000088.1:0-12285 GCA_964484155.1 uncultured Acidobacteriota bacterium
AGTCCCGAGCCCCGAGTTCAAAGTCCTGCCCTTCAAGTTTCAACTCGGAACCCGGAACTGGAACCTCAAAACCAACCTCCCGCTCACTCAGACGCTTCGGCACGGCGCTGCGACCTTTTTTCCTTCAGAGGATCGAGCAACAGCAGCATCGCGAGAAGCGCACTTCTTTCCAAGGTTCGGTCGATGTCGACTTGCTCGTGCAAGGCGTGGGCGCCCGAGCCGACCGCACCCAGGCCATCCAGGGTAGCCGTATACAGGCTGGCGATGTTACCGTCGGAGCCGCCCCCAGTCATCTCCTCTCCGAGCGTGATCCCAATTTGCGAAGCCGCCTCGCAGGCCAGGTTCCAGAGAACTCGATTGCGCGGGGTTCGTTCCAACGGCATCCGTTCGATTCCGCCCTCCACTTCCAGAACGATTTCCGGAACCGTGGCCTGCAGGGAGAGAAAGCGTTTTTCGAGGCGATGCACGTCCTTGATCGTCGGCACTCGAACGTCGACGACGGCCACCGCGTTCTGCGCCACGACATTTGGACGGCTCCCCCCCTCGACGACACCGACATTGACCGTCACTCCGCGGACCGGGTCGTTCAACGCCTCCATTTTCAGAATCAAATGCGCCAGTTCGAGAATTGCGCTGACGCCTGCTTCTGGTTCGACGCCTGCATGGGCCGAGCGCCCCCGAATTCTGATCGTAAACTGACCGACGCCCTTACGGGCGGTTTTCAAAAGCCCCTCGGGCCCGGATGCAGGTTCCAGCACCAGCGTGCGATCGGCATAGCGGGCCAAAAGGCGAATCATGCGCTCCGACTCTTCGCTGCCCAGTTCTTCGTCCGAGTTGAAGAACAGCACCGGGGTCACAGGCGGATCCATTTTCAATCGCCGCAGGCACCTCAGTGCGACGATCATCGACGTCAGCCCGGCCTTCATGTCAAACGCTCCCGGCCCCTTCAGCGTTTTTCCCGTGACCGTTAAGGGCATTTGCTCCAGCATCCCCACGGGCCAGACCGTATCGCTGTGCCCAAGGAGCAGCTGATACGGTCGCGGGCGGAAACGTTGCGCCGGTCGGGCCATCATCTGCCCTCCCGAGCGCTTTCCGGGAAAATACCTCACTTGGAAATCAAGGTCGTGCAGCTCCCGTGCAAGGCGCTCGAAAACGCCGATCTGCGATTCCGGATTCGGGGTCGGAGATTCGATTCTGACAAGATCGGAAAGGAGCTGGACAAAGTCCGAACGCAGGCTCTGGACGCTCGACAGAACCTTCTGAGAAAAACCCTTGTTGAAAGCAGATTTCTGTGCCGACGTTTTCAAAATCTTTCCCCTGAAATCTGACCTATTCCCCAGACCCCTCTTCTAACCGAAGCAGCCGCCCATAGTAAAGAATGCAGGCTGGAAAAGGTTGAGGTGCGGGTGCCTGGAAATTCGCCTCATTCCAGTTCTCGGAAGCGAATGCAGCGCCCCTTTCGAATCCCAAACTCACATTCTAACATCCGGTCTGCCCGGCGACTGACGAATTCGAGGCCGAATCGAATCCGTCGCCCGATGTCACTCGGGATCGATCAACTGCACGTCGGGAAAATACGTGCGATATCGCCGTGCGTTTCTGGTCAGAAGGGTTAGATTTCCCACAAGAGCCTGAGCGCCAATGTAGAAATCCGGGAGTGGCGTGATACGGCAATCGAAGCCTTTCGAACGGCCATCCGCTGAGCGACTTCTCCAGTTCGCTCTCGGCTCGAAATACCGGACTCAATTCTGCGAATACGATGGAGTTGATGGCCAGACGACGACCGGCGCATGCGCTCAGTTTTTCGGTCGACAATTGGGCCCATTGCGGGTCATCCGGATAAAGATCGAGTAAGACGTTTGAGTCCACCTGGACCATCAGCTTGCGCGCCGTGTCCATTGCAGGATCTCATCCGTCGTATGTCTCGCGGTCGGCTATCCTCCTCCGCCTCGAATGATCTCCATTTCGGGATCAACCGAAAAGGTCTTGCCGTCCGAAGTGACCACGGTGACGGTCATTTCGAAATCGCCGGTGTTCTGCAGGGAATATGGACCGAGCGTTCCCCCTTTGCCCTTCACATTGCAGCCGGCGCTCGCAGCGCCGCGATTCAATTTCAGACTCAGGCCGTTTGCCAGCGTAGTGGTGTCGGGATCGCTCAACGGAGACGGCGACTGGCTCGGATCGGCCGTGTGTCCTCTGCCAAAGCTGACGCTAACGGTCGCCCGGGAGCAGGAGCTCGAGCTGTCGAACACACTAAAATAAATCTGATCGCCTTCACTCATCACCTTTGCAGCCTGTCCGCCCGCTTCCCATCCATTCTGGCCAAGGGCGGCGTAGCCGTACGTCATGACAACGGATTCACTTGAATTCCATGGAGTCACCTTTGCATCGAAACAACAATCCAATGCGTAATCACTCATCTTCTCACCTCCCAAATTTGCATTCCCCGTCACCGCCTGTCGCCAGGCAGGGGTGAACTTCTGGAATTGCGTGGTTATTCTCGGACCGTCGAGTCTCGTTCGTCGAAAGCCAATAGGATCTCATGAAAGCGATAATCCTGCCGAAGCGGGGCCAGGGCCGGCTCCTTCTGGATCTCTTCCCGCGAGTAGCCGGCTTCCAGCGCGTCCCGAAGCTTTTTGAGGGCGCTTTCCCGGTCTCCCACGAGCTCATAAATCAACAATGCACGAAAAAGCAAGGTGGGGCGGCCTGCAAGACCGGCCTCCTCCAGCTCCGCCATCACTTTCATTGCACCAACTGAGTCCCCTGCACGGGCCTGGTACAGAGCCATGCGGCTTTTCAGGTCGGAAGTGCCGCCGCCGTCCTGCATTTCAGCCTCCAGCAACTCGACGGCCCTCCGGTAGGCTCGATTCGCCTCCGCGGCCTTCCCCGGGAGTCGACTCAGGGCATCCGCCCAGTTGGCCCAGCGAGAATAGACGCCGGGACCCATCTGAACCGCCTGCTCGAAAGCAGCGGCCGATTCCCGATACAGTTCCTGAAAGAAGTAAGCCGTACCCAGGTTGGAGTAGATGGCGGCGCTCGGCTGTATCCGCAGCGCTTCCTGAAACTCGAGCACAGCGTCGCCAAATTGTCCAGCCATGTGATAGGCCGCTCCGGTATGCTGCAGGACTACAGGACTGTCGGGTACGATTTCAGCCGCACGGAGATATTGCTCCAGGGCGTCATGGTAATCCGCTTCGGCGGAATCCCACAGCAGACTTCCGAGGAGAATATGCGCCTCCCAGTTGGCGGGATCGGAGGAAATCGCCGCGAGGTAGGCGGCCTTGGCCTCTGACTCTCGTTTTAAGGAAGACCTGACATTGCCGAGCCAAATCCAGGCTGCGGCGTTGAGGGGATCGGTCCGTACGACCGAATCCAGAATGCTCTCCGCCTCTTCCAATCTCCCCTGCTCCTGGAGGACTGCTGCAAGCCTAACCTGACCGTCGGAAAAGTGGGCGTCGAGCTCGGCGGCATCTTCGGCGGCTTGCCGGCTTCTTTGAAGCCACGTATCGTCTCGCGTCGCCTGATACTTCCTGAAAAGGGCTTCGCTGAGTCCGGCCAGCACCGCCGCAGACCTCGATCCCTCAGCGAGCAGCCCCTCATAGAGATCAATCGCCGCATCTACGTTTCCCTCAAGGTCCCAGCGGTAGAGCAACTGCCGCGCCCGTTCTCCAATCTGGATTGAGGACAAAGATCCAACGACCACTTGCGAGCCGCGGTCCGAGGACTGCATGAGGCGATCCTGGGCCAGATAGATCAAGAGCGCCGACAGCAGAATGGCTGCCGCCAGAACAGGGGCGCGACTGGACTGTACCGCTGCGCCAGCCTTACGCTTCGCTGAAGACAGGCGTGCGCGAAAAGCCGCAGACCAGTTCCCAGCCGAGGCGGCGTCCAGTTCTTCCGACAGGGCTCGAACGGTGGGGTGCCGGATGCTTGGATTCTTTTCCAATGCGCGCAGAATGCAAGCTTCCAAAGCCACGGAAATTTCAGGGTTGAGCCGCCGCGGCGAAAGAGGGTGCGAATAAATGACCTCGTGCAGGACGGCCGTCGCCTCCGTCCCCTCAAAGGGCCTCTTTCCGGCGAACATCTCATACAAAAGCGCGCCGAACGAGAAAATGTCGGAACGGGCATCCACGCTGATTCCCTTCGCCTGCTCCGGCGACATGTAGTGCGGAGTGCCCAGCACCGTCCCCACTCGGGTCAGCGGCGCCTCCAGCGTTTCGGCCTGGGACAGCTCCTGCGCCGGCGAATGAGCCAGCTTGGCCAGCCCGAAATCGAGCACCTTGACCGTGCCGTCCAAACAGACGAAGACATTGCCTGGCTTCAGGTCGCGGTGAATGATTCCCGCCTTGTGAGCGGTCGCCAATGCGCTTCCCACCTGACGGGAAATAGCCAGGGCCTGAGCGAACTCCAGCTTCCCTCGCGCAAGGAGGCGATCCAGCGATTCTCCTTCCAGGCACTCCATCACGATAAAGTCCTGCCGACCGTCCCGGCAGATATCGTAAATGGTGACGATATTAGGATGGTTCAGCGCGGAAGCCGCGCGAGCTTCTTGAAGGAAACGGCGACGGCGCGAATCGGCATGCGATTCTTCCGGAGGCAGGACCTTGATGGCGACCCGTCGATTCAGCTGCGGATCGCTGGCCATGTATACGACACCCATTCCGCCACGACCCAGCTCTTCGATCGCTTCATAACGTCCAAATCGCAAGGATTCCGGAACTTTTGCCATCAAAAACCCTCACTTTGCAGCATCCTCAATGATCTGGTACAGGGCCCCCCATGCGGACGCTCGAAGGCCAGTGTGCGCCATCGCCAAGTCTTCCACGGATGGCGGTTCTCGCTGGAGAAAGTTTAGCATAGGTCCAGGGACGGAAATGACACTGCGCCCGTCGAATCCGCGAAGCCCGCGACAGATTTGAAGGAACGCGACGGGCTGGCTTTCGGCTCGGCGGATGGCGCCGGTTCCGTTGCAGATTGCGGGAACTCCACTAATATGGAAGGATGCGACAATCTTCAAAGAAGCCGGACGCTTCCCCGGTGCGGAGCCGCCCGACCAGGCGTTCGTTTTTCAACCGCTCACTCGCCGGACTGGCGGGAATCGCCTTAGGGGCTTCCTGTCGAACCGAGGACGAAGCCGCGCCGCTTTTCATCCGAAAGAAGGCGCCCATCGCGCTTCAACTCTACTCCGTCCGCGAGGCAGTCCAAGAGGACTTTCCAGGCGTTTTGAGCGCAATCGCCCAGATGGGCTACGATGGAGTCGAATTCGCCGGCTACCAGAACTATTCAGCCCGGGAACTGCGCCGGATGCTGGACGAAAACGGCTTGCAGTCCGCCGGCTGCCATGTGAGGCTTCCCTCGCTCTTGGGCGACGAATTCGAACGAACGGTTGAATTCAGTCAGGTCCTCGGGAGTCCTTTCGTAGTCGTTCCGTTGCACACCGAGGAGCCGCGGACCACGCGCGACGAGTGGCTGCAGCTGGCTGAGACCTTCAACGATGTCAGCGAAAGGCTGCGCCCCTTTGGGATGCAGGTCGGAATCCACAATTTCGATCGCGAATTTCAGCCTGTGGAAGGGGAACTGCCCTGGCACATCCTGGGATCCTACACGCTGGCCGAAGTGGTTCTACAGCTGGACACAGCCGCTGCAACGCGAGGAGGCGGAGAAGTCATTTCCCTGCTGGAACCTTACCCGGGCCGGGCTCAGTCCGTGCACTTGGAAGACCATGCTCCCGATGGATCGGTTGTCTTGCCGGGGGACGGAGTGGTCCCCTTTCGCCCGCTTCTGGAGCTTCTGCTCACCACGGGCGGCGTCGAATGGCTGATTATCGAGCAGGAGCAGCATCCGGAAGGCTACACGGCCCTCGAGAGCGTCGAGTCCTGTCTCCGGCGTCTACAGGGATTTCTGGAGGGGAAGAGCGTTCAGGCGAGCACGGCCTGAACCGCGTCGGTCAACCTGCCGTTCAGTCGTTCGTCGCCTCTCGGTTTTCCAAAATCAGGTAAAGCAGCAGTCCAATTAAGGCGACGGTGATGGCGACGGGGAGCTTCAGCGACGCATGGAGGGCCAACGGTTCCAGGAAAGAATCCCAGTCCAGTACGTAATGCAGAAGCCAGAGGCCGGTTCCGATCCCCATCACGGCCAGCGCCGAGGACTCGTGTCTTGGCCGACGGTACAGCCCCAGAGTCAGCGGGACCAGCAGCCCCACCAGCGGCAGAGCGTACGCATCTTCCAGCAAGTCGTAGGCGCTCTCGCCCAGATAAGCCGCCGCCAAGCTGAATAAAGTCACCAACACCACCGCCAGGCGCGTCAGCGCCAGCGTCGATGTCTTCTTCCAGAAACGTCCAAACAGGTTTTGAGACAGCACGGATGCGGGGGCCAGAATGGCGCTGTCGATAGTCGAGAGAATGGCCGATGTCAGCGCCAGCGTGAAGATGACGGCCGGGACGGGCGCCAGAAATGCGTGCGCCAGAGCCGGCAGGATCGCCCGCTGTAAATCTTCAGGGAACAAGAGAGTCGAAGCGAGCCCCAGCATGACCGGAATCAACCCGAATCCGACGTAGGCTACGCCGGAGATCCAGCAGGCCCGCCGGGCCACGCTGGCGGAGCGGGCGGAAAAGATCCGCTGAAGCAGATCCTGACTGGCGATGTTTCCTAGAGCGGCGATGCAGAACACCCCCACCCAGCCCAATAGCGCCTCCAATGTTTCCGTTGGCACGACCACAAGCATTTCCGGCGGAATTTCCTCAAGGAGGCGCCCGAACCCCGCCGCCGCGCTTCCGTCTCCCAGAAATCCCAACGTGGCGACGCCCAGATAGACGATACCCAGCAGAATCAGGATGATCTGAATCGCGTCGGTCATGGTAACCGACCACATCCCGCCCAGATAGGTGTAGCCTCCGCCAACCAGGGCGACCAGCAGGATCCCGATGTGGACGTCGAGCCCGAAGAACAGGTGCATCATCTCGGCCAGAGCGATAAACTGAACCGCGATCCAGCCGAAGAAGCTGGGAACCATGATGCACGCCGACAGGACCTCGGTGCGGGTCCCGAATCGGTCGCGAAAAAAGTCGGGAAGCGTCAGCAGTTTCATCTTCCACAGGCGCGCCGCAAAGAAGAAGCCGGCCAGAATGAGACAAAACCCCGATCCCAGCGGTTCGAGCGCGATCTGTCGCAGGCCTCCGAGACGCACTTCATCGGCGGCCGTCAGGATGGTTGCCGCGCCGAACCACGTTCCCATCAGCGCAGCGGTGGCGAATCCCAGGGAAAGACGCCTCCCGGCGACGATGAAATCCTCGGCGTCATAGATGCGGCTGCGGGCCCACAAGGCCAGGCCGAACACGCCCAGCAGATACACGACCAGAACGGCGCCCACCCACCAGACAGTCTCGGCCGAAATGGCCGGATAAACCTCCATCGCCATCGTCATCGGAATCCCTATCATGCCGCCGTCGGAATCGGATTCTCAAGCCCAAGCCGGCAATTCGACAAACGGGACCGGGGCTCGAAAATCGAATTTGCCCGAAACCATGCGGGTAGCGGTGGCGCCGGTGGAGTGAAATGCAATTTTCCAGACCCGGTCCCGTTTGTTGCGCGGCGATCCGCTTGAATTTCCGGCCCTGCCGGTTAATGATGCAATTGAAGAAGGGAGGTCGAGAGATTTGAATCCGAATCATCGTTTGACAATCAAGGTAAACCGCAGGGAATTCATCCGAAAGGCCTCCATCGGAGTGGCGGCCGCCTCGTTGGCCGGCGCTGGCTCAAGGGCGGGCGCGTCTGAAAGGAAGCTCGGGGTGGCGCTGGTCGGCCTGGGCAATTATGCTTCGGGGCAGCTTGCCCCGGCCCTGCAGCACACGCAGCGCTGCCGCCTGACGGGGATCGTGACCGGTTCTCCAGAAAAAATTCCGGAATGGCGGGAACGATACGGAATCCCCGACGGCAACGTCTACAATTATGAAAATTACGACGATTTGTCGGACAACCCGGACATCGACATCGTCTATGTCGTCCTCCCCAACTCGATGCACGCGGAGTACACGATCCGCGCCGCTCAAGCCGGAAAGCACGTGATCTGCGAAAAGCCGATGGCCGTTTCCGTGCAGGAGTGCCGAGAGATGATTGACGCCTGCAAACGGGCCGGCGTAAAGCTTTCGATCGGTTACCGCCTGCACTACGAGCCTCGCCACCAGGAGATGATGCGTCTGGGGCAGGAACGGGTCTACGGACCGGTCAAGTTCATGGAGGCGAGTTTCGGCTTTCGCATCGGAGATCCGAATCAATGGCGTCTTCGAAAGGATCTCGCCGGCGGAGGAGCCATGATGGACATTGGAATATACGCCATTCAGGGTGCCCGCTACGCGACAGGCGAGGAACCCGTTTCCGTGTACGCGCAAGAGTTCAAGACCGATCCGGAAAAGTTCGCCGAAGTGGATGAAACTATACTGTGGCAGTTCGAGTTTCCGGGCGGAACGGCGGTTTCCTCCACCACGAGTTACTCCGCGTACCTGAACCGCCTGTACGCGGCCGCTTCTGAAGGTTGGTTCGAATTGGAGCCGGCCTACAGCTACGGCGGACTGATCGGTCGGACGAGCGAGGGGCCGATGGAGTTTCCCGAAGTCAACCAGCAGGCCCTGCATATGGACGACTTCGCCGAGTGCGTTCTGGAAAATCGTGAAAGCCGGGTCTCGGGCGAGGAGGGCCTGCGGGATATGGAAATCATCGAGGGGATCTATCGCTCGATCGAGACTGGACGTAAGGTGGATCTGTAGGCATCTTGGCGAAGTCCGGGCCGGACTGTCCGAATACGCTTGCAGCGTTCGCATGCAAAACGCTTGCGGCGGAATCGGTTAGACTACGAGCCGGCGGCATCGTCGCTGCGGAAATGGAGGACTCATGCAGGAAGGCAAGCACCTGTCCCGTTTCACGGGCTGGATCGGTTTGTTTTGCGTCTGGCTGTTGCTTTTGGGAGGCTGTGCGTCGCCCGGTCCTGAATCTGATTGGGATCCGTTCGTCGAACGATTCCTGGAGTCGCATTTCGCCGCCAATCCGGCCTTCGCCGTTTATCAGGGCCGGCACGAATTCGACGGCCGATTGCCGGACTGGAGCGGCGAAGGTCTTCGAGCGGAAATTGAGAGGCTGAATGGATTCGCGGCCGAGGCCCGGCAATTCGAGCGGAGCGCTCTGGCCGAGCGGCAGCGATTCGAGCGGGAGTATCTTCTGGCCGTCCTGGACGGCGAGCTTTTCTGGCTGGAGCGGGCGCGGGCGCCTTGGCGCAATCCCATCTACTACTCCTGGGCTCTGGACCCGAACGTTTATTTGAGCCGTCCCTACGCGCCGCTGGAGGAACGAATGGCGGCGTTCACCCGCTGGGCTTCCAACGTCCCAGATGCCTGCAGCCAGATTCGAGCCAATCTTGAGACGCCGCTTCCCCGCACCTTCGTCGATCTGGGCATGCAGGTCTTCGGCGGCCTTGCCGAATTTCTGGAGACCGACGTTCCGGCGGTGTTTGCCGACGTCGAGGACGCTTCGCTTCAGTCCCAGTTCGAAACCGCCCGGTCTGCGGCCGTGCAGGCGCTCAAGGGGCTTGACGAGTGGTTCCGCGAACAACAGGAGGGGGAGGGCGACGGCTTTGCGCTGGGGACGGAATTGTTTCTCGAAATGCTGCGCTCAACGGAACGAGTCGACCTTTCGCTCCAGCAGCTGGAAGCGGCGGGACGGCTCGATCTGGAGCGCAATCAGCAATTGCTGGAAGAAGCCTGCGGAAGGTTCATGCCGCGGCATTCGATCGTTGAGTGCGTACAGGAGGCCCAGACGCGAAAACCCGAGGAGGGCGCGATTGAAGCCGCCCGGCGCCAATTGGAGGAACTGGAGCAGTTCCTGCGTTCAGCGGATCTGGTCAGTGTTCCGGGACAGGAGCAGGCTCTGGTTGAAGAAGCTCCGCCGCATCAGCGCTGGAACTTCGCCTACATCGAAATCCCCGGGCCATACGAGGAAGGTCTCCCTTCGGTCTACTACATCGCGCCTCCGGATCCCGCCTGGACCCCTGAGGAGCAAGCGGCATACATTCCAGGAAGCGCAGATCTTCTCTTCACGAGCGTACACGAAGTCTGGCCGGGACATTTCCTTCAGTTTCTGCACTCCAATCGATCGGCGTCGCGCATGGGACAGGTCTTTGTGGGATACGCTTTCGCCGAGGGCTGGGCCCACTACGCGGAGGAGTTGATGTGGGACGCGGGCCTTGGGCGGGGCGATCCGGAAATCCATATAGGGCAACTCCTGAACGCCCTGTTGCGAAACGTGCGCTACCTGGCGGCGATCGGACTGCACACCGGAGAAATGACCGTTGAGGATGCCGAAAGAATGTTCCTGATCGAGGCCTTCCAGGACCCCGGAACCGCCCGCCAACAGGCTGCGCGAGGCACTTTCGATCCAGCGTACCTCAACTACACGCTGGGAAAGCTGATGATCCGCAAGCTGCGGGAAGACTGGACCGCACAAAGCGGCGGCCGGGACGCCTGGCGGGAATTCCACGACGCCTTCCTGGCCTTCGGAGGCCCTCCGATCCCCTTGATCCGGGAAGCGATGCTGGGTCCCGAGGCGGGCCCGCCGTTGTAGGAGCCGCCCGAAAGGCGCCGAAAATTTCCAGCAACCTTGGGAGAAGCAAAGCCATGGAAGAAGAATCCTTCCACCCCTTCACAGAAGAACGCCTCTCAGGCGAAAGCCTTTCCCGCCGCCACCTGATCAAGCTGATGGGCGGAGGCGCTGCGGCCGCTTTGCTGCCAGCCTGCGCTCCGAGCCGGCTGGAGCGCAACGCTCGAGCCGCACTCTCCGAGCCGCTGTACTACTCCTCGGTTCGCGCTCTGGCCGCCGGAATTCGAAGCGGCGCCGTTTCCGCGGAGGAAACCGTGCAGGCCTGCCTGGAGCGAATCGAAGCGGTCAATCCGCAGCTGAACGCCGTCGTCCAGCTGCAGCCGGAAGCGGCGCTGGAGCGGGCCCGACAGGCGGATGCCGCTTCCAACGCGGGGGAAAGCTGGGGCCCGCTGCATGGCGTCCCCATGACGATTAAAGATTCGCTGGACACAGCCGACATGATCACCACGGGCGGAACGTCGGGGAGAGCCAGCTTCGTGCCCGAGCGGGATGCGACCGTGGTGGCCCGGCTGCGCGAGGCTGGCGCGATCCTGCTGGGAAAGACCAACACGCCGGAGCTGACGCTGTCGTTTGAAACGACCAACCTGGTTTACGGAAAAACCTCCAATCCATACGATCTGGAGCGGACTTCCGGGGGCAGCAGCGGCGGCGCAGCCGCCATCGTGGCCGCAGGCGGATCTCCTTTCGACATCGGTAGCGATTACGGAGGCAGCATTCGCTTGCCCTGCCACTGGTGCGGGCTGGCGGGAATCAAGCCGAGCGCCGGCCGGGTTCCGCGAACCGGACACATCTACCCGTTCGGAGGTCTCCAGGACTCCCTTCAGCAGATCGGACCGATCGCCCGCACAGTCGACGATCTGTCCCTCCTCCTTCCTCTGATCATGGGTCCGGATTGGATCGATCCAGCCGTCGCGCCCCTGCCCTGGTCGGAGCCGGAACGAGTCGACATCGAAGCGCTCAGGATCTCCTTTCACACGGACAACGGAATCGCTTCGCCGACTCGCGAAACGATCGAGACGATCGAGGCAGTCGCCGCTTCGCTGTCAGAAATCGGCGCTACGGTCGAGGAGGCTCGGCCCACCGGCATCGAGGAGACGCTGGAGGTCGGTCTTCCGCTCTACTTCTGGGACGGAGGCGCTGCCGTCCGCCGCTTGCTCGCAGAGGCCGGAACCACGGAAACCACGCTGCAGGACGACTTCGTCGGAACACCGGCGCTGTCGGCGTCTGCGCTGGATCAGACCATCGCCAGATGGTACGGCTGGAGAAGCAGGATGCATTCCTTTTTGAGCCGCTTCGACGTCATCGTGTGCCCCGTCAATGCTACGCCGGCCCTGCCTCACGGGAGGGCGGAGGGGATGGAAAACGTTCCCATCTACAGCTATACCGTTTCGTACAATCTCACGGGATGGCCCGGCGTCTCCGTGCGGGCCGGCGCCTCTCCAGAAGGCCTGCCGATCGGAGTGCAGATCGTCGCCCGTCCCGGAAGGGAGGACGTCGCGCTGGCGGTGGCGAAATTCGTGGAAGCCGCCCACGGCGGATTTCAACCGCCGTCGCTGTAGCGGACCGGGACTTGGTGCTTGGTGCTTGGTGCTTGGTTCTGCGTTCTACGTTCTACGTTCTGCGTGCTGTCTCCTGACTCCT
>CAZAEY010000088.1:12295-13988 GCA_964484155.1 uncultured Acidobacteriota bacterium
TGTCTCGCTTCTTGAGGGGGGCACTATATCCTGTCTCCTGTCTCCTGTCTCCTGACTCCTGTCTCCTGACTCCTGTCTCCCCGGCTCCCTGAACTCCCCTACTCCAAGATCTCCCGCAGGACTCTCCCTTCGACGTCTTTCATCTCCAGATCCAGCAGCGCGGCGATGGTCGGGGCCAGGTCCAGATTGGAAATGCGGTCCAGTTGGACGCCGCTGCGAATGCCGCGACCCCAGGCGATGAAAACCGCGTCCATCTCCGGATCGGTGGCGGGATATCCGTGGGTGCCAGCCCCCTGGGGAATTTCCACAACCGGCTCCCCTTCCACCGCGCCCGAGAAGCTGTAGCCGTCGGCCGCGACCAGAAGAAGGTCTCCCATCTGGTCGTTTTCACTCGGATCGGGAAGACCTAGCGCAGCATATCCATCCGGTTCGACGATCCGAGCCACTCCCTCGAGTCCGCCAAGGATCTCCTTCATTTGCGGCAACAGTCGCTCCCGTTCCTCGGGATCGGTCACATAGGCCATAGCGGCTCCGCCCACTGGCGCGACCCACGCATCGCAGCGGACCTCGTCCGCTTCGAGCCGCACCAGTCCGCGCTCTCGCAAGGCGGCGTTGGGCCGGACGCTTCGGGTAACGGTCTTAAAGCCGTGGTCGGAGACGATCAGGATCGTGGCGCGGTCCGTCATTCCGGCGCTTTCGATGGAGTCGAGCAGCTCGCGCACGCGCGCGTCGGCCAGAGCGATCGCCGAATAGGAGGCCTGATTGCCGTATCCATAGCGGTGGTGCGTCGAATCGAGATTCAGCAGGTGAAACAGCAGCAGATTCGGGCGGTGATTCTGAACGATGTGAGCGGCCGCTCGAGTCCAGATTTCATCTTTTCGGGTGATATTCACCTGGGACCATTCTGCAACGTCGCTGGCCTGCACTAGCCCGGCCTGGATCATCTCCCGCTCAATGGCTCCGTCAGGCGAAGCCCGTTCCGGAAACTCCCAGTCGATCGACGAGGCGTTGAGGATGGCCACCCAATCGACCTGCGCCGTCTTCAGGCCGGCTTCGTGCGCAAAGTCGTAAACGGTGGGAGCCTGCACCATTTCGTCCTTGTCCCTCCACGGTTCGACCCGAGGGGGCCGCGAGAGCCCTTGCCGGATCAGCATGCCGTTGAAGAGGACCCCATGGCGAGCCGGCGGAACGCCGGTGACCATGCTGGTGTGACTCGGCCATGTGACCGAAGGAGTGCTGGTAGTCATTGCGTCGGCCGCCGCTCCTTCCCTCGCCAGCCGGCGCAAGGTGGGCGCTGAAATACGCGGATCCGCAAGGGCTTCGGCAGGCAGGCCGTCGATGCTGATCAGCACCACCAATCGCTCCCGCGCGGAAACGTCGGTCCCCTCGCCACCCTGCCGGGCGGCAAGGATCAGACCCAACGAAACTACAAGCGCCAACGCAAAACCGAGTCTGTCAACAAGCCGACGGTGTGTAACGTTCATTTCGATTTCTCCGCGTTTCAAAAAGTGCGTTTTGCTGCCCGCCGATTCTAAGTCGGCATGTCAAAGCGGTCAAGGAACCGAATCGCCTCATCATAAAAGTTCCCGAAGCGGGATCGCAGCGTCACATAAAAAGGTTCCCGAAATCGAGGAGAAAAGGAGACCACGACCGCCTTGAAGAAAGACGGGCCCGGACACTCGTGGCTGCCAAC
>CAZAEY010000089.1:0-8152 GCA_964484155.1 uncultured Acidobacteriota bacterium
AATGGGGTTTGGTCAAAGTCCTTCGCTTGCCTGACGGCTATGCGCAGCAGGCCGGGGGCGAGTGAGAATCAAACGGCTGCGGCGACCGATCCGAAAGCGGACCGCTGCCGAAGCGGAGAGTGAGGCGCTGCATCGATTTCGCCGTCGCCGAACGCTCGCTGCCGGAGATTGCGATGGGTAAACGAGATCCGCGAGTGGAAGCCTACATTGAGAAGGCTGCCGATTTTGCGCAGCCGATCCTCCGTCATCTGCGTGAAACGGTGCATGCAGCCTCCCCGAAGATCGACGAGACGATGAAGTGGAGCGTTCCCCACTTCACGTACAAGGGGATCCTCTGCAGCATGGCAGCCTTCAAGCAGCACTGCGCGTTCGGTTTCTGGAAGGAGTCCTTGATCCTGAAAGGCGGCTCAGCACCGCGGGAAAACGCTATGGGCCAGTTCGGGCGGATCACCTCCGTTGCGGAGCTGCCCCCTCGCGAGACGCTGATCGGATACGTTCGAGAGGCGGTGAGGCTGAACGAGGAAGGCGTGATGCCGCCGAAGACGACAACGCGCCGGAAAGAGTTGCAGATGCCGGAGGCCTTCCGGGTTGCGTTGGAAAAACATCCGAAGGCGCGAGCCGCATTCGAGCGGTTCAGTCCGAGCCATCGCTACGAGTACGTGGAATGGATCGCCGAGGCCAAGCGGGAAGATACGCGCAATCGACGAGTCAGCACGGCAATTGAATGGCTTTCCGAGGGCAAGCCGCGCAACTGGAAGTACATACGCAAATAAGAGTCAGCTTAGGGCGCATGCTTCGGCATCCCAGGCAGTGGCGCAAGAAATACCCGTTTCGTCGTGAAATGGCTCGTCACGTGAGTTTGCGCCGCATTTCTGAGCGCGTTCGGGTGCGATGCTCCCGATCAGCCCCCATCGGTACAGATTCGAAGCATCTGGTCCGGCGAGTCGCCGGACTTTCAAACCGGCGAAATCAGTCCCGACGGGCGATACGCTTGGGCAATCCTTCGATGCCTGCGAGACCGGAAAGGGATGGGGAGGCGCAGGCTCACTTTTTCGGCATGCCGAAAAAGCCGGAGACCGGCAAGGAAACAAACGCGTAGCTACCCGGACACCGCCCTGCTGCGAAGCAGCTTGAGGAAAGTCCGATCCACTATTGACCACTCGTTCTGAAAGGAAAAGCCCGTCCGAAAAATCTCACATGTTCAATTGTGAACGTACAAGCGTTGGCGTCTCTTTTACTATGAAAGCTGCAACGATTCAGGAGAAATAGCATGATCTGGACAATTGCAGCGTTCCTGGTTGTATTGTGGTTTCTGGCACTGGCGACTTCCCACACAGCGAGCGGGCTTATCCACTTCTCTTGTTGATTGAGGCCGCCTAAACGGTTCTGTTCCGAGTTCTTCAAGGCCGGCGAGCGGCCTGGCAGCAGTCGGCAACATGCGGCGGAAGTCGGTCTTAGCCGTTGACGCAGGCCTGCACCGGTCCATGGAGCGTTTCGATGACATATAGGAAAGCAAAAGCGCCATTGGCGGCCAAATTCGGTTTGGCAATGTGTCTGTTCCTGGTCGGTCCGGGCGGGGACGTTTGCCTCGCTGAAGCGAAAACCGCCTCCCCGCTCACGGCGGACCAAGTGGTCAAGAGATTGATGGAAATGAACGCCCAACGCGCCCTGGCTCTGGAAAGCTATCGCGGGACCCGCATCTACCATCTCGAATATCACGGATTGTCGAGCAAGAGCGCGGAGCTGGTTGTGGCGATGGTCTACCGTCAGCCGGACGAAAAGCGTTTCTGCATCCTTTCGGAGAGCGGCTCAGAACTCTTACAGGAAAAAGTCTTGAAAAAGCTTCTCGAAGCGGAAGTGGAAGCCATGCAGGAAGATCACCGTCGGTTGACGGCCATGGATCCGGAAAACTACGAGTTTCGTCTGGTTGACGTTGAGCGGATTCTGGATCAGGACTTCTTTGTGCTGGAAGTAAAACCGCGGAAAAAGAGTAAATTTCTCTTTCGCGGGCTGATCTGGGTGGAAGGAAAGGATTTCGCGGTGGCGCGCATGGAAGGGGAGCCGGCCAAAAGCCCCTCCTGGTGGACGAAACGCAATGCCATCGATTTCACCTACAAGAAAGTAGACGAGTTCTGGCTGCCGGCCCGAAACGAAACCAGTACGCACGTGCGCATCGTGGGGCGTTCCTTTCTCACTATCGATTATCAGGACTACGAAATTCTAAACGGCAGCGCCTTGGGGGCGCCTCCAGAGTCGGAAGGGATTACCCGCTGCCCTGTAGAACCGGCACAGTTCACCGGGGCTCGACCCTGACGCCGTTCTCGTTTTTGACTGCGTTCAGCCCTAGTCCAGTTTGGCCAACTCACTCGCAAACAGCGAATTCTGCGGAAACTCGGCCACGAGTTCTGTTAGTTGCGCGCGGGCCAGTTCCGGCTGCTCTTCACGCAGGGCCACCAATGCAAGCAGAATTTTGGCGAAAGGTCGGAGGTAGCGGCCCTGCGCAGCAGCGATCTTGAGCTGCTCAATTCCACCGCGCTTGTCGCCGCGGATTCCGGAAAAACGGAGAAAGAGCCGCTTGAACGCCGACAGGCTGCCGATGACGTAATTCGCTAGGCCCAGAGTGAGGTAGGCATCGGCGGCCTCTGGGGCAACTGCGAGAAGTCTTTCGGCGAACTCGTTCGCTTCGCCGAGCATGCGCAGGCTTTCGCGCTGTTCCATGTCAATCAGGCTGGCGTAGTCGGCCTCCAGACCCAGGCTGAGAGTCATGGCGAACAGGGCGTCCGCGTCATTGGGGTCTTTCTCCAAACGCAACCGCGCCAGTTCCTGGGCCTTTCTTCCTGCGGCAAAGAAAGCCGCGCGCAGCGAAGGGTCGGGCTTCAGCGCGACTTTCCCGAGAAAGCGCTCGTCGTCCAAAAAGAACTCCGAGGTCAATACGCCCTGCTGGAAGCATTCCTCAAATAGGTAGCTGGCTGCGTCGGATGCATCCGCCAGCGGATCTTCCGGATGGGCACTCCGCCAGGCCTCGAACTGCGCCCGCGCTTCCGAAGGCTTCAGCTGGTAAAGCAGGTGAAAACCGGCGTCGATTTCCGGTGCGCGCGAAATCCCAGCCTGATCCTGCTGCGGCCCGGATTTCGCCGCCGAAGCACCCGGAGCCGCTGCGGCTAACGCCCCAAGCAAAAGCGAGTAAATCAGTAAGCGAGTCATCGCGCCGTGGATGTCAAATTTCATATTCATATGCGCCTCCCCAGGACACCAGAGCCGGCTTGTAATTGCCGAAGTCGCGGGCCGACCCAGACGAGTGTTTTCCAATTATTGAGCCAGCTGACCATCAGAGACAACAAACGGGTCTTCGATGCTAACCTTTATGATAAAGCAAGAGAAATTGCCTCGAAAGATTCCAACTCGACTTTGTAAGAATGGGACGCCGCAGATGACCAGCACTGTTCGAGTCAACCTGCCGGGCTCCCCGAAGCAGAGGCGGAAGAGATCCCGGATATTAATCCTGCCATCGCCGCTCCTGCTCACACGCGCGACGCGGCGACAACCCAACGAGCGCAACTTTCTGAAGGCTTTGCGAGCTTGCTCTTGCGTGTTGAAATGCGCTATGTGCACGGGTGTTCCTGATTCCGTTTCCGTCCGGCCCGTTGGCGTCCCAGTGGTGATTTGTTTGGCGCTGTACAGGTGGCCACGGTGAAACGGAGCCGGTGGATTCGCTCAAAAATCAAGGGCTGGGAACCAATGAAGCGTACAGTATTCGGTGGGCGCAGTGCCTGCGATGAACGCCTCCTGAAACTTGCTTTCACAGAACGGACTGGCCAGCGCCAGGCTGTCAGCATCGATGCTGACTATTTCGATGCCCCGCGGAGGCGCGAAGTGCATTTGACGGATACTGCTCGCGGGGTGCAGTTTGTACGCCGTTTTCATGAACTCAACCCAAATGGGTAAGGCTGAGCGCGCCCCTTCCAGGTTCAGGTCTCGATGATCGTCGAATCCTACCCATGCGATCGCAAGTAGATCTTTGGTGTAGCCCGCGAACCAGCCGTCACGCGACGTTCCGGTTTTTCCGGCCGCCGGCAGAGTAAATCCCTGCGCGCGAACTCCGCCGCCGGTTCCCCGTTCGATGGCGCTCTCCATTGAGCGGGTCAGCAGATACGCGATCTCCGGACGGAGCACTTCCTGGGATTCGTACGTGTACGCTTTCAACAGCGCGCCGTCGGGCGCGGTCACGCGCAGAAGCGCGTGGGGCTGAATGCGTCGGCCTTCGTTGGCGAACACGGTATAGGCTCCGGCCAGCTCCATCAGGGTGACCTCGAATGCGCCGAGCGCCATCGACGGAAAAGCCAGGATCTTCTCGTTGAGGCCGGCTTTCTTCGCCAGAGTAGCGACACGGTTGTACCCGATTCGCTCCGCAACTTTGACGGTCGGGACGTTGAGCGACAGCCGAAGCCCGGTGCCGACGGTTACGGGGCCGCGGTAGCGCTGATTGTAGTTGCTCGGCTCGTAGCTGCGGTTGAGATTGTCGGCGAACACCGTTGGTTCGTCTATCACCAGGGTAGCCAGTGTGATGACTGGATCATCAAGCTCGGCCCTTGGAGCGTCATAGGCCGTCTCGAGAGCGGCTGCGTACACGAATGGCTTAAAGATCGAGCCTGGCTGGCGGGATGCCCGGGTGACTCGATTGTACTGGCTGGTCGTGTAATCGCTGCCGCCGACCATTGCCTTGATTTCGCCGGTGCGCGGGTCGATCACGATCAGCGCGGCCTGGGCCCGCGGGCGTTTTTCGGGATTTTTCTCGTTCTTGTCTCGCGCGGACAGCTGTTCTTCGACAAGCGCCAGACCCTTCTCAACCGCTTCAACGGCGGCCTTCTGGAGCTCCGGATCGAGCGTCGTGTATACGTTCAGACCGCCGCTCATCAATTCCGTTTCGGAATAATCCTTCGATAATTCCCCGCGAACAAAGTCGACAAAATATGGCGCATCGGTCAGGTCCAGCTTTGGCGGCGCAACGTTCAATTGGCGCCCTCTTGCCATCTCGAATTCCGCTTTCTTGATAGCCTCCGTGCGGTGCATGGCCTGGAGAACCATGTTCCGCCGGGCTATGGCGCGATCGGGATGCCTGGTCGGCGAGTACGCGTTGGGCGCCGGGATGATTCCTGCGAGCGTTGCGGCTTCAGCGAGCGTCAGACACCTCACCTCCTTGTCGAAATACCAGGCTGCCGCCTCGCCGAATCCGTGAATGCCGAACGAGCCCCGCTGGCCGAGATAGACTTCGTTTGCGTACAGGGTGAAGATCTCTTCTTTGCTGAGGCGGCGCTCCAGGCTGAGGGCGATGAAAGCCTCAGTAACCTTCCGCCTCCAGGTCGTTTCCGGCGTCAGAAAGACGTTTCGCGCAAGCTGCTGCGTGATCGTGCTTCCACCCTGCAATCTTCCGCTGCCTTTCAGATTTGCAACGAGCGCGCCGCCGATTCGGACCGGATCGAGTCCGCGGTGACTGTAGAAACGCTGGTCTTCGCCCGCGATCACCGCATCGACGAGCACCTTCGGCATCTCGTGAAATTTCAACAGGCGACGCTTCTCGCGGGATCCGTCGGACAGATTCGTAACCAGCCCCGACGGAGCCGCATAAACCTTTGCGGGGTTGTCGAGAACATTGCCGCTGAGCTTTTCGTCGACCATCCGCGCGGAGCTTCTGTACTGGTGAAGGACGACTCCGCTGAAAGCGATTGGGGAAAACAGGACGACAACCAAAATGAGCTTGACGATCGGAGAGCGGAAGATGAGTCTGCTCCAGTTGCAGTTGGCCTCTTTCGGCTTGCATTCAGGCACGCCAAACTCAGCGATCCGGATCAAAAGCAAAATAACGTTTCGTCTCATCGCACCTTTCGTGATGAAGCCGTCCTCTTCTAGCCCGCATATTTCATACGTCACCGTAGCGAGGCGTATGAAATATGCGGCTAGCGTCGTTGTCCTCGCGCCTGGCATCGCTGCTCAGCCAGAACGCCAATTCGGTTGCCCTGCCAGTTCTCGGCTAAGGTCCGAAAGGTTTTCCAATAGAGGAGGAAATGCACTCCCTTGGATTCTCGCTCACACAACTCAAGGCGTCCGTTCAAAAGCGAACAGACGCCGGGAATTTCCTCGAATTGAGGCCTTCGGAAAAAAAGATGGGCCAAATGTCCAAAATTGAACGGACGCCCGTCTCCGGCCCACTTAACATCGCACCTAGGTTTTTGGCTGGCAGTGACGGAACGGGACCAGGACGTTCGCTGAGAGCAACTGGTTCAACTCGTTCATCCGGAGGGAAAAATGCAAGTGAAAGAGATCATGACGAAGAATCCTGACTGTTGTACGCGTGACACAAACCTGCAAGAGGTCGCCCGGAAGATGAAAGACCAGGATTGCGGCGGGGTTCCGGTGATCGACAGCTGGGATAGTGAGACACTCGTCGGATTGGTCACCGACCGGGACGTTATCTGCCGAGTGGTGGCCAAAGGAAAGAATCCACTGGAAATGACGGCAGGCGCCTGCATGTCCAGTCCCGTCGTCTCCGTGACCGGTGAAAAAAGCCTGGAAGAATGCTGCAGTCTGATGGAAGAGAATCAGGTGCGTCGTCTCCCCGTCGTGGACGAACGCGGAAGGTGCTGCGGAATCGTCGCACTGGCGGATATCGTCAGACACGCTCCGAATAAACCCGAAACGGCCAAAGTTGTGACGGCGGTGTCGCAGCATACCGAGTCCGCCATGCAAAGTCTTTTATAGAGCCCCCCCCTGGAGCCGGCGCATTCTGTCCCCCCAAACCAAGCGTACATGCGCCGGCTCCGCCTCTCCCTTCGAGCAGGAACAACCTGCAGCACTGGACGGCTTTCAACGGCAGATGGCAGCGAACTCAAACGCGACTGCCAAGCCGCAACCGATTCCTGCCGGCTTGGCTCATTTGTCGTGCTGGACCGTCAGTTTTTACGGTGGGAGTTCAATTGTGAACAGACTTTGGGCGATGGAAGCGAGAGAATCCCCAAAGCGCATCGTACGGCAAAGGCCGCAGGAGACAGGAGATTAAAATGCCTTTATTACAGGTAGTGACCGTTTTGGTTGTAGTTGGAGTTCTGCTCTGGCTAGTCAATAACTATATCCCCATGGCGGGATCCATCAAGTCGATTCTGAATGCCGTGGTGGTCATTGCCGTGGTTCTGTGGCTGCTGAGCGTCTTTGGGCTGCTCAGTTCCCTGTCCAATATTCAGGTTGGATAGGCGAGCCATGCTCAGGACGGATCCTCTCGAAAAAGGGAAAAATCCGAGCAGATGTGCAGTGCGAGTGAAGTCTGAGATTCACCCATGTATCAAAAGGAGAATGAAAAATGAATCGAATTAAATTGATGGCCGCGGTCTTTTCCGTATCGATCGTGGCTCTGGCGCTTTCACCGAGCGTGGCGGCGCAGACCTGGAACCAGAGAACGGTCGTGACAATCAGTCAGACGATAGAGATTCCGGGTGTGGGCCAGCAGTTCCTGCCGGCCGGCACGTACGTCTTTAAGCTGCTGGATTCGCAAACCAACCGGCACATCGTTCAGATCTTCAGCGAGGACCAATCGCACCTATTCGCGACCATCCTCGCCATTCCGAACTTTCGTCGTCGGCCGACCGGAGAAACGGTGATTACGTTCAGGGAAAGGCCGGTCGGCGAGCCGGAAGCGCTTCGCGCGTGGTTTTATCCGGGCGCTAATTGGGGGCACGAATTCGTGTACCCGGAGCCCAGAGCTGTCGAACTGGCTCAGGTGACAATGGAACCCGTTTTGGCGATGCCTGCCGAGCTGGCTCCGCTCATCGTCGCCCCGATAAAATCGGCGTCGGAACAGCCCGTAATGGCCATGATGGAAGCGCCTCTCAAGGCAGTCACTCCCGCGGGGGAGAAGGTTGAACTGGCTCAGGTCGTTGAGCGTCCGCCAGTCGAGACAGCAACAGTGGCACGTGAGCAGTTGCCCCAGACGGCGAGCCCCTTGGCGCTTCTGGGATTGGCTGGCCTGCTGTCGCTGGGAGCGGGAATTGCTCTCTGGGTTTTTCCGAGGCGGGCTGCATAAGCGCTCTGTAGAGCTTCTGATTTCAAAAACACCCGGACGGAAAGCCCGGCCCCCACGGCCAAGCATCTCGTCCGGGTGTTT
>CAZAEY010000089.1:8252-10580 GCA_964484155.1 uncultured Acidobacteriota bacterium
AAACACCCGGACGGAAAGCCCGGCCCCCACGGCCAAGCATCTCGTCCGGGTGTTTCACGTTGGAGTCAGGCGAGCTTGATCTGAGCCCGTAGCAGCCCGTGGCAGGGGGCGTTGCGGACGCCGTGAGTTTGCGTCCTCCGGACTGCTTCGCTCGTCGGCGCCGATGCTTGGACATCCACTCCTCCTCGCGCCTTGCCGGAGACCGCAGAACCCCGGCGCGCGACCTACCAGGAAGGACTTTAGCCACGGGCTGTGGCGATTGCCTGGACCTCTCACACGGGTCCGGCGAACGCAACAGGAAGCGTGCGACGCATCAACTGGAAGCCGCCATATTCACGTATCATTAATCACGGACAGAGCAATGACAGAGGACGCAACAACGGCAATCGCGCCAAAAACAGGGACAACGTCAAATCCCGTTCGCCGGATCGAATTGCGGGCCGGCAAGCGCTTCGCATCCACCTGCCGGTGGCTCTTATTGCTTTTAATCCCGGGTTTATTTACAGGCGCGGCTCCGTCTCAGGAAGTCGGGCCGCTGCAGCCCCGTCAAGAGGACCGCTACACAATTCGAGTCAATGTTGGCTTGGCGGTGCTGCATGCGACCGTCAGGGACCGCAAGGGACTTTTTGCGTCAGGACTCGGCGAAGAACACTTTCAAGTATACGAGGACGGCGTTCTGCAACAGATTCAATCTGTCGAACAGGAGGATATTCCGGTCACGGTGGGCCTTGTCGTCGACAACAGCGGGAGCATGCGACCAAAACGTCCTGAAGTTGTTGCCGCCGCCCTAACGTTTGTGCGTTTCAGCCACCCGGAAGACGAGATGTTCGTGATCAATTTCAATGAACATGTTTCATTCGGCCTTCCAGAGGGAATTCCTTTTACGGACGAACCGACTCAACTGCGCGTTGCCCTGTCCCACATGAAATCAGGCGGGATGACCTCCCTTTACGACGCGATTGCGGCCGGGATCGAGCATGTAAACGCGGGAAATCGAGACAAGAAAGTGCTTATTGTGGTGAGCGATGGCGCCGACAACGCAAGTAAACTCGACTTGGCCCAGATTACCGCGATGGCCGAGAAGTCCGAAGCGATCATCTACACCATGGGTCTCTTTGAGCCGGATGATCCGGACAGGAACCCTCGTGCGCTCAGGCAGCTTGCCAGGGCCACGGGAGGCGAGGCTTTTCTGCCGAAGTCAGCCGCGGGCGTTCTCCCGATTTTTGAACGAATCGCCCATGAGATTCGCAACCAGTACAGAATCGTTTATGCGCCGAAAAATGACACCGCCGACGGGACTTATCGGACCGTAGACGTGCGGGCAGTGCGACCGGGCAGCGGTCGCTTGATCGTTCGCACGCGAACCGGCTACCACGCAACTTTGAAACTCCAAGCGCCGCCGGGCGAAGAGATCCGCCCATGAATTCCCGAATCAGCCGGCGGCGGACCATTTCGATTGTGCGTTGGAGCCGAAATCTGCTTCTGAGCCTCGGCATCTTGGCCCTAGCTTACTGCGGCTTCGTGCTGCTTGATGCGAGACTTCATCAGGCCAATCAGACCCAGAGATTCCAACAGGCTTTGAAGGATTCGAGGCCTATTGTAGACGGCCCTGTTCGCTCCGAACCGACCGCGCCCCTGGATTCAGGCCCGGCGATCGCTGAATCGGAGCCCGTTCAGACGAGGGACTCAGCCGGCGCAGGGTTCCCGTTGGGCCGTATCGAAATAAGCAGACTGGGCCTGGCGGCTATGATTCAGACGGGGACCGACGAAATGACTTTAAAACGGGCGGTCGGGCACTTCCCCGAAACTCCTCTGCCGGGTTGGCATGGAAACGTCGCTCTCGCGGGACACCGAGACACCTTCTTTAGAGCCCTGCGCGATATCCGCGTCGATGATGAAATAATGTTGACGACATTGGACGGTTCCTTCCGCTATCGCGTGGCCTTCACCAAAGTGGTTTCCGCGGACGCCGTTCACGTTCTGGCCGGTTCCGATGACCCGATTTTGACGCTAGTGACCTGTTATCCTTTCCATTTTGTGGGACCCGCACCGCAGAGGTTTATCGTTCGCGCGCACATGATCGCCGGATGAACCTCGATCAGGCACCCAACAGCCTCCAACTCACCATTGTTAAACGAACGCAGCGGCTTCAGCCTTGCTTCTTTGGTCGGTGACTTCCACACCAGGGGCCGCCGGGCCTCCTCGACGTACTGCACAGCACGAGTACGAATGCGGGGGGACCGCGCCATGCCATGCCGGCAGCTCGCGCGCCTAGCGCCTGCCTTTACGGGCGGCTGCGCATCTCTCGGGCATCGCAGCGATTCATTT
>CAZAEY010000089.1:10680-13971 GCA_964484155.1 uncultured Acidobacteriota bacterium
AGCGCCTGCCTTTACGGGCGGCTGCGCATCTCTCGGGCATCGCAGCGATTCATTTAATCTATTTTTTCTTAACCGTCGTCCTTTATTGGACAGCAATTCTTCCGGAGACGGCTTACTATTGATTCTGAACCCGAGAACCCCCCGATTGAGCTGGAGATTCCGAGAAGCCTCGTTGGAGGGTCGAGCAACATCCGAGGCCTATCGCGCGCTGCTTCTCTGGGAAATGTTGCGGAAGGCCGGCTGCTCGGTGACTCGATCGCTCGAAAGAAAGGAGGAAATTAACATGCACAGCATAATCTACGTAATTGGTCTTGTAGTTGTAGTTATTGTCCTTGTTCGCTATTTCGGAGTGGCATAGCCCCGGAGCCTCTGAATCATTTTCCCTATTGGGACAGTCGTTTCTACGCTTTCCAATAATGCACGGCATTTCTCGTGAGTGAGGAAGAGGATCAGGTAAACAGGAAAGCGCAATTCGCATTCAAGTGCAAACTTCTCTCCGCCCGGCGTGGGCTCAGCGCCGGGCTTTCCCGCCGATTCAGTTTACGCGCCAGGGCCATTTCGCCCTCGCCCCAACGAATCTTGTCATGTCATCTTATCCTGGCCGCCGACGTCAGCCTGGATTCAATCGCCGTACGGGTGCGGCGCCCGCAAGCGCAGCCCGCGTGGACTTTTGCCACTAGCCCGCTGGCGGAATTCTCAGCACCTGCCCCGGGTAGATCTTGTCCGGATCTTTGAGCATCGGCTTGTTGGCTTCGAAGATGACCGGATATTTCATCGCGTTCCCATAAAACTGCCTGGCGATCTTCGAGAGCGTGTCTCCGGCGACCACAGTATAGAATTCCGCCTGCTGCTCCGGTTTCACGACCTCGATCCGGTCGTCGACCGTCGCGATGCCGCTGACGTTCCCAACCACCAGAACGACCTTCTCCCTCTCAGCCTGGCTCGATGCCCGGCCAGATACCGTGGCGACGTCGTCTTTTACGTCGATGCGCAGGTTTTCGACGGCTATGCCGAGGGCTTTGACCTGAGCCACGAGGGCCTCGGCCTTTTCCTGCTCCCGCATGGTCTTGTCGCCTTTGGTCTCTCCGATCCCGAACACCCGGGCGCCGGCCTCTTTCACAAAATCAATCAATCCCATTTTGAATTTCCTCTTTTGATTCTTGTCTACCTTGGCTTCTACCTCTTTTTACCAAAAAGTCCTTCGAGCAACCGGGAACCGATCCGGACGATATCATCTGCGACCTGGCCGTCCCCGGCGGAGTCCAGCAGCGACAGAAGGCCTCCCACTTGATTCTTACTGCTCCCTTGCGAAGCCTCGGACTGCAGAAAACCTGAAAGCCCGCGGGATCCAGATGTTGGGTTGCGGGTGCTTTCCCCAACGCGCCCATCACGATCAGGGCTAAAAGTGAAAGGAGTTTCGAAACTTCGAACCCTTCAAGCCCGGCCGTCCGTCCGAGACCCGTTTTCACACGCTCGCGACGGGACCCCAGCACGTGCATCAGAATTCCATCTCCTGGGGCGGCGTTCCCTTGACTCAGGAATCCCGTTCGTCCGGTCCTAATTCCAACGGGTCAATCATAGTGAAGTCAGAACGTCGCGCAGTCTAATTTTGAACAGCATCCGCACAACACGAGTCTGCAGGTTTCACGCGGGTTCGATGCGCCTCGGCGACGATGCAGGATCCTCGAAGGGGAGAACTCATCGGCAACCTGGCCACGCTAGTTTCCGTGCTTGGCGCGTCAGTGACAAGGACGAGGCCGGGCCCCCTCGAGCGCTTCGCACCTGTCCCCCCCCCATGCCTTCCGGTTGATCGCGGCAGCGCCGCATCTCGCGGCCCGAAAACATCCGCGTCAGTTTGCGTTCGCGACCCAGTCCTCGTTTGCAATTTCGCCGGCCTGCAAAAACTCCATCTCGATTGTCTTCACATCACTTCTTGCGATAAATGCAGCGCACAGAGGCGAAATTCACTTCTTGGATTTTCGCAATTGCACCCACGGATGCCCGTTCAAAATCGAAACAGGTGTCAATCGATCCTGCAATTCCCAGCTTTGAAAAAAAGTGGCCAAGTGTTCAAAATCGAACGGACGCCCGCCTCCGTCTCTGCCACTCCTATTAAGGATCAAATCATGATGGTTCGATTGAGAAAGGCTGGGGGCAGGGCAGCTGCAACCCTGCCAAGTGCTAAAGTTGCGGTATGAAGAAAGTCAGCTTCCCAACGCGCGCCGGATTTCATCGAAAACTGAATGAGCGCGTCAACGAATATTTCGAGCAAAGAAACATGGCCAAGACGGGCGACTGGCGGATGTTTCTGAAGACGGGGATGATCGGCGTCTGGTTCTTCGGATCCTATATTTTCCTGGTCTTCTTCGCAGATTCTCTGGCGGCAGGCTTGGGGGGCGCCATTGCGCTTGCCTTGGGCCTCGTGCTGGTCGGGTTCAACATCATGCATGACGGGGCCCACGACAGCTATTCTGGAAACAAAAGGGTCAACCGCCTGATGGCCTGGAGCCTGGACCTGCTGGGCGGCAGCCAGATGCTGTGGCGCCAGAAGCACAACATCCTGCACCATACCTACACGAACATCGAGGGCTTGGACGACGATCTGGACACTTCGGGCCTGCTCCGGCTGAGTCCGGATCAGGAGCGACGGCCCTGGCACCGATTTCAGCATCTATACGCTTTCGCCCTGTATAGCCTTCTGACGATGAACTGGGCTCTGTACAGCGATTTTAGAAAGTTCTTTTCCGGCCGCATTGGAGCCTACAAACTGCGGAAGCCAACGCGCGGACAAGCACTGGCCTTCTTCGCTGCAAAGATTTTGTACTTCGGATATATGGTATTCGTCCCCCTGCTTTTTCATCCGCCTCTTGTCGTTCTGGCTTTCTTCATTTTCGTCAATCTGGTCAGCGGATTCATCTTCTCTCTGGTTTTCCAGCTGGCTCACGCAGTGGAAGGCACCAGCTTTCCCAGGCCGCATCCGGAAACCGGTCGCATGGACGCCGAGTGGTCCATCCACGAAGTGGAAACGACGGCTAACTTCGCCACCGGAAGCAAGTTTCTGACCTGGTTCTGCGGAGCGCTCAACTTCCAGATCGAACACCACCTGCTCTCCAGGGTCTGTCACATCCACTATCCCGACCTCAGCAGGATCGTTCGCGAAACCTGCGAAGAGTTTCAGGTCAGATACACCTGCTACCCGACCTTGCGATCCGCCATTGTTATGCACTTTCAGTTTCTCAAAAAGCTCAGCAAACCTGCCGGCGAGCTGCCATTCTGAAGTGAACGATTCGG
>CAZAEY010000090.1:0-13810 GCA_964484155.1 uncultured Acidobacteriota bacterium
CTCCCAACTTTCAACGATTCCGTTTCAATCCGGATTGCGCGAACTCTGAAATCTCGCATTCAGCTGAGGCAAGCGCCGAACGATGGGATCCGCGTGTCGCTATTGCTGATATGCCGTATTCGGGCCTGGAAATGCTATCCTTGTCGAGATTCAATGGGTTCGCAGTCCGATTTCACCGCACGGGCCTGGAAGGGAGACCACGAGACGATGAAACGCTTCCTCATTCGGCGGCACCTGTCGCCTGGCACGGCTATCGCATTTTTCATCCTGATTGCAGGCTCGCCTGCGTGGGCCGCTGAAAGGTCGCAGCCGTCGGAACTTGCAGCGGAGATTCGGGATTTTGTGGCCGCAAATCAAAACGGAATCGTCAGGGAGTTGGCTGAAGCCGTTTCCATCCCCTCCGTGGCTTCCGACCGCGAGAACATTCGGCGCAAGGCTGAATGGCTGCGGACGCGCTTTGAGCGAAGGGGATTCGAGGCTCGTTTGCTGGAGACCGGCGGCAACCCGCTGGTGTTTGCAGAGCTGGATTCCGGAGCGGGCACGACGGTGCTGCTGTATTGCCACTACGACGGCCAGCCGGTGGACCCCGCCCGATGGGATCAGGAGAGTCCCTGGACGCCTGTGATGCGGAACGGGCGAGTCGAAGACGGTGCGCCCGAAGTCGAAGGGTTTCTGGAACTGGACGAATTCGGCCGAGACTGGCGGCTTTACGCGCGGACAGCGGCTGACGACACCTCCCCCATCATCGGCATCCTGGCGGCGTTGGATGCCTTAAGAGCCACGGGCCGCGCCCCCACGGTCAATCTGAAAGTCATACTGGACGGCGAAGAGGAGGCCGGGTCGCCGAGTCTGGTTCCCGCGATCGCCCGCTACCGCGAACTCCTGGCATCCGACCTGATGCTGATCCTGGACGGGCCGATCCATGCGTCCAACCGGCCGACCGTCGTTTTCGGCGCTCGAGGCATCCAGACGGTTCAATTGACCGCATTCGGCCCCCGCTTTCCCCTGCACAGCGGCCACTTCGGCAACTGGGCCCCGAATCCGGCCCAACTGCTGGCGCGCTTGCTGGCTTCGATGAAGGACGACAGCGGAAAGGTCTTAATCGAAGGGTTTTACGATGAAGTCGAATTCGACGAGCGGGACAGAGAGGTCATGGCCGCCGTTCCCGATGACGAAGAGGCCCTGCGCCGTCTATTCGGAATCGCGGTGGCCGATGCGGTGGGTTCCTCCCTCCAGGAAGCGAGGAACCTTCCTTCCTTGAACGTGCGCGGAATGCAGAGCGCCTGGGTCGGCGACGACGTCCGCACCGTCGTACCTTCGGAAGCGGTCGCCGAGATCGATCTCCGGCTGGTTCCGGAAACCCATTCGACGAATTTGCTGGGTAAGCTGCTGTCCCATATTCGGGCGCAAGGATGGCACGTCGTCGAAGAGAAGCCGACCGAGCAGGAACGGTCGCTGCATCGCAAACTGGTCCGGGTCCGCGCCGAACCGGCCACGGAAGCCTATCGCACTCCGCTTGACGACGCCTTGGCCGCACGGTTCATCAGGCGACTCCAGGAAGTCAAAAGCGAACGGCCGATTCTGATTCGAACCAGCGGAGGGACCGTCCCCATCAGCCCCTTTATCGAAGCGCTCGGATTCCCCGCTCTCTCGCTCCCCATCGTCAACTTCGACAACAACCAGCACAGTCCGAACGAAAACGTCCGCCTGGGCCACTTTTTCGAAGGAATCGTCTCGATCGCCGCCGTACTGACCATGTAAGGAAATCGATTTGGCCTGTGCTTGACATACTGGCATATCGTCATGTATGTCTAGACATATGAGAACGACGGTTCGCTTGGACGAAGCGCTTTTGAACCGCGCCAAGGAAGAAGCGGCGCAGCGCGGCATGACGTTCACTCAACTGGTCGAAGAAGGACTGCGCCTCGCCATCGCCAGGATCGATCGGAAATCCTCGAAGCAGACCGCCTCGCTCCCGGTCTGCACAGCCGGCGGAGGCCTTCTTCCGGGCGTCGACCTCGATGATTCCGATTCCGTACTCGACATCATGGAAGGAATCCGTTGATTCTGCCAGACGTCAACGTACTCGTCTACGCTTTTCGCAGCGATGCCAGGGACCATTCTTCGCACCGCGAGTGGCTTCACGGGGTTATCGACGGCCCCTCCGTCTACGGGATTTCTCCCCAGGTTTTGGCGTCGCTGATTCGAATCTGCACGCACCGGCGGATTTTTGTTCGCCCCAGCAGTGTGACCGAAGCTTTTGAGTTCTGCCGTATCTTGACCTCTCCGCCTCATTGTTCTCTGGTGGTTCCCGGACCTCGTCATTGGGAGATCTTCCAGGGCCTTTGCGCATCGGCGTCGGCCGTCGGAAACCTCGTTCAGGACGCTTGGTTTGCCGCCCTAGCGATCGAATCCGGCTGCGAATGGATCACGACCGATCGCGACTACGCCCGCTTTGAAGGGTTGAAGTCCCGCCCTCCCTTTTAAACGGATTCATCGAGTCGGTCCGGCGGCTTCCCGGCAAAGCGGCCGATCTCTTCCAGCAGTCGCTCGCCAAACCGTTGAATTCGGTGCTCCCCGATTCCATAGACGTTTCTCAGCGCGGCTTCGGTCCGAGGCGCCTTGAAGACCAGGTCCCGCAAGGTAGCGTCGCCGAAGACCACAAACGCCGGCACATTTTGCTCCTCAGCTAATCTCCTGCGCAATTCGCGCAAGCTTTCGTACAGATCCATTCGGGAGGGAGGGATGTCGTCGGTGGCCGATCGGACTGCTGTCGGTTTTCCAGCGTCGGGAGCTTTCAATTTGACGTTGCGGCTTCCCTTCAGGACTTCGGCCGCCTCGGGAGTCAATTTCAAAACGGGCCGCTCGGAGCCGTCGCGCCGGAGAAGGCTCTGATCGACTAGTTGATAAATCAGATTCTCGATAACTTTCTTGGGGTGTTCCGAAAGAATTCCGAACGTGCTGAGCCGACGATGGCCGAACCGGCGGATTTTGGCGGTGTCGGCGCCCCGCAGGACGTCGGCTGCGTATCCCACGCCAAAACTTTGCTTCAGGTGGTAGACGCAGGAGAGGATCTTCTGAGCCGCGGCGGTCGAATCGCTCAAAACGTCCACCTCATCCAGGCACACGTCGCAGGCGCCGCAGTCGTCATGGGGGTACTGCTGGCCGAAATACCGGCTCAGCCTCCTGTGACGGCACTCGACGACCGAGCAAAAGGCAGCCATGTCTTTCAGCAGCGTCATCGCCGCCTGCAGGGGCTCTCCTTCTCCTTCGAAGGAATGCTTCAGCAGTCGCTCCCATCGAATGGCGTCAGAGTAGGAATACAGCAGCACGCATTCTGCCGGAAGCCCGTCCCTTCCGGCGCGTCCGGTCTCCTGCTGGTACTGCTCGACCGATTTGGGCATGGATGCGTGCACGACGCATCTCACGTTGCTTCGGTCGATCCCCATTCCGAACGCCACTGTAGCCGTCACAACCTGCGTTTCCTCGCGGGAGAAAGCTTCCTGGACGGAAGCACGCTCGCCCGCCGGCAGGCCGGCATGATAAGGCCTGGCGTCGATTCCACGGCTGGAGAGGTATTGGGCCAGAGCCTCCGTCTCATCCCGGCTCAAACAGTAGACCAGCGCCCCTTCGCCTGCGTGGCGTCGAACGATCTTCTCCACCTGTCGCCGGTGCCCCATTTTTGGAAGAATGCGATAGGTCAGGTTCGGCCGGTCGAATACGCCGACGAGTTCAACCGGATCCGTTAGTCGAAGCAGTTCGACGATATCCTGCCGCACTCGTGGCGTTGCGGTGGCGGTGAAGGCGTGCACCGCGGCCCCAGGAAAGGTTTCCTTGAGCGCACGGAGCCGCCGATAGTCTTTGCGGAAATCGTGCCCCCAGTGGCTGATGCAGTGGGCTTCGTCGATCGAGAACGCATCCACCTCCAAGTCTTTGGCCAGCGACTGGAACCACTCCGTCTGCACCCTCTCCGGCGAAACGAACAACAGACGGAGGGAACCGCTGCGGGCGTTTTGAACGATGCTTCGCCTTTCCTGAGGCGAAAGAGCGCTGTGAATCGCTCCGGCCGGGTATCCGCTCATTCGCAGGCCGTCGACCTGGTCCTTCATCAGCGAAATCAAAGGGGAGATCACGACCGCGAGACGCCCGTTCAACAGCGGCGGAACCTGGTAGCAAAGGGACTTGCCCGCTCCGGTGGGCAGAACCACCAGCGAGTCGCGCTGATGAAGCGCGGCCTCGATGGCCTCCAGTTGCAATGGACGAAGATCCCGGTATCCCCAGACTTCTCGCACCTTTTCCAGAATCGTCTGCCGCAAAATCTCCATCTGCCGTATCCGCATAGAGTGTACTCAACAGGCCTGCCGGCGCTCACAGCCCGACGCGAACCCGACGCCGGCTAGGGTTGTTCGCATGTCAATTGGATAAACGTTCGGGGCACTCCTTTGGGCGAACTCTCGGCAGGCTTTTTTCGAGCGATCGCGTCTGGTTCCAGTTTATCGCGGCGACGGACGCCGAGTCTCGGAGTCGATCCCGCCCGAGCGGTTCCGGCCGGCCATCCCGCCGAGGAAACAAGCGCTGCCGGGCCCGACAGTGCCCGACCACGGGTGTTTCCGCGATGCGATGCGGCCCTTCAGGGCCGCGAAGAGCTCCATAGCCAGGATTTCGCATACCCCTCCTACAACAACCCATGAAAGGGTCGCGTCTGTGTTTCGCCTCCTCTTTTCTTTTTCATCGGGCAGACTTACTATCTGTGGCATGCGCACCTCAAATCACCGCTTCTTGAATGCATGGGGAATTCTCATTCATTGGCTTTTGACTTCGGGCGGGCGTGGAATTGGAACGATCCTGCTGGCGATAGCCCTCCTCCCCGTCGTCGGCTACGGATCGGCGCGCCCTTCGGACTCTTACACGGCCGACGACGATTTCTTTCTCTTTTCCGTCTGGTACAGCGGGGGCCTGGCTCGCGCGCCGATGCTCGAGGAGGTGGACGAAGGGAGCCGGGAGCGATGGCGGGCGGATCTGGAGCAGATTCGAGATCTGGGATTCAACACGGTCCGAACGTGGGTGGAATGGACCGCCGGCGAGCCGCGACCCGGCGAATACCGCTTTGAAAACCTGGAGCTGCTGGGGGAGCTGACCAACGAACTGGGCCTGAAGCTTTTCGTTCAGGTTTACGTCGACTCGGCGCCCGACTGGGTCGGCCGCGAATTTGAAGGCGCCGAGTTCGTGGCCCAAAACGACGCGGCCATCCCCTCGCAGGCCGCCCCTGGGTACTGCTTCGACCACGCAGGCGTCCGGGAGAAGATTCTGAATTTTTACAGGGAGGCCGCCAAGGCGGCGTCCAGATTCCCCAACTTCGTCGGTTGGGACCTGTGGAGCGAACCGCACATCATCAACTGGGCGATCATCGACTACATTCCGAATGCGACGTTCTGCTACTGCGCGCACACGCAGGCCCGCTTCCGCAGCTGGCTGCGAGACAGGCACGGGGACCTGGAATCGCTGAATCGGGCGTGGTATCGAACTTTCACCGAATGGGGCCAGGTCGAGGCCCCGCGGTTCGGAACGATCCTTTCCTACACAGACTTCATCGACTGGCGGATCTTCGTGCAGCGAAAGCTGGCCGAAGACCTCCGGATGCGCGCCGAAGCCGTCCGCTCGGTCGACCCCACAAGAGTGGTCACGTCCCACGCTGCAGTGCCGGCGCTGGTGACGTCTCCCCTGATGGGCGTGGGAGCGCCCGACGACTGGCTGATGGCCGATGCGGTCGATTACTGGGGGACTTCGGCCTATCCGAAACATTCCTTTCCCGAGCGCCACTGGAGCCGCCTGACGTTCTCGTCGCTGGCCGACTTTGCAGGCTCCTCGGGACGCCTCAACGACGGATTTTTCGTGGGAGAGCTGCAGGCCGGCAGGGGCATCCGCGGGACAGTCGTGGGCGACCCCATCACGGCAGCCGATCAGAAGTTCTGGACGCTCGGGCTGCTGTCTCGAGGGGCTCGCGCCATCAACATTTACGCGTACTATCCGATGAGCAGCGGCTATGAGGCGGGCGGCTACGGCCTGATCGAGCTGGACGGCTCACTAACGGAACGAAGCCGTCGGCTGGGCGAACTTGCCCGCATGGTCTCAAACCGCGCCAGTCTGTTCAAGAGGGCGAAGCCGCAGAAGGCCGAAGCGGCGCTCATCTATAATCCGCTGGCCTACATGGTCGGCGGAGAGCAGCACCTGGCGCCGGCGGGCGTCGTACGGGAGTCGCTGGTCGGCTACTACCACTTTTTCTGGCAGAACAACATTCCGGTCGACTTCGTCCATTTAAACGAAGTGAGCGCCGGGGGGCTTTCCGCCTATCGCTTCGCGATTCTGCCCTATCCGCTGATGCTGACCGCCGACGCCGCGGCTCAACTGGGAGAATTCGTGCGCAACGGAGGAACGCTGCTGGCGGAAGCTCGTGCGGGCTGGAACGACGACCGCGGGTTTTCTCAGCACGTCATTCCCGGATTCGGCCTGCACGAAGTTTTCGGAGTGCGGGAGACTGAGCTGCGAATGGTCGATCGAATCGATCTGACGCTCGAGGCGCAGGACGCGCCGCTGCCCGGCCGGGGAATTGAGGCCAGCTGGGAAATTCAGGACGAATCCGTGGAAGTCCTGGCGCGATTTCCTCACGGGGCGCCGGCGGTCACTCGAAACGCTTACGGGGACGGGACCGCCATCGCCGCTGGAACCTTTCTGGGCCTCACGGCGGCGCGGGAGATTCCGCCCGGCTTTTCGCAGTTCCTTTCCAGCATCGTTCGCGAGCTGGGCGTCGAAGCCGCGGCGCCTGCGTCTAGAAAAGACGACTCCTGGGTCGAAGTCCGTCGATTGCAGACCAGAGGCAGCGAGCTGCTTTACCTTTTTCACCACGGGACCGAGTCGGTCCGCCCCGAACTCCCTTTCCCCTCGGCCCTCGACCTGGAAACCGGCCAGACCGTCGATCTGACCGGTCTGGAACTCTCTCCCGGCGAATGCAGGGTGTTTCTGGTGAGCCCGTGAACTCTCGCAAGACGCCTCCAGTCAAAAAGCGCTTCCCCCGACTCTTGCGCCCCTTGCTTTAGGGCGCCATATGCAGGCTGACGATCCCTCGCCGGCGTCCATGAATTACCGATCAGCCGCCGGGAATGGAGAAAAATTCGGGTTGGCGGTCTTCCGACGAAAACTGAATGGCGCCAGGCAGCTCGCCGGAAGAGTCCGATCGATTCCACATTGAACCCCTTCAGCTTCCATTGCGCCTTAATCCCGGACGCCCGATAATGGATCTCAGACCCAGCAGTGCGCACACGCCGCACGGCGTTGGCGCCGCGCCGCCGAGCGCAAGCCAGAAGGGCATTTGCTGAGCTCTGCAATTCCGCAATTATTGTGATCGAAGGAGGTTCTTTATGAAAGCATTCGTCATGAAAGGGATCGGAGAGGTCGGCGTCACTGAAAAGGACCGTCCTGACTGCGGTCCGCTGGACGCCATCCTGCGCCCCACCAAGGGATTGATCTGCACGTCCGACGTGCATACGGTGCACGGGGCCATCGGAGAGCGCGAGAACCTGACGCTGGGTCATGAAGTGGTGGGAGTGGTCGAAGAAGTCGGCTCGCTGGTCGAGCGGTTTAAGAAGGGCGACCGCGTAGCGGTCGGCGCCATCACTCCGGACTGGGGCTCCGACGCGGCCCAGGCGGGCCACCCTTCTCAATCCGGCGGCGCGCTTGGCGGTTGGAAATTCGCCAATGTCAAGGATGGAACCTTCGCCGAATACGTGCATGTCAACGAGGCTGACGCCAATCTCGCCCTCATTCCCGACAGTGTGTCCGACGAGGCGGCCGTCTACGTATGCGACATGATGAGCACCGGGTTCATGGCGGCAGAAAACGCCAGGATCCCCATCGGAGGCACGGTGGCCGTTTTCGCCCAGGGACCGGTGGGTTTGATGTGCACGGCTGGGGCCCGCTTGCAGGGCGCAGGCTTGGTAATCGCCGTGGAAAGCCTGCCCAACCGGCAGGAGTTGGCCCGACACTTCGGGGCTGACGAGATCGTCGACTTCACCCAAGTCGATCCAGTCCAAAGAATTCTGGAATTGACGGACGGCGAAGGCGTTGACGCTGCGATCGAGGCATTCGGCGCCTCCAAAGTGATTCAGCAGTGCGTCAAGGTCACCAAGCCCGGCGGGATGATTTCGAACGCCGGCTACCATGGCGACGGCGACTTCATCGAGATTCCTCGCGTGGAGTGGGGCGTGGGCATGGCCGAAAAGGACATCGCAACCGGCCTTTGTCCGGGCGGCCATTTGCGCATCTCGCGTCTTCTCCGGCTGCTCGAGGCAGGCCGGATAGATCCCACACCGATGACAACCCATGAATTCGGGTTCAGCGAGATCGAGAAGGCGTTTCGAATGATGGAAGGAAAAGAAGACGGGATGATCAAGCCGCTGATCGAATTTTCATGATCGGCCCTTCCAATGGGCGTTTTCGGGCCGAAGGAGGCCTGAATCGATTCCGGCGCCGCCGGCCGCCGAATGTGAAATAATCCTTCCACCGAATCGATGAGCACCCGAAGCTGCAGTGAATCGAAGGTTGCGCCGCCCCATTCGACCGAAGCCGCCGCCGAGCGGATGCCAAGGGTCGAAACCGGACTCGAACGCGCGCTCTCGGCTCAGACTTCCGAACTGCGGGAAGGGCGTGTCGGACTGATCTGCCACCCTGCCTCGGTCGACTCCCGGCTTCGCCATGCAGTCGACCTGTTTGCGGAGCATCCAGAAATCGAACTGACGGCGATCTTCGGCCCGCAGCACGGTGCGCGAGGGGAAACGCAGGACAACATGATCGAGTGGAGCGGCTACCGGGACCCGGCCACCGGACTGCCGGTCTTCAGCCTGTACGGCGAACACCGCAAACCGACGGCGGAGATGCTTGCAGAGGTGGATGTTCTGGTCTTCGACTTGCAGGACGTGGGCGCGCGCTACTACACATTCATTCACACCATGGCGCTGGCGATGGAGTCTTGCCGGGAAACCGACACGCGAATGTTGATCCTGGATCGCCCCAATCCGATCGGAGGAACGCAGATGGAAGGTCCCGTCCTGGATCCCGGATTCCGCTCCTTTGTGGGCCTGCATCCGTTGGCCGTCCGGCATGGAATGACTACAGGAGAGATCGGACTGTACCTGAATCAGGAGTTTCAAATCGGCTGCCAGCTTGAAGTGGCTCCGATGGAGGGCTGGCGGCGCGAAAACTACTTTGATGAGACGGGACTTCCCTGGATCCTGCCGTCCCCAAACCTCCCAACCCTGGATGCGGCTACCGTATACCCCGGACTCTGTCTGCTGGAAGGCACCAACGTTTCCGAAGGCCGGGGCTCTACGCGGCCCTTCGAAATCAGCGGGGCGCCGTGGATCGACCCTCGCAGACTGGTGAAGTTTCTGGATCGATTCCAGCTTCCCGGAGTCCGATTTCGCCCTCTCCACTTCATTCCGACCTTTCACAAGTGGGCCGGCGAAACGATCGGAGGCGTCCAAATCCACGTAATGGACCGCAGTACTTTCGAACCCGTCAAAACCGGCATCGCCATGGTGATGGCTTATCGCGAACTGGGCGGCCGCGATTTCCGTTTTAACGATCCGCCTTACGAGTACGAGTACGAGCTGCTTCCCTTCGACATCCTTTGCGGAACCGACCGAGTCCGGCGAAGGATCGAAGGCGGTTCGGGGTTGGACGATATCATTGCGGACTGGAAAAAAGAGCTGGAGGATTTCGTTCAGGTTCGCCGGAAATACCTGTTATATAACTGAAGTTCGCAGGTGAACGGAACGCGGCCCGCTGGACTGCGATTGACGGCGCGCGCTTCCGCCAGGAGCGAAGGAAAGCATTATCGATGCCAAGGGAAATAGAAATCAAAGTCGAGCTGACCGAAGACGAAGTCCCGGCTTTCTTGCAGGGCCTGCGGGAAATGCGGGTCCGTGAAAAAGGCGGCCCCTACGTTGAAAAAAATATCCTTTTTGATTTCCCCGACCGCCGCCTGACTCGCAAAGCGCAGGCCCTGAGACTGCGCGATTATCGGGGAGCGGTGACGATAACATTCAAGGGGGAGCCGGAGGACGATGAGCGCCTCAAGATTCGGGAAGAGGTTGAAACGAGAGTCGAAAGGTTCGATCGCGCTCAAGAGATATTGCAGAGACTGGGTATGGAAGCCGTTTTCGAGTACGTCAAGGAGCGCCAGGTTTGGGTGTGGGACACGGGTGAGTCGTTTCTTGAAATCTGCCTGGACTTCACTCCTGCGGGAATTTTCGTCGAGCTCGAGGGGCCCCCGGCGCTGATCGAGCAGATGACGGGAAGACTCGATTGGACTTCGCGCCCATGGCTGCGAAAAAGCTATCCGGAAATCTACCGGGAGCGAGGCATCGGGCTGTTGTGAAAGGAATGGTTTTGGCGGCCGGTTGCGGCTCCCGACTGCACCCTTTGACGGCGCTTCGGGCCAAACCTGCCGTTCCCTTTCTGAACCGTCCGCTGCTGCAGCACAGCCTCGAACTTTTGGCGCGAGCAGGAGTTCGCGAAGCTGCGGTCAACCTCCACCACTTGCCCGATTCGGTTCGAATGGCGGCGGAGGGTTCGCCCTTTCCAGTACGGTTTTTCGAAGAGCCTCAGCTTCTGGGCACTGGGGGCGGCATATGGAACGCACGCCATCTTTTCAAAGACGCCGCCTTCATCGTGGCAAATGGAAAGATCTACTTCGAGCAGGACCTGCGGGCGGTCCTCGAGGCTCATCGGACTCGGGGGGCCTTGGCAACGCTGGTCGTCGTGCCGCCGCGTATGCAAAATCCGTTTTACCCGGTCCTGGCCGATTCCAGCGGAAGGATTCGCGCTTTTGCGCGCACCCGCTCGGTTCCGGCCCAGCCCGACCTGACGCCCTACGTCTTCACCGGAATCCAGGTCCTGGAGCCGGATGTCCTGAAACACTTCCCGGCCGGGCCTTCCGACATCGTGTCGGATGTGTACGAAAAGTTGGCAGCCGACGGCGCACCGCTTGACGTCTACGTCAGCGAAGCATTCTGGTGCGAATGCAGCACCCCTCGCCGATACCTTGAGAATTCAATTGAGGCGCTGCGCAGAAAGGGTCTGAAGAATCTGACCGCGGAAGGCGCCGAAGGCGTCTTGGTCGAATCCGTGTGCGGTCGTGGAACGCGAGTCCCTGCCGAATCTCTGATGGAAAGATGCGTCGTCTGGGAGAATGTCCGCATTCCGGCTTCGACAACTTTCCGAAATGCAATCATCACGGCGGACCCGAGCGGCCTGACGCCGGGCGCCGAGCTCCGAAACTGCGTGGTGACACCCAGAACGGATACACTATCGGAGGCGGCTCGCGCCGGCGGCGCCGCTATCGAGCGAGAATGCATCGTGTGGCCCCTTTAAAACCGAAGTTTGAAGAGATGTACGAAGGCGACTTTCCTCCAATCCAGCAGCGCTTGATGGAATTCATTCGCCATCGATTCCAACCGGGATACAATCATTACAACGTCAGCAAGCTGGTGGGCGACGCTTCTTCCCGCCAGTATTATCGATACGTCACCGATTCAGGGGCCCGGTACATCCTGGCCGCTTATCCGGAGCCGTTCGACCCGAATCGGTTTCCTTTCGGACAGATCTACGAACTCCTTCGGCTCATCGGCGTTCCGGTTCCGACCATTCATGAAATCGACGGGCCGCTTGGAATCGTTCTGCAGCAGGACCTGGGCAACATTTCGCTCCAGAAGAAACTCATGGCTGCCGCGCCGCCGGCGCGGATTCTGCTGCTGCGGGAAGCGATGGACCACCTCGTGCGCATCCAGTCCGAGGGGAGCGCCCGGTTAACTCCCTCCTGCGAAGGGTTCCATCTGGCCTTCGACGAAGAAAAGCTGATCTGGGAGCTGCGATTCTTCCGCCGGTTTTACCTGGAGAAGTATCGCGGCAGGCCCGCCGGCGCCGAAGACGACCTGGATGCCGAATTCGTGCGCATTGCTCAAGAATTGGCCGCACACCCTCGGGTTCTCTGCCACCGGGATTATCACGTACGCAATCTGATGCATAGCCGCCAGAAGCTCTACGTCATCGATTTTCAGGACGCCCGCTGGGGTCCCTCCACTTACGATGTGGTCTCGCTGCTGAAAGACTCCATCGACCTGGAAGCCTCCGAAATCGATTCGCTCCTGGAACACTATTTGTCTCAGATCGAGAACGGGAGGCTCCTGGCTGCTCGGCTCCCCCTTTCGGACGAACGCCCACAGCCGCCCACAGCTTCGGATAAGGCGTGGCTGGAGTCCTTCGAGGAACCCCGGTTCAGAAGGCAATTCAACTTGATGTCGATTCAAAGGCTTTTGAAGGCGCTCGGTACCTACGCCTACCAGATCAAGGTCAGGGAGAATTTCATTTACGAGCAGTACATGGCCGGTTCTTTGAATCGAACTCGCATTTCCCTGGATGCCATCAACGACTTCCCCCTGATACGATCGATAGTGGATCACGAGTTGGAGCGCAGGTAAGCGGCATGAATCCAGTCTACATACGAGACCTCCAGCACTACGTCGACCAGGAAGTCACCATCCGCGGGTGGCTCCACCACAGAACCGATAAAGGGAAGCTTCGCTTTCTGCTGGTGCGGGACGGCAGCGGGACGGTCCAATGCGTCGCGTTCCAGAAAAACCTCGACGAAGAAATTTTCCTGGCCGCCGACACCGTCACTCAGGAGTCCTCGGTCGTCGTCACCGGAAAGGTGCGCCAGGACGATCGCGCCCCCGGCGGCTACGAACTCGACGTCACCGGATTCGAGGTCTTTCAAAAAGCGGAGGATTATCCGATCACTCCCAAAGAGCACGGACCGGCCTTCCTGATGGAGCGCCGCCATTTGTGGCTCCGCTCCGCACGCCAGCACGCCGTTTTGAAGATCCGCCACGAAATCGTTCGCGCGGTGCGCGACTTTTTCGACAACAACGGATTCGTACTGGTCGACACGCCGATTTTGACGCCGGCCGCCTGCGAGGGGACAACGACGCTTTTCGAACTAGATTACTTCGGCGAAAAGGCCTTTTTGAGTCAGAGCGGACAGCTCTACAACGAAGCGGCCGCCATGTCGGTCGGAAAAACTTATTGCTTCGGACCCACTTTCCGGGCTGAAAAGTCAAAGACGCGCCGGCACCTGATGGAGTTCTGGATGGTCGAGCCCGAGGTGGCCTGGGCCGATCTGGATGACATGATGACGCTTGCGGAGAGCTTGATCTCTTACGTCGTGCAGCGTGTCATCGAGGAGCGCCGGGAGGAAATGAAGGCATTGGAGCGGGATCTCGCCCTCCTGGAAAAAATCGTTCCGCCTTTCCCTCGGATCTCCTACAGCCAGGCTTTCGACCTTCTGGAAGAGGCCGGCACGGAGACGCCGCGGGGAGAAGACTTCGGAGGAACCGACGAAACCATTCTTTCCGAAAGGTTTGACAAACCGGTGATCGTCCACCGCTTCCCTGCCGAGATCAAGGCTTTCTACATGCAACCCGATCCACAGGATCCTTCGCTGGCGCTGTGCATGGACGTGCTCGCGCCCGAAGGATACGGCGAAATCATCGGCGGCAGCCAGCGCATCCACGATCACGACCTGCTGCTGAATCGGATTCGAGAGCATGACCTCCCCGAAGAGGCCTTTCAGTGGTACCTGGACCTGCGCAAATACGGTTCCGTTCCGCACGCCGGCTTCGGAATGGGCATCGAACGAGTCGTCTCGTGGCTCTGCAAGCTCGACCACGTCCGCGAAACGATCCCCTTCCCTCGCATG
>CAZAEY010000091.1:0-2215 GCA_964484155.1 uncultured Acidobacteriota bacterium
TAATGTTTGAGATGAGAGGACGTCTTCCGGCAAGGGGGTAAACGTCCTTTCGATTGAAGGGTTAGGAGGCGCCTTTAGCCTTGCTTTCGCAGAGATCCTTCAGCGCGGCGAGCGCCTTCGGATAAGTTTCCAACATGTACGCTTCATGCTCAGGGAGAGTGTCCAGGCTGACCCTGACGTCAGTGCCACCGGCGGCATCTACAAACGAGTAGTTCTCGTATGCGGGCGCCCAGGACAGCACTTTGGAACTTGTCGTGTCTTCGACGCCAGCACTGACCTCGCCGAGGTGTCGTATCGACACGTACTCGTGTGGTCGGTTCTCTTCTATGACTGCGGTCATACCCTCGCCACCAGGAGCAAGGAACTGAATCTTCTGGCCCTTTTCCCACGATCCGGAGAAGTACGAGCCTTCCACGAATGCGGCGGTCCAGGCGCTATAGCTTTCCGCGCTGAGCATCGTTTCCCATACAAGACTTCGGGGGCATTGGATCGAGACTGAAAAAGTGAGAGTCTTCTTCATAATGAACCTCCATCGGCAGTTGCGGCACCCGTGAGGCCTAACGCCATGCTACTCCGGAGAGCAGACCCCTTCAAGCATCCTCAGACGCCGCCTGCCCGCGGCTGTGCCCCGGGTAAGCCGCCCGCCGGCACCGGGAAAGCGTTGTCGATAGCCGGCCGTCATTCCGGGACGGCTTTCCGATCCCCCGGGCCGTCTCCGGCGCCGGTGATTTCGGCCAGCTTGTTAAAGAACGCGCGTTTGCGGTCGGAGCTGATCTGCCAGTTCACCGGCACGCTCTGAAACCCCTCGACGAAGCCTTCGCCGGGCTGGCGAAAGTCGAAGTATCCCCAGGAAGCGTAGTTCTTCACGCAGGTAACGAAGTTGTTCCCCTCGTCGCCCCAGCCCTGGTGGTCGTCGCGCCAGGGACGGTCGTCCTCGTTGTTGACGATCGGCTTTGGGGTGTAGTCATCCATCTCCCGGACGGCGCGGATCATCGCGGCCATGCGTTTCGGATCGCGCACGCCGTTGCCGTGCAGGAGGATGTAGTCGGCCATGCGGACGACGTCGGGGCGGGGAATCGAGCCGCCGTTGTAGCTCACGCTGACCGGAAGGCTCAGGCCGCGCTCGGCGGCCTGCTGCTGGGCGAGTTCGATCAACTCGTGCACGCGGTCGGCCTTGATGATGTCGCGGACGTACCCGCCGTTGTCGCATTCGTTGGCGATCTCCAGCAGCACGTTCGTGTAGCCGCGCTCGGCGATCCAGTCGACCGTGTTGACGACCGCGCGCCGAACTGCTTCGTCATTATCCAGCCGCTGGTCCTGGCCGAAATAGAAAATGCCGACCATGATGACCATGCCCAGATCATCGGCACGCCCGATGATCGATTCCAGGCGGTTCATGTAATCATCCCGCAGCGTCCCGTCGGCGCGGATGGCCGAGTTGTGCCACGGCTGCTCGCGCGAGTACCCTTCAGGGCTGCCGCCCTGCAGGTTCACCACGGCGCAGAGGAGTCCGTGCCGGCGCCACTCGGGCATGGCGGCAACGAACTCGCTTGTGTTGCGTTCGGGGTCCCACTCCCCGGTGTCTGGATAGGCCCAACGAGAGCGCGTCTCGGGGTTCAAATCGTCGAAAATGCCCTGCACCAGCCGAGCATTCATCAGCAGGCCCTCGACCTTGTGGCCCTGCCATACGCGCCCCTCATAGGTGGGCCGGCCGTTGATGTAAAACATCTCGCCGCGGATGGAGACTTCCGTCTTGCGCCCCTGCTCCGCAGCCCGGGCCGGGACGTTCGGCAAGAACATCCCCAGGGCCGCGATTCCAATGGATAACCATGCTGCCAGATAACGCGTCATGGTATCGACTCTCCCATTGTTCCGAAAAAGGTGCTCCACAAATCGTCCGTTCGTCGTGCGACGGGGTCCATTGGCATTTGTTCGATCACCATCTTCTACGCCGAACAGTGATGGTATGTTTTCTCCCTAACACGCTTGGGCGGAAGGGTCTCGGTATGAAACGCCAAGGCGGAAATCCAATAAACTCTTCCATTGCAATACGATAACGTGTGATCTCCGACCGAACTGGGCTTATATGCAGTTTCTTTATATCAAACCTCAGACACTCTCCTCTACGATCGTCCGCAGGACCTTGGACGCCCTTGCCGCCCCGGTTCAGGCCATGCGTATAGATCATCGTGGTCTTCACGTCCCTGTGATCCAG
>CAZAEY010000091.1:2315-11007 GCA_964484155.1 uncultured Acidobacteriota bacterium
CCCGGTTCAGGCCATGCGTATAGATCATCGTGGTCTTCACGTCCCTGTGATCCAGAAGTTCCTGGACGGTCCGGATGTCATAGCCGCCTTCCATCAGGTGCGTCGCGAAGCAGCGCCGAAATGGCGGAATTTGCGCGGGGGGGGGGTGCCTTGCTCCCTGTCTAGCTTGCGCGGGCGGTATGGGCTGGGAAGGGGTGCGCAGTGCGTTACGCCGCCCCCGTCATGACTGACGGGGCTCTGTGATGGCGCGGTACCGCACGCTGAATTCTATTTTCCAGACCCGGGCAAATACCTGCTTCCGGTTCTGCTTCCGGGCTCGGTGCTTGCGCGCTCGGTTTTCGGCGTACTGTCTCTCTGGAGTCGTCAATCGCCCTCGGATCTGGGAGGGGATTTGGTCAGAAACGCTTTGCGCGAGGGCGGTCGCTCTGCCCGTTGCGCTCGACCGTTCCAGTTTCGGGATAGGGAACGGGATCTTCGGGAGGCGCCTCTGGATTTCCTTTACCCGGCGCACGAATCCTGTAAAAATCAATATGAGGGGACATTCTATCTTCAGGCGGAGGCGGAAATGACGACAACACCCTGGCACAAGCGAACCTCCATATTATGGGCGGCGATATTTCTGCTGCCGCCGCTCGGACTGATTCTCCTCTGGCTGAGGAGCTCGACTTCCATCCTTAGGAAACTCGGCGGCACGCTGCTGGTGGTAGTCCTTACTGGAATCCACCTGCATCTTTTTTTCGGGCTTCGGATGGAGCTGGACGGAACGGGCATGTTTCCGATCTTTCATTTCCACGACCCGGACGCCCATTACGAAGCGCTGATCCAGAGCCGGATCGAGCAAGCCTCGGAAGCGGCGACGACGGAAGCCGCGCCGCGACCTGCTGTCGACGCGATCGACGACGACGTTCCGGATCCTGAAGCGGAGTCCGTGTTCGCGGCGGAGCGGGAATCGAAACTTGCCCCCGATGATGAGTTGGAGCTCGCAATGGAGCTCGAAACGTCGCTGACGGAAGATCCGGAAGCGGAAGCGTTTCGGCCGGAGTGGCCCGACTTTCGCGGCCCCTACCGGGACGGGGTGATCCGGGAGTCGGGAATCCGGAGAGACTGGCCTTCCCTGGGCCTTCCTCGGCTCTGGGAACAGCCCATCGGCGGCGGCTATGCATCGTTCGTCGTAGCGGGAGGAGTGGCGTTTACGATCGAGCAGCGCCGGCAGCAGGAGGTCGTGACGGCTTACGAACTGGATACGGGACGGGAACTCTGGGCTCACGCCTGGGATGCCGAGTTCCGCGAGGCTATGGGAGGGGACGGCCCGCGGGCCACCCCCACCTGGCATGACGGCCGACTGTACGCGCTCGGCGCCACCGGTCTGCTGGCCTGCCTGGATGCGGCCTCAGGCGAGGAGATCTGGTCGTTGAACGTACTGCAGGACAACGGGGCCGGAAATCTCCCCTGGGGTATGGCCGCCTCGCCTCTGATTGTCGAAGAAAAAGTCATTGTGCTGCCTGGGGGACCGGCGGGACGTTCCGTGGTCGCTTACGACCGGATGACGGGTGACCGGATCTGGAGTGCATTGGACGACCGGCAGGCCTACGTGTCGCCGATGCTGGTCACCCTTGCCGGGCAACGGCAGATTCTGGTCGTGAGTTCGACGCGAGCCATGGGTCTGGATCCGGCTGACGGGCGTTTGCTCTGGGACTTCCCCTGGCCGACTCAGCATGGCATCAACATCTCGCAGCCGATCGTTCTGGATGAAAATCGGCTCTTTCTTTCAGCCGGCTACGGGCACGGCGCGGCGGCGGTCGAAGTGAGCGGAAGCCGTGAGGATGGATTCCAAGCCCGGGAACTTTGGTCGAATCTGAGCATGAAGAACAAGTTCAACAGCTCGGTCCTTCACGAAGGCTTCGTTTACGGTCTGGACGAAGGAATTCTGGCCTGCGTAGACCCGGAGACAGGCGAAAGAAAGTGGAAGGGGGGCCGCTATGGTTACGGTCAGATTCTATTGGCCGACGACCGTGTGATAATTCTGACTGAAACCGGCGATCTGGTCCTGGTGGAAGCCACTCCCGAGGCGCACCGGGAGGTCGCCCGGTTTTCAGCGATTTCCGGCAAGACCTGGAATTATCCAGCCGTGGCCGACGGACGGCTGCTCGTCCGCAACGCCATCCAGATGGCCTCTTTCGACCTGCGGCAGTAGCCGGCACGCCGGCTGCGTGATACGGAGTCCGGCGCACTGAAGACGCGCATTCAACTCCGAGCCCAGGGTCTGGAGTTTGGTGGTTTGACAGCGTCTCAGCAGTGCCCTGAAAGGGCACGACATTTCTAGCCCAGGGTGAAGCGCAGCGCCACCCTGGATCTTTTGTCTTAATGACATCCGGCACCCTGCAAGGGTGCGACAGAGCGCAAACCAAACCCAGGGTGGCGCCTGCGCTTCACCCTGGGCTAGCAATGTCGCGCCCCTGCAGGGCGCCCGTACGCATCTCCCATCTCCCTATTTAGATCACTCTGCCCGCAGCGCCGGAAGCAGCGGAGTTCTCAGCGTGAGGCGGACGGCCACGATTCCGGAGGCGAGACCGACTGCGATGACTGCTAACAGCGTCGCGAAGAGACCAACCCATGGAATCGGCGCCGCGGCGCCGATCAGTTGCGGCGCGACCGCCGCCAGCGCCGACGCGGTCCCCAAAGCGACTCCCAGGATCAGCAGGAATCCGCTTTCGGCCACCACCATCCATGCCAGTTTAGAGCGGCGGTATCCGAATGCGCGAAGGGTGGCCAATTCCGCTCGTCGTTCCAGGATGTTGCGAACCAGAACGATGCCCAGACCCAGCGTTCCCAGAAGCAATCCGAGCCCGCCCAACGTCTGAAACGTAGACAGGTAGGTATTCTCCACAGCGAGATAGTTGGATAGCACGAGCAGCGCCGACTGCGCCTCAAAGCCAACATCGCCCAGGTTCCGCTCGAGCAGGGCGCCGATCTCCTCCTCCTCCTCGATGGGCGCATCAATGAGGAAGTAGGAGTGACCGGCCAGACTCGGAAACAGTTTCAAGAAGTTGTCCTGTGAGATCAGCAACTCACTCTGAAAGACGCTTCGCCGGAGCAACCCGACCAGTCGAAGTCTCACCGTTTCGCCCTGTTCGCTTTCCAGGAGCAGATCCTCGCCCAAACTTCGATGCAGCACCCATCGGGCTGAGTTTGCATCCGCAAAGGCGGGTATGATCCCCGGCCCCAGATCCGCTTCGAGAAGTCTCCAGGGAGTGGCCGTTTCCTCGATGGTCTGCTGAAATTGAAATCCGCCGCGTTCGATCATGCGATCCGGCGCCCCGAGAATACGCGGATTTTCAACTTGATACAGATTCAGGCAGCTGACATCGTTGCCGGGACGCAAGCGGAACGGGATGATCTCGACGCCGTCCAGTCGCCCGGAATCTTCGTCCGTGAATCCGAGTTCGTAGCGTCCTCCCGGATCGCTCAAGTCCTGAGAAAGCGGAATATCGGACTGCCCGATCAGGGAGAAGCCGCCCGCCCCGGAATCCCTTCCCCGCAGCTCCAGACCCGGGTCCTGGCGATTCGCGCCAACCGCTACGATCACGAAGCAAGCGCAGGCGACAAGCGCCGCGCTCAACAGGCTTCTTCCCGGATGTCGCGCGCTGTTTCGAGCGGCGATTCGCATGGGGATTCCGAGGCTGTCGGGCCGAATCGGCGCATGACGAAAGCCGCGCATCCAAAGGGAAAAGAAAGCCAACCCGGCCAGCAGCAGACTGACGCCGATTCCAAAGAAGAGACCGACCGAATCGGTCGCTCCGGAGACCAGGGCGAAGCCCAGCAACGCAAGGGCCGAAATCCCAGCGCCATATGCGACGATACGTGTGCCGCCCCGACCTCTCCCCGCGCTCGAATCGCCCATCGACCCAGCCAGAAGCGTTGTCGCGGGAATCCTGGCCAGCCCGCGAACCGACCACCAGATCGATACTGACACCACTACTAGTGAAAGGAGGAAACCGGCGCCGAGAGTTACTGGCGAAACGTAAAGCGACAGGAAAGCCGGTCCAACCGCTGACGACCACCAGGTCTCCAGTCCGTAAATCATGACGCGTGCGTAAGCGACCGCTCCGACCAGGCCCGCCAGCGCGCCCACCCCGGCGATACATGCTCCTTCCGTCAGGAAGCGCCGTTGGACCGACCTCAGAGGATATCCGGTTGACAGCAGCAGTCCAACCTCTCGGACCCGTTGCTCGACGCCCAGCCTGAACAGCAGGCCGACAAGAAGGGTCGCCGAGGCGATCAGAAAAAAGCTGAACCCGAAAAACAGAACTCCGAAATCGGTGGCGCCCTCGGAGGCCTTCAGACCCTGCTCCTTGACCGGCTGAAATGAAAAACCCACTTCATCCGGTCGCAGCGCCTCCAGAAAGGCCTGCTGGAACGAATCGCTGATGTAGTCCGGGGGCATGTCTCCGGCGTCGATCCGAATTGAGGTCACCCGCCCGAATCTGGTTTCCCACAGCTCCAGACCTGTTTCATAGGCCAAAAACGCCTTGGGCGCCGCCCGGAATCGGTCCCAGTACTCTTCGTCGCGAGGCCGAATCCGGTTTAGATCGATCGGCACTGGAGGGTCCCAATCCGCGATATTCGCCGCATCGTGAATGCCGGGAATCACAGGAGTCAGCGTCTGATCCGCTCCCAGGCCGTCCATCGACACCGTACCCTTGAATCGAAATCGATGCGTCTCGGTCTCGAGCTGGTCTTGCGGACCGATAACGTAATAGGTCAACTCGACGGGTTCCCCTGGCTGCAGGCCAAGCTCCTCGGCGGCCCACAGATTCAGGTAAATCTCATCAGGCGCCGGGGGTTGGGCCGGCTGCCCGTCCAGCAACCGCAGCGTTGAGGAATCGCCGCCGGCAGGAAACTCCAGCGCGGATACGGTCGAATAGGGGATGCTGCGGTCGCCCGCACGAATCGAATTCGCCAGATGGGTCAGCACGCGTCGCGTCCTCAGGCCCCGGCCCTCTGCAGCACGCAGGGCCGTCTGCTCGAGTCTGGGCGGAATGACCATTTCACCGCTTTCCAGGATCAGATCCTGGGATTCGGCTCTAAGGGTCAGTTGGAGGTCCTGCAAGCGCAGAGCCTCCTGAAGAACCTCGCGCAGCAGGGTCCCGTCAACGGCCTCGGGAGCTCCGGAGACCAGCAGGCTGTTGGCTCGCCCTTGCCTGCCGGTTGATCGTTGCAGGATGGGCAGTGGAACGAAGACGTTCAAAGGAAGGCCCTGGTGCAGCTCCAGACCGAACCTTCCGATGCCGCTGTCCGGGACCGTGCGGTTCACTGTCAGCCGGATTGCTCCAGTGAGGCTGACCGTGTCTCGGCTGCCCAGCACATATTCCGAGTGCACGTCGCTCGGCTGCGGGAACGAAACGAGGATCGAGTCCCCCGGCTGAATGGAAAGCCTGCCTTGCAGGGATGCGTTGATTACGGCCGAAGGAAACAATGGGCGGCCGTCGCCCTCATCGGATTCCAAAAAGGGCTCCGCCTCTGCGCCATAGACTTCGAAGAATCGCTCGTCGATTCCATAGACTCGAACGTTTCGGGCCCTCTGTTCAGTGTCCGGGTTGACGGCGGAGCCCTCGAGAACGATGGCAGGAGCAGCGGCCAGAAAACGATCTCGAAACCGACCGGAAGTCGAAACGTTGCCCGCCAGTTCTTCGCGAAAGAACCGGCCGGAAAGCAGAACATGATCGACTCCGCCCAGACGCTCCAGCGTGATCTGGCGCAGGCTGCCTCGCATCGAGTCCCCCACCACCAGGGCGCCGGTCAGCACGGCAGCTGTGACCGCCGCCCCCAGGGCCACGGCCAGATTCATTCGCCAGAAGTAAATCAGACTTCGGCGCATCGGCCCTCTCGAAGCTCCATATTGGTAGGAAATCGCTTGGCCAGTTCCAAGCTGTGAGTGACCACGATCAGAATATTCTCTTCCGCCTGGTGAAGTTCAAACAGCAAATCGGCGACGACCTGAGCCGTCGATTGATCCAGACTCCCGGTCGGTTCATCGCAAAGAAGAAGAGCCGGCCTGTTCATCAGGGCGCGGGCCACCGCCGCCCGCTGGCGCTCGCCACCGGAGAGCTCTGACGGCCGATGGTGCAACCGATGCTCCAGATGCACGTTGCGGATCAGTTCCATGGCGCGATCCATTGCCCCGTCCGCCTCGCTGGAATAGGCCATGGCCGGAATCAATACGTTTTCCAACAATGAGTACTGCGGCAGCAGGTAAGGATCCTGAAAGACAAATCCGATCCGCCGATTTCGAAAGCGCGCCAGTTCCGGTTCCGGCAAATCGAAAGGATTCTTTGCTTCGATCTCGATTCTGCCGGATGAGGGACGCGTCAGAGTTCCCACGCAATGAAGTAGAGTGCTTTTGCCCGAACCCGAGGGCCCGGTGACGGCCAGGCTGTCGGAACCTTTCATTTGAAAGGAAATCCCCTTCAAAACGTCGACTCGATGCAGACCGCTTTCAAAATGCTTCTGCAGCTCGGAAACCTTCAGCGAAGCCATCATGCAATGCCTAATCTTAAGACGGGTTCAAGTACTGCCGGTAGACCGCCAGAGACGCCTCAGCCATCCCTTCGTCGCTGTAGGCTCTCTGGACGGCAGCAGCGCCTCGGCGGCCCAGAGTCCTCCGTTGACTGTAATCCTTGAGAAGAGTCTCTATCGAAGAAGCGAGGGCTTCCGGAGAACCCGGCTCAACCAGCACTCCGCCTCCAGTGGACTCAACCAGTTCGGGAAAAGCCCCGTGGCGAGGCTGCACGACCGGAACTCCGCTGGCCATAGCCTCAAGTACGTACATCCCCTTGGGTTCATGGTATGTGGTGGGAACGGAAAACAGGTCAATGGAATTGAAGAACTCAATCTTGCCCTCCCGATCGACTTCTCCCAGGTACTCGAAACGGTCCTTCAATCCCGCTGCAGCCAGATCTTTCAAAAGCCGCTTGAAGTATGGCTGGTCCCGCTTCCCCAGATAGCCGGCGACCTTTAGCTTCACGTCGCTGCAGCCGGGCTTGCCGGAAAGCAGCCGAAAGGCCTTAATCAGGACGTGCAGCCCCTTTTCGGGACAGATGCGCGCCAGATACCCGATGGACGGAGAGCCATCGTATCTTTTCGAAAGCGAGTGACCGTACCCTCCCAGATTGAGCCCCAGTCGAACCACATGTATCTTGTCGCGCGGAATGTCCAGAAACTCCGACATGAAACGCGCGTAATAGGCGCTGGGAGCGATGAATCCGTCCACATCCTTCAATCGTTCCTTTAGCACATCCAGTGCCTGAGAACGATAGGGTTCGATGAGACCGCTCAGGAAGAGGTCTTCACCCTGCAAACCGGCAACGATGGGCGTCTGCAGCTCCCTTTTTAGCGGGCCGGCCATTCCGGCAAACATGGAGTTGGTCAGCTGAACGATCTCGGGGCGGACCTCTTTCTTGACCCATTCAACGAGCTTCTCCAGTTCCCTCTTTTGATTTCCATCCTGGCCCTTGAGAATCGAGACAGTCAGGGCGCCCAGATCCTTCGGATCGGTCGACGAAGTGAAGCGAGACACCAGCCGCAGCAGAAACGTCCGATCGATCAGCGAGTCCACCAGCCGGTGGGTCCGTCGAAAGAACGGATACTTCTGCTGCAGATAGACATTGATTCCGTTCAGGAATACGCGGTCGATGCTGACGCTGGACTCATCCGTCCGCATCGGCGTGTAGGTGGGAATCAGAGTCACTTCGTGACCCTTCTTCTGCAGCGCGGCAGCCAGCGTGTTGTCGTGGATGCAGCTGCCGCAGTACATGTTCCCCGCGCCCGCGGAAATGTAGGCGATCCGCATGTTTTTACCCTAACCCATTTCCATCGCTTCGAGCCACCGGACCGATGATTGCGGCTCCAAGGCGGATTGAATGTATCAGTTTTTTCCGCTGACGAGGCGAATTTTGACCCGCCAATTATTCACCAAGCTCCGGCGATTGGAGGAGTTGATGCCGCGGTTGCCTTCCCCTTGATTCGAATGTAAAACAATACACCATGGCTCTGGAACGCTTGGAAGAGGCTTTCCTGTATGCATCGAGAAAGCACGCCATGCAGACCCGCAAGGGCACCGCTATCCCGTACATATCCCACCTCTTGGCCGTCGCCGCCATCGTCCTCGAGCACGGCGGCTCCGCAGATGAAGTCGCGGCGGCTCTGCTGCATGACGCCGCGGAGGACCAGGGCGGGCACGCGGTTTTAGAGGAGATCCGAATCAAGTTCGGAGACGGGGTCGCGCAGATCGTGCAGGAGTGCTCGGACACGTTCGCTACGCCCAAGCCGCCCTGGCGGGAACGCAAGCAGCGGCACCTGGAGCGACTGCGGAAGGCTTCGCGTTCAGCTTTGCTTGTAACGGCCGCCGACAAGCTCCATAACGCTCGAGCCATCCTTGCCGACTTTCGCCAATTGGGAGACGATCTCTGGGAGCGTTTCGAGGGGGGTAAGGAAGGCACGTTGCAATACTATCGATCCGTCGTCGGAGTGCTTCAGGCCGATGGCCCCGCCCCCTTGATGGAAGAATTTGACCGGGTGGTCTCTGAACTGGAGAGCCTGGCGAGCCCGGAAAAGCAGTAGACTCTGTTTTTTTTCCAAAACCCACGCGCCTGAGTCGTCCCTTCATCGCCCGCAAACCCTTTTCGAATTGAGA
>CAZAEY010000091.1:11107-13717 GCA_964484155.1 uncultured Acidobacteriota bacterium
AACCCACGCGCCTGAGTCGTCCCTTCATCGCCCGCAAACCCTTTTCGAATTGAGAAAATTTCGACTCATGCCCGCTTTGGGAATTCACCTCCGTCCCCAACTCTGATCTTTCTCCGTCCCCAACTCTCCCCAACTCTCATCTTTATGAGGCCGCATGAGGGCGCGCTTGGGCGGATCGTTTTCGTCGTCCGGAACGTTCGGCCCTTGCCGCTCTTCAGCTCCGCTTGGATCGCTTCCAGCGCCTGATTGACGCGACCCCGCTTGCTCTCGAGTCGATCAATTCGTACCTGCGTGGGCGTGCAGCTCCTGCAAGTCCTCGACCCGCCGCAGAAGGTCGGAAGCCGGCACGTAGCCGACGACCCGCAGGTCGGCCCTTTCGGCGCCTTGAGGCTCGAGGAAAATGATGGTCGGGACTCCGGCGATATTGAAGCGCTCGCGCAAAGACTTTGAATCGGGAGAGTCGAACTGCGTCAGGTCCACCTTCAAGCGGACGAGTCGCTCCATTCTGTTGATGACCTCCCTGTCGGTGAAAGTCAGCCGATCCAGCTCCAGGCAGGGAATGCACCAGTCCGCGGCAAAGTAAAGCACCGCCGGACGTCTGTCCTGCTGAGCTGCGGCCAAGCGCTCCGAAGAATAGGGAGTCCAATCCAGGCTCGGCTTCTGACCGGCGAAGTAGAAAAAGAGGCCGATTCCGGCGATCAGCACCCCCGCAGCCCGTTTGATCCAAGGGAAAAGGTAGTGGGCCCCGCGGGACGATTCGACGAAGCCCAGATATGCGCCGCCGACGACAAGCGTCAGCGGGATCAACACATAGATCCAGTCGGGACGGTAGGCCAGGCTCAGATAAAACACGCCGACGGCCACCAGGACGACTCCGAAGACCTTCTTGACCCAGACCATCCAGACGCCCGATCGGGGCAGCCGGGTCATCAGGCCAGAGAAAGTTCCCAGAATCAGGTAAGGAAAACCGAGACCGAGGCTGAGAACGAAAAAAGATGTAAACCCAAACACGGGATCCGCTCTTTGACCGACCAGCGCCAACAGAGCGATGATGGGCGGCCCGATGCACGGCGCGGCGAAGACGCCGACCACCAGCCCGGACACGTACAATCCGAGCGTGCCCGCAACCGTGGCCCCCCCCAGGCGCCGGGTCAGCCAGTGGGGCATCTGGATTTCGTAAAGCCCGAACATGCTGAGCGCCAGCAGCAGAAACAAGACGGCGATGCCGACCAGCACCCATGGAGACTGCAGCGCGGCTCCAAAGAGCCCTCCGCTGAGCGCCGCCATCAAGCCCAGCAGACTATACATGGTGCAAATCCCCAATACGTAGACCGAGGCTCTTAGAAAGACGCGGAAGGTCGACGGGTCGGTCTGCGTGCCGAATACGGAAAGGGTCACGGTCATCATCGGATAGACGCAAGGCGTGAGATTCAGGGCCAACCCGACCAGAAAGATCGCGCCGAAGAACAGCATCCACCCTTGTTCGTCGAACATGGCGGCCAGGTCCAGCACGTCCTGCGAAGCTCCGGCGGGAGCGGCCCTCCCGACCGTATACATTCGTTCCTGCGAGAAAATGTCGGCATGGACGGAAGTGACCTCGACATGAGGTTCGACGACGGGAATTTCAAAACTCACCGGCATCTCGGAAGGCGCAAGACAGACCGTGTCTTCGCAGGCTTGAACGATCAGTCGGCCGTTCAACTGGTAGTCGCCTGCCTCCAGCCCGTCTGCGGCCCGCAGATTCAGATAAATGAAAACGGTGCCTTCATATACGTCCACCAGTTCCTCGGAAAACGAGAATTGATACAGCTGTCCGGGAGGATAGCGTACGCCTGACAACTCGAATTCCGCTGAGGGCTCCAGCAGCACCTCGGTTGCGATCAGAAACTCGCCTGTGGCGAAGTGGGAATTGATGTGCCAGTGTTCCGCGATATCCAGTTGCAGAGCGGCGTCGAATGTTCCGCCCGGATGTACGGCGTCAGTGGAAAGATAGGCGCGCACCTGCACCTTATCCGCGCTGTAAATGCTGGTCGCTCCGGACTGGGCCGGAAGCCATGAAAAGAAGGCCGAAGCCCAGCCGGTCAGTAGCAGGACGATCGCGCCCTGAGTCCATTTCTTCATGATCCCCGTCACTCTTTCACTTTACCATGGAGCCGCGGATGTTCTAGGGCCGGCGATCTGCAAGGATTCGGCGTCGTTCCAAAGGAGCAGGCTCAGGGAAGACCAGGCTTGAAACTTCAAATTGCAGATGCCCCAAAGGGACGCGATCTTTTCAGAGCAGTGTGAATCGCAGCGACACCCTGGGTGATGAATCCGGACAAATCGAGGCGCCCCGAAGGGGCGCGACAGCGCCAGCCCAGGGTGAAGCGACAGCGCCACCCGGGGTCTGTGTGGCGCAAGGAACGAAAGCACCCTGTCGGGGTGCGACAGGGACTGTCGACAAGGGAATCCTCACTGTCGAACGTCCGAAATGGCCTTCATCGGAATTCGACTTTGGCGCCGCTTCAGGGCGCCCCGGGTCTTGCAGTGCCCCTATGACCACCCAGGGTGGCCCTTGGGCTGACGCTGTGGCCGCCCTTTCAGGGCACTTGCCTGAAGCTTCCCTCAGCA
>CAZAEY010000092.1:0-11886 GCA_964484155.1 uncultured Acidobacteriota bacterium
CGTGAGGGCTGGGTTGGAAGCCCCGCCAGCATCAAGAGCGCCCGTCAGGTGCGGCAGAAATTTGGGGTCAGGCCATGACAAATGGGACAAACCCGGATCCGCGCAAAATGGAACCCGGAACTCGAAACTAATACGGCATCGGCGACTTGCGGTCCCTCGATCCGGGAATGTTCATCTGATCCCGATACTTGGCTACGGTGCGGCGGGTGATCTGGATTCCACCCTGGCTGAGAATTGAGGAGATCTTCTGATCGGAGAAGGGTTTCTTCGGGTCTTCGGCATCCAGGATCTGGCGAATTTTCTCCTTCACGTGCACGCTGGAAACACTTTCTCCTCCGGCGCCCTCGACTCCGATCGTAAAGAACCGGCGCAACTCGATGACGCCCTGGGGGGTATGGGCGTACTTGTTTGCGACGACACGGCTAATGGTGGACGGATGCACCTCCAACTCCTCAGCGACATCCTTGATCAGCATCGGTTTCAAGTAGAGTTTCCCTTTCTCCAGAAATTCGCCCTGCCTGCGGATAATTGCCTTACAAACTCTATAAATGGTCTGCTGACGCTGGTCAATGCTTCGCAGCAGCTCGACAGCGGAACGGAACCGCTCTTTGACATAGCTCTTGGTGTCGCGGGAGACGCCTGAACCTTTCAACAGCGCTTTTCGGTAGGCACGATTGAGACGCAATCGCGGCAAGCCGTCGTCATTGAGCATGATTTGATAGCGGTCGTCGATCTTGTACAGGAAGACGTCCGGGCGGATGTAGATAGGTTCCTTCTGATTGTACTTCTGCCCGGGCTGCGGAGAGAGCCGTCGCAGCAGCTCCATGGCTTCGATGATTTCCTGCATGGTGCAGCCAAGTTCGCGCGCGATCAGATCGAATTTTCTCCGTTCCAGCAGAGAATGGCATTCGCTGACGATGCGGGCCGCCAGGCTCTGTTCGAGACCGCCTGCTCGGAGTTGGATCAACAGGCACTCCTGCACGCTCCTGGCGCCCACACCGAGGGGATCCAGCGACTGCACTATTGCGATCGCCTCCGCGACCGCGCCGTTGTCCGTCCGCAGAGCCTCGCAGATCTCCTCATCCTGCATCTGAAGGTAACCGTCTTCATCCAGGTTTCCGACGATGTAGTCGGCTGCCCGCCGAACCGGATCGCTCATTTCCATCAGGTTCAGCTGCCAGTTCAGATGGTCGGTCAGAGAGGATTCGGAAGCCAGAAAAATCTCAAAGGAAGGCTTGGAGTCGTTGTGGTTGAATTCCGCGTTTCGGTAGGAAGGATAGGAATCTTCGCCCAGGAAGTATTCGAAATCGAACTGCTCCAGTTCGATTTCCCGCTCCCGTTCTTCTTCGGTCTGACGTTCGTCCTCCTGCGATTCGGGCTGGCCCGTCGCTTCCTCTTCTGCTCCGTCCTGCGATTCTTCCAAGAACGGGTTTTCGACCATTTCCTGGGTCATCAAATCCGATAGTTCGAGTTGATTCAGAGTCAGCAGCTCGATTTTCTGGAGCAGCGACGGAGTCATCGCCAATCGCTGCGAGAGCGTGACGTTAAGGCTGGGACGAAGCTGATTCTTTCTCACCATGGAGTCTACCCGCAACCGGCCTAGAGTTCGTTTCTTGGGGTCCGCGAATTGACGCCGGTTCCGGTGTCTAGTATAGGCGGAAATGCTCGCCCAGGTAAACTTTACGCACCTCCAGATCGGAGGACAGGCGGTCCGGAGTTCCGCTCCGAAAAATTCTTCCCTCGCGGATGATGTAGGCTCGATCCGTGATGCGAAGGGTTTCGCGCACGTTGTGGTCGGTAATCAGGACTCCGATCTTTTTTTCCTTCAAACGAGTGACGATCCGCTGAATGTCGTGAACGGCCAGCGGGTCGATTCCTGCGAACGGTTCATCCAGCAGGATAAAGGAGGGACGAAGCACCAGTGCGCGAGCGATTTCCAGTCTGCGTCGCTCGCCCCCCGACAGCGTATAGGCCTTGCTGACGCGCAGGTGAGAAATTCCGAATTCTTCCAGCAACTCGCTTACCATCTGGTCGGCCTTACCCGTAGAGATCTCCAGGGTTTCAGCGATCGCGTACAGGTTGTCCTCCACCGTCAGCCTTCGAAATACGGACGGTTCCTGTGGAAGATAACTGATCCCCTTCCGGGCGCGCAGATACATGGGGAGGCTGGTGATCTCTTCCTGGTTGAGAAACACTTGGCCGGCGTCGGGCCGAGTCAGGCCGACGATCATGTAAAACGTCGTCGTCTTGCCTGCGCCGTTCGGTCCGAGCAAGCCGACCACTTCGCCGGAAAGTATGTTCAAGTCGACATCCTGCACGACCGGCCGGCCTCTGTAGACTTTCCGGAGGTTGCGGGCTTCCAGAGTTGGCACGAATTCACGAATCGTCATCTTATTTCGATCCCCGAGGCGGTTCCCGATGCTCCACTGCGCCCACGGGCCGCACTGCTGGAGCCTCCGCGGCGGATGCTCTAGTGTCCTGAGTCAGAAGTTCGTCGCGACACAAAGGGCGGCGACGCGCCCGGCCGGCAAGGCGCGAGGAGCGCGCATATCGGGAATATGCGTGCGACGAGCAACGCAGACGGCCGGGATGCAGCGCCGGCCGACTGTCACCGAACTTCTGATTCAGAGCACTAGGCTACCATGCGGGCGTGATTCAAAACTGCATGGATTATCAGCGCGCAGATCCGGTGCCCGCTATTCGACGGCCCTGACCACCACGTTCTGGTCCGATCGAAAGTAAGTGGCCCGGTCTCCAGTCCATCGCCTTCCGTTTTCGGTAACCTGGACGCCTCCGTAAGCCTCGATTCGGTCCAGTTCCATCGACTCGGCGGAAACGAAGTGCAGTTCCATGGCAGGCGCCTGCATGATCAGATCATCGCTTTCCACTCGAACGTTGCCTCGATAGACGGCCAGCCCTTCCCTTTTGCGATATTCCAGTTCGTCTCCGCCGACATCGTATCTGGGCGCCCCCGGATCGGACGATTCGGCAAGCAAACTCTGCACGTTGCCCACGGCTTCCAGCCGTTCGCCGGGACGATGAAACCGAATGCGGTCCCCGCGAATCAGATTCAACCCTTGGACCATGCGTGGACTCTCCCAATATTCGACGGTCCCGGATGGGCCATCGGCCCTCATTTTTCCGGCGGTCACCAGAATCGGGTTTTCCTCGTTGGGAAATATGGACTCGACCTTGCCTTCGGCCTCAATCGCTTCCTGGACTTGATGAATTCGGATCCTTTCGGCCGTGGTTTCACTCCTTCCCGCGATCGAATCCGCGCCCGAGTCTTCCGAAGTTCGCAAGAGGGGGCGTCCACCATAGGCTTCCAGCACTCCGGAGACTGCGTTGAAGTCAGCGTTTTCCGAACGCAGTTCGACGATGCGATGCGGGGTTCGTTCGGTCAAGCGAAACCCGCCCTCCTGCAAGGCTCGATCCAGCTCGCCCGCACGGTAGAAAACCTCCAGGGTCCGACTCTGAGTTCGGCGCGACCCGTCCCGGTCGATCACCTCCAGATCCACGCCGTCTACGGCCAGGATTCTTTCGAGTTCCCCATTTTGAAATCCTGCCTGGATGCGAGGCGATCGGAGCAGGCGGCGGGCGCCGTCTCCGACGCTTTCCAGTATGCAGTCGCCCTCAGCGAACGCCTCTTTCAGCAAGCCCTCCTGATAGTTCAACCGGACATGGCGCTGGGCGGAAAGATGGCGATGTGTGCCGTCGATGTTCGTTTCGATGTCGACGTCTCGTTGGGCCAAGGCCGTTTCTGGCTGGCCGGAGGGCGCCAGCGCGATCTCGAGGCGGCCTGCTGTAAGCCGCTCGCGATCCATCGGGTTTTCCGGCTCGGGCACTCGGACGATCTCCACCTGGCCCTCCAGATCGAGGCTCTGCAGAACACCCCCATCAAAAAGGGCGTCGAGCCGATCCGCACTGGAACGCTCGATTCGGAACGACTCGGATCTCAATTCGACTTCTTCCCTCGCCTTCAAGAGGCCCGCCCCTGCGCTTTCACGTCGGCCTTCAGCAGGAAAGCCTTCCATCCACAGGGATTGAAGCCTGTAACGGATACGCGGCCCTTCTTCGGTCAACCGCGCGTACCGCCTCGGGTCCGCTGCGGTTCGCCCTGGATCCCCCTCCACCCGCAGGGACTGGAGCGCGCCTGGATCGTGCGAGAAGGAAAGTTCGATGACGGCGCCCTGAAATTCCCGGCTGGACGCGCCCCCTATCTGCAGATTCGCATTTCCGGAGGCCCGCGCCGATTTCAGACGCCTCTGAGAGTCCAGGGCTGCTTCGATGCGATCCCCCATCAGCTCCTGATTCGGTCCCACCGCCCGAGCCCGTCCATTCATTTCAACCAGCCCTCGGTCCAGTTCGTAGACCGCCCGCTGGGAACCGGCCCGACTTGGTCCGGAAGACGACGGAAAGATCAGCTCAAAGTCCTCCCCAATGGTCATTCGCTTGTCCGGAATCCAGTAGGTCAACTGGCGGCCGCTGCCTTGCAGAGTTCCGCTCAGAAATCGGAAGGATTCCTCGACGAGAACCCGCTCCGATTCGAGGTCCGCGCGCACCTGGTCGGCAAAGAGATCCGTGCCGTCCGAAAGGTGGACCACGACATTGCGTTCGAATTCAATGCTGCCGGCAGCGGCGTCGTAGACGGCCGCCTTTCCCTCCACGGAGTCCGTCGGACGTCCGGTCTCGTCAAATCGCGTCAGCCACACCTCCTCCAGCGAATGAACGTCCTGACGAGTCACCACGCTTCTAGTCGCCTGCACCCGGAACACCTCGCGGCCGCTCTTCCGTCGCGAGAATTCAAAGTCGGTGGTTCTGCGGGCGACGTCCGAGGGAAGCAGATCGATTTCGCTCCGGTCAGCGTCGGCGCGGTGGCGGGAGACAAGGCTCCACACAATCGCGGCGGCGGCCACGCACCAAATGATCACCAGTACGATTCGCAGGTTCTTTGAGCGCAACATCAAATAAAAATAGAGCGAGTCCATTCTATCTGATGCCGTTCGTTGCGGAAGGGTTGAAAAGGGGACACGGACCTGCCCAGCGCAGGGCCCATTTCTGCGCAAGGTCCGAGAGAGGTGGTCCAAAGTTCTAGTTTGCTTCGACTCAGTCTCCCGATGGAACCGGAAGAAGGTCCTGAACGGTCAGCAGCAGATTGTCCTGCCCGCGAAAGCGCTCGCGGGAAAGAGAGAACGCCAGGTCGACCTTATGACCCGCGCGCAATTTCGCGGCGACGTCTCCCCGCCGCCACCAGATGGCGTCCAGATGAGACCCGTTGCGTCTTGCTCTCAGCTTCAAATGACGCTCTTTGAGAATCCAGGGGCCGCCGACCACCTCCACCTGGCGGGAAGCCAGGACGGGCTGAGGGTTCCCGATCCCGTGCGGCGCCATCCGGTCCATCTCGTCGCACAATTCGCAGGTCACCTCTTCCAGGTCCAGCACTGCGTCGATGCGGACGGAGGGAACCCGCATCTCGGGCTGGATCGTCGCCGAGGCGTACTCCGCCAGCGCCTCCGCCAGCGCCTCCAGTTCAGGGCCAGCCGCCTGTTCCGGTGACAGGGTGCAGCCGACGGCCTGGGCGTGTCCTCCATAGGCGGAAAAGGAGGAGTCGCATGTCTCGAGGGCCTTCAGAAGGTGAAATCCGGGAATGCTGCGACCCGACCCTTGACAGCGCTCGGCGGAGACCGAAAGGATCAGCGTCGGCCGATGGAATTTTTCAACGACCCGTGCGGCGACATTGCCGATGACCCCGCGGTGCCAGCCCTTCCCGGCCAGCAATAGAAAATCGCGGCCAAACGCCGGATCCTTCGCGGCTGCGCGCTCCTCGATTTCCCCCAGGATCCGCTCTTCCTCGGCGCGACGAAGCGTGTTTCTCCGGTTCATTTCCGTTACCAGCGCCGTCACCTGTTCCGGATCACTGAGAGAAAACAGATCCACCGCCTCTCCACTGCCTCCCATGCGCGTGAAGGCGTTGATGCGGGGGGCCACCTTGAAGGCGATGTCGAAGGTCGAAACGGTGCGGCTCACGCCCGCGCCCTGCAACAACCCCTGGAGCCCCAGATTGTAGGGCTGCGAAAGCCCCTCCAACCCCGCCTTGACCAGGATGCGGTTTTCACCCCGCAGCGGAACCATGTCTGCAATCGTCCCGATAGCCACGAGCTTGAGGAAATGGGGAACCGCCTCGGGGCGGCCCGCTTCCCGAAAAAGAGCGTCCACTAGCTTAAAGGCGACGCCCACAGCCGCCAGATCTTTGTCCGGATACGAGCAGCCGGATTGCTTTGGATTCAGCACGGCGAAAGCTTCGGGGAGTCGGTCCGCAGGCAGATGATGGTCCGTAACGATCAGATCCAGCCCCAATTCTCGCGCTCTCCGGCACACTTCGAAATCGCGAATCCCGCTGTCGACAGTCAGGACTAGTTGACAACCAGTTTCCCTCGCCCGCTCGATCACTTCCTTTCGGAGTCCGTACCCTTCCTCCAATCGCTTGGGGATGTAGTGGTCGACGCGCCCACCCAGCATTTCGAGGGCCCGCCGCAGCACTGCCGTGGCCGTAATACCGTCCACGTCGTAGTCGCCATAGATGAGGATCTTCTGATCCTGCTCGATGGCTTCAAAGGTCCGGGCGACCGCCGTCCTCATTCCCTTCATCAGAAACGGATTATGGAGGCGACGGAGATCCCCATTCAGGAAGACGCCTGCTTCTTCCGGCGTCTCCACGCCTCGATTGATCAGGAGACGCGCCAGAAGCGGACTGATTCCGAGTTCAGAGCAAAGAATCTCGGCTTTGGCGGGCTCAATATGGGCGACATCCCAGCGGGTTTCCACAAGTCGACTCTAGCAGCGGAGCCTGACGGCTCGGGCCGACGCCTTCGTTGCACGGGCTTTCAGCTCGTCGAATCCAGACGGGCACCCAAAATGGCCGCTTCTGCGACGGGCCTCGATCCCAGTCTTGCCCGGGCTCAGAACCTGGATGACTCAGAAAATGGTGTAGATGAAGGGAGCGATGGCCGAAGACTCGGTAAAGACGATTAAAGCGCCGATCAGCAGCAGGAACGTCACAATCGGGACGAGCCAGTACTTCTTTCGAACCCGCAGAAACTCCCACAACTCGGCTACGATGGCGAGTTTACCCACAGCGGCCAATTTATCAGAAGGCCAAGCGGTGTTACAATGTCGGCCTGTCCATGGCTCTAGCAGCGCAGCGCCTCAAATCGCGTCTGGCGGTCCTCCTTCCGCATCTGATTTCTCCCTGCTGCGGCGCGCCATTCAATTCCGGACTCGATGGATTCGCCTGCGCGCAATGCCGCGCCGTGTATCCGATCGATTCCGGCTTGCCATGCCTGTACTGGGAGGAGTCCGGACCGCAGCGGTCCGGCGAAGTCACCCGTCGGGTCAGAGAGTTCTACGAGGATCACCCTTTTCCGGACTACGAGGATTTCGACGACCTGGCCAGCCTGATCGACAAGGCGAAAACCAGCGTGTTCGCGCGCATGCTGGACCGCCAGCTCCCCTTCTCCTGCAAAGTGCTGGAGTGCGGATGCGGTACCGGTCAGCTATCGAACTTCCTCGGGATCGCACACCGCTCCGTCATCGGAACTGACATTTCACTCCCTTCGCTTCGATTAGCCGAGGAATTCCGGGAGAAGCGGCGACTGGAACGGGTGTATTTTCTTCAAATGAATTTATTTGCACCGGTCTTTCCCGACGAATCTTTCGACTTCGTCATCTGCAACGGAGTGCTGCATCACACAGCAGATCCGGAAGGCGGATTTCAGCGCCTGGCCCGGCTGGTGCGTCCCAACGGATTCCTGGTCGTCGGCCTGTACCATCGCTATGCTCGACTTGCTGCTTCTTTCAGGGGCGCGGTCATTCGCTGGTTCGGCGAGGGTGCCGGCATTCTGGATCCCCGTCTCCGCCGAGAAAAGCTGGGCGGCCGCCGAAGGCGCGCCTGGATTGCCGATCAGTATCGAAATCCGCATGAGTCCAGGCACACCGTGGGGGAAGTTCTCAAGTGGATCCCGCGGGCCGGACTCCAATTCGTCCGCTCGATTCCGAAAGTCCGTATGCTGGAGAAGTTCGACTCGGAGGAACGGCTTTTTGAGCCGGAGACGCCCTCGACCCGCCCCGAACGCTGGTTGAAGGAGCTCAGCTTGGGACTCAAACCCGATTCGGAAGGCGGTTTCTTTACTGTCATCGCTCGAAAACCTTCGTGAACAAGAGGTCGAGAGCGCCCCGGAAGGCAAGCTTTTGCGGACTTCCCTCCGCCGCGGCGGTCCCCTTCTGGCGCTCCTGAAATCGAAAAGCGGGAAGGGCCGCAGGAGAATGGTGGAGCATGAAGCTGAAACTGACCCTGCTCAGCATCGGACTGTTTGCGACGCTCCTATGCGTGGCGCTGGTCGCGCTGGAGCTGACCCTGCGATGGAGCAGTCTGTGCGAATCGGACGAGCGGCGAGACCATGCCGAGCAGACCTGGTACAGCCCGGCTCGCATGCGCCCAAACTACGAAGGCTCCTTCTGGGATGTGCCCTTCCGACTGAACCGGCACGGATTTCGGGATGAGGAAGATATTCCCGTCCAACCTCCTGAGGACGAGATCCGCATCCTCTCACTGGGGGACTCGATCGGCTTCGGCCTCGGAGTCGAAGCGGAGCAGCATTACACTTCGGTCGCGCAGCGGCTCCTGCAGAATGCTTTCGTCGACAAGAACCTGCGCGTCATCAATGCCGGCGGTCAAGGCTACAGCCCATCCGGATATTACGTCTACCTGCGGCACGAGGGAATGGACTTCCAGCCCCGCATGGCGATCGTGGAAATCGAGCTCTGCAATGACCTGACCGATGAAGCCCTGCTGTCCTGGGATGTGGCGGAAGGCGAGGAGTTTCCTCGCCGCATTGTCGGCGGGCGCTATCGAGTCGCCTGGGATGGAAACCTGTTGGGAACTCATTCGATCGGAGGCTATGCATTCGAAAGAACCTACGTCTACACGGTTCTGGCTCGCAGAGTGCTTCATTTGATGAACCGGCTGTGGCCGTCAGAACCGTTTCACAGCGTGCCGGGCGCAACCGTTTATTATTCTCTTGGGTTTGACCGCTACGTGCTGACTCAGGAGCGAATCGATGAAGGCTGGGATCGGCTTTTCGGGGCCCTGCGGGCGACGCGGCGTCTGCTGGAAGAAGACGGCGCCGATTTCCTGCTCATGATCATGCCTTCCCGCTACATTTTCCAGGACGCAGGCGCCTATACGAAATTGGCCCGCGAGTTGGTCGCGGAAGCCGAGCAGCGGGCCCTGCAAGATGGCCTGCCGTTTCTGAACATGACCCCCGTCATCGGACTGGGCGGCGGAGCGGAGCTTTTCTTCGACTTCGCTCATTTGACGGTCGAAGGCAACCGGATTGTCGGGGAAACGCTGGCCGAAGAGCTGCACAAGCGCAACCGCTCTTTGGCGGAGCGCTGACGGCCGAAGGAAAAGATGGCAAGAATTCTCGGTATTTCGGCCTATTACCACGACAGCGCGGCTTGCCTTCTGGTGGACGGCGAAATCGTCGCCGCCATGGAAGAGGAGCGTTTTTCGCGAGTGAAGCACGACAACCGATTTCCCGAAACCGCCATCCAACGCTGTCTGGAAATCGCCTCCTGCGCTCCGGCCGATCTCGACTACATCGTCTTTTATGAAAAGCCCTTCCTGAAATTCGAGCGACTGCTGGAAACTTACGCGGACTGGGCGCCGCGGGGCTTTCGATCCTACTTCAAAGCGGTCCCGTCCTGGATGAAGGAGAAGCTCTGGATCAAGGACCTTCTTCGTCGCCGGCTCGACTCCCAGGCGCCGATCCTTTTTGCCGAACATCACGAGTCTCACGCAGCCTCCGCCTTCTACCCCTCGCCATTTGAGACGGCCGCCATACTTTCGGCGGACGGGGTCGGCGAGGCGACCACAACCGTACTGGGCCGCGGCGAGGGCTCGCAACTGGAGTTGCTTCAGGAGATTCAGTTTCCGCACTCGCTAGGGCTCCTATACTCCGCATTCACTTATTACTGCGGATTCAAGGTGAATTCCGGGGAGTATAAGCTGATGGGGTTGGCGCCGTACGGAACTCCCCGATTCGAAAGCCTGATCCTGGAGAGTCTGCTCGATCTGCACCCGGACGGGTCCTTTCAGCTGCATCGCAGCTTCTTCAATTATGAAGTCGGCCTGACCATGATCTCCCGGAAGTTTGAGGAACTGTTCGATGCTCCCGCCCGCAGTCCCGACGAACCTCTGACCGATCACTTCAGGGATGTGGCCGCCTCCATTCAGAAAGTGACCGAGGAAGCATTGCTGCGCACCGCCCGCCACCTGCAGCGCGAAACCGGAGAAAAGCGCCTGTGCATGGCGGGAGGAGTGGCCCTCAACTGTGTAGCCAACGGGCGCATCCTCCGAGAAACCGACTTCGAGGAGATCTGGATTCAACCGGCGGCCGGAGATTCAGGCGGCGCGATCGGGGCCGCCATGGCGGTCTGGCACCGGTACCTGCAGCAAAAGCGAACCCCGTCAAACGAATCGGCCGACGCCCAGAAGGCATCCCTGTTGGGCTCGGCCTATGACCCGCTCCAGATCCAGGAATTCCTGCAACAGGAAGGCGCGACATACGATCAGCTGACGCTGGATCAAGTCGTCTCGCAGGCCGTCGACGCCCTGGCCGAGGGCAAAGTCGTAGGCTGGTTTCAGGACCGGATGGAGTTCGGCCCGCGCGCGCTGGGAAACCGCAGCATTCTGGCCGATCCCCGCCGAAGCGAAGCCCTTCAGGAAGTCAACCTGCGCATCAAATTCCGGGAGTCCTTTCGGCCGTTCGCCCCTGCAGTCCTGGCCGAAGAAGCCCACCGCTACTTTGAGCTGACATGCCCCAGTCCCTACATGCTGCTGACAGCCCAGGTCCGTCCCGAAATGCGGTCCAGGATTCCGGCAGTCACCCATGTGGACGGGTCCGCCCGCGTTCAAACCGTACACCTGGAACAACACCCGACGTTTCACGCGCTGCTGACCGCCTTCTTCCGGAAAACAGGCTGCCCGGTCCTGCTCAACACCAGCTTCAACGTCCGCGGCGAGCCCATCGTGGAATCGCCCGCTGACGCCTACCAAACCTTCATGCGCAGCGGAATTGACTTCCTCGCGCTCGGCGCCTTCGTTCTGACCAAAGCGCGACAGCCGACGGGGCTTGAGACATGAAGAGACTCCTTCGCATTCTAGTCGAACCGCTGCGCCGGCTCGGAATGCTGATCGGCCGGTTCAACACCCTGCTGTTGATCGGCATTTCCTTCTATGTCGTCCTGACGCCCATCGGATTCCTGCGGCGAACCTTCAAGCGCAATCCCGAAAAAGGCGGCTGGAAAAAGCGTTCCCCTCTGGACAGAAGCCACTACGAAAGACAATACTGATCCGGTAGCGCCAATGCCTTCACCTGAATTCTGGCTGATCACCAAAACAAAGCTCCCCGTTGCGCCTGAGAACGCCTTCTCCTTTTTTTCCGACGCCTCGAATCTGAAGCGGATCACTCCCCCCTGGCTTCGCATGGACATCCTCTCCTCCCTCCCCGTTGAAATGAAGCAAGGCGCGGAAATCCTGTATCGGATTCGCATGTATTCCATTCCCCTCAAGTGGAAAACGCGAATCACGCACTGGGATCCCCCCTCCCGCTTTGTCGATGTTCAGGAAAAAGGACCCTACCGCGAATGGGTCCACGAACACCTTTTTGAGCCTGTCGAAAGCGGCGTAGTCATGACCGATCGAGTCCGCTATCGGCACTTTGGAGGCAAGCTGATCAACCGTCTGTTCGTGGCCTCCAGGCTGGAAGAGATTTTCGACTACCGGGTACGGCGGATTAAAGAGATTTTTTCCGAGACGCAGGGTTG
>CAZAEY010000092.1:11986-13549 GCA_964484155.1 uncultured Acidobacteriota bacterium
TTTTCGACTACCGGGTACGGCGGATTAAAGAGATTTTTTCCGAGACGCAGGGTTGTCGGGATACTACGTAGCGCGCTTCGATGAGCCGGAGGGCCCAGTTGAGGCCGAAAGGCCGCCAGTTTTTAGCCCAGTCCGAATCCGCGAGGGCGGGGAAGCAGTTTACCGTCCATGGTGCTTCGCGATTTCCCGCTCGCTGAGCCGGAGGAAGCGCGCAGCATTGTTGTAGAGGATGTCGCGTTTCTGCTGCTCGTTCAGAAAGGGGGCCTCCTCAATTACGGCGATGGAACGTTCGATCACTCCAGGCCACACCATGTGGTCGGACCCGAACATTACGCGGTTGCCGAATCCGGCCTCCACGATTCCGCGGAGATACCGGTAGAAAGCCGGCCGCGGCTGCGTGAAGACGATGACCCCTACGCCGACATACACTTGCGGATGCGCGTACAGCAGGGCCAGAAGATCGTCAAGCAGGGGGAAGCCGGCGTGCATGATGTAGACGCGCAAACGTGGATGCCGAACGAGCACCTCCTCGAGCGTGAGGGCGCTGTGAAGCCGGGCGCGGTAGCCGGAGGCGCCGAGGTAATGCACTCCGGGCGGACCAGGCCCGATGTGGATGCCGACGGGCAGGTCCAGTTCCTCCGCCAGAACCCAGTACGGCTCCATGCGCTCGTCGTCGGGCGCGATCCCCGCATACTGGTTGGTCACCTCCGCCAATACGGCGAGACGGCCCTCCGCATGCAATGAGCGCAGGTCGTCAGGGGAGGGAGCATCGCGACCAATTTGAAACCCGAGGCCCGGAAAAAAGCGATCTGGAGCCGCCGCCATCCAGACGGCAACACGGTCCGCGTCGCCGCTCAGCACACCGTAGATATTGCGACGCTTCACAACCTCAATCGTCTGCGTCATCAGCGCCTCATCGGTTTCCGGCGACCAAACGGGGTCGCTGCACGGCGGCTGCTTTAGCATCGCCATAAATACCTCGCCGAACGGTCGGGCGGGATCCCATGCTGGGAAGTGATCGATGGGAGTGCAGATGGCGACGGGCGGCGGTCCTTGGTGGTCCGCAGGGAGCGCGTGGAGGTGCACGTCGATAATTGGCTGATCCTGCGCAAATGTTGATGCTGGCGCGAGCACGACGAGAATGAGAGGGATGATCTGCCTCATGGCGCCTCCGTGGCATTGGAAAAAATCGGAAAACTGCAACATGCGAGCTTGATGTCCGGCCATAAGCTGCATCCCGAGGCGGTGGGGTCTTTCGTCTGTACCTTCACGTTCCGATTCTTGTGTGGCTAACAACTCGAATTGTATCTGGAGCGCAGGGAAATAGCACGGAATTTTATGGGCCGTCGTCGCGCGCCTTGCATCCGCGCCGCTCTCCGCCGCCTCGCGACGGAGCCGTGTGAGAAATGCGGGCTAGCTCCTTCTCAGAGGGCTGTTGAGCATAGTGGCCCGCGGGGCCGGAATCAAAAAGGGACCCCTGGCGCGCCGGGTATACGATCCGCCCTTCGTCCGTCCGCGCGAAAGGAGTCAGCCGGTGCTCTTCGATTCGCTCCTCTGCGAAGA
>CAZAEY010000093.1:0-6408 GCA_964484155.1 uncultured Acidobacteriota bacterium
TCGCCTCTGTACGAACCAGTGCGAGAAATCCAGCCTATCCCGACTCGATCGCACTGCCGATTTCTTGATGCTTCAGTATCGCGTAGCTGTCCGTCATGCCGGCGATATAGTCGCATACCACCCGGTGCACCCCCAACGAGGCGACGCGCTCGCGATGGGCCGCCGGAAGAGTGGACGGACGCTCGACGTAATAATCAAACAGGTCTTCGATGCTTTTCTGAGCTCTTTTCCGGGCGGATTTCAACAACCCGTGGTCGTACAAATTTTCCAGGAGAAATGATTTGATTTGATCGTTAAAGCCTCCGCTTTCCGGGTCGTATGAAAACAGCCTGCCCGGGAAGGTGCGCACTTCTTCCACGTCGCCCACTCGCTCTTGCTGCAAACGGCCGGACGTGCTTTCAATCAGTCGAGTCACCAGGTAGTCGATGATCCTTCTGACGGATTCGCTGACCTTCAGTTTTTCGGAGGCGCTGGGGAACCGCTGGTCCACCCGGCGATACAGCCTCCCGAACAACTCCACTTCTTCGGCCAGTTGCTCGGTCGAAAGGAGCCCGGAGTCATAGCCGTCGTCGATGTCGGCCGAGTTGTAAGCGATCTCGTCCGCGAAATCTATCAATTGGGCTTCCAATGGAGGGCGCTCCCCCAACCGGTACTCCGAAATATCCAGATAGGGCTGGGCGTCCTTTTCGTAGTCGCGGCTGTGCTTGACGATCCCCTCCCTGACTTCGAATGTGAGATTGAGACCCCGAAATGAAACGTATTTTTCCTCGAAGTCCTCCACAATCCGCAAGGCATGTAAATTGTGCTCGAAGCCGGAGCCGTGCTTCTTCATGATGGCGTCCAGCACCTTCTCTCCCTCATGGCTGAAAGGAGGATGGCCGATGTCGTGACTGAGCGCCAGGACTTCGCACAGATCGGAGTTCAGGCGCATGGCCCGGCTGATCGTGCGGGCGATCTGAGCCACCTCAATGGTGTGAGTCAACCGGTTCCTGAAATGATCCGACAGTCCGGATTCAAAGACCTGCGTTTTTTTCTCCAGACGTCGAAAAGCCTTCGTGTGAATGATCCGATCGCGATCTCGCTGGAACTCGTTTCGATAGGGATGCGGAGGTTCCAAATGCCGACGTCCCCCGCTATTTTCGACCTGCATCGCGTACGGCGCCAGTTCCATCGGCACGATTATATCAATCCCGCGCCTTCCGTCCCCCACCCCGCCCTGCATTCTGCTAAACTATGCGGTTGCGATGCGCCTGTAGCTCAGGTGGACAGAGCAAGGGGTTCCTAACCCCTGTGCCGCAGGTTCGAGTCCTGCCAGGCGCATGAATTTCCGGTTCCGAATGCAGAAGTCGGCGCGCCCCGAAGCGACGGGGCGGCCTTTCTGGAAGGAGTGACGTTGTGGCCCCTAAAAGGCTGACCAGGAAAGAGATCGTCCAGAAAAACGCTATCGAGAGAACGCTGACCGCGATTTCCAATTGGGGGTTTCATAACCTGACTCTGTTGGCGTTCGGATTACTCGGGCTTCTGCTTCTGGTCGGAGGATTTTACGGCTGGAGGTACTACAGCGAAACTCGGGACTCGCACGTGCAGCAGGCCTTTGGAGACGCGCTTTTGAAACTGCATGCGCCCGTTGTCGAATCGGTCCAGGAGGAAGCGCTGGAACCCGATCTGGAGAACCCCTACCGGTATTCCACGCCGCAGGAACGAAGCCAGGCGGCGTACGAAGCTTTCTCCGAGATCGCTGCCGAACACTCCGGACATCGCCTGGGCGCTATCGCCCGCTACTATACGGGCATCATCGCATTGGACGACGGTCGATCGGAGGAGGCGCGAAAGATCTTGCTGGAAGTGATCGAAAGCGCCCGGTCGGAGCAGGTGCGAAATCTCGCTCGGAGCGCGCTGGCCCAAATTTACTCGGGGGAAGCGAACTACGCGGAGGCCAACGAACTTCTCGAGGCCATCGCGGCTTCCGATGCGGCAGCCTTTCCGCAGCAGTTGATACTTGGCCGCCTGGCGGCGAATTACGAAGCGATGGGAGACCTCCCCGCGGCGCTCGAGATGTACAGGCGCATTCTGGATGAATTTCCGACCTCCAATCTGGCCCAGGAGGCGTTGACCAAGATCTCCGAACTGGAGAGGTACGTGGAGCCGGACGCGCCGGAGTCGGAAGCATCGCTGTTCTGACCTGAAACTTGGCATGGCAGGTGAGGTTTCAGGTCGGCCTTGTCGGCTCTCCAGCGCCGATGGCGGGTGGAACCCGAACCCTGTCGCACCCTGACGGGCGCTGCAGGTGGTTTGGAGAGCGCGACCCCGCCCTCCTGGCGTCGGGCGGGGCTAAATCCTGGCGGCCCCGATCGGGCCTGAGAAATGGAATCAGCCTAGTCTTGTCCTGCTGCCGGCTGGAAACGGATGCCGTGACCGTTTCGCCTGCTGTCGCCGATCGCCTCCTGCGCGCTGACCGAATGAGCCCCTCCGAAGTACAGGCTCTTCCGGCGCCACAGCTTCACTGAAAAGTCTTCGGCCAGTTCCTGGATCGCCGCTTCAGGCAATCCTGGCTCCACCTGCAAGTCTCTTCCTTCGGGGTGCAGGCGGGGTGATTCGACTGCGGTTTCCAGATCCTGCTTCCAAAGCAGCGTCCGCACCAGGATCTGCACGACAGCGGAGCGAATCCGAAGGCTTCCGGCGGAACCGGTCACCAGAACCGGCCTGCCTTTTCGAACGGCGATCGTGGGGGCCATCATCGTGGACAACCGCTGTCCGGCCGGATGTCGGTGAAATCCTTGGGGATTGACATCCTGCTCGCCCAGCATGTTGTTGACCATAAATCCCAACTCGCCCAGAAAGTAGCCGCATCCCTCTCCATTGGTGGTGGTGAGGCTCGCGGCGTTTCCTTCGCGATCGAGGATGCTGATCTGAGTGGTTGAGCCTGCCGTAATCGCCGCTCGATAAGTATCCGTCTCGCTCAGCGCCAGAGCCACTTCCTTGAGGCGCGGCGAAGCCCGAGTCTGCAGCATCTTCAGCGTAAAAGCGATCAATCGGCCGCTTTGGGCCGGCGGAGGATTCAGCAGAATGATGCTGTCGGCGAACCGGGCTTTGAGCGGTCGCCGGACTCTGACCCGATACCGGGCCAGATCTTCGGCGACGATCAGACCCCCCTCGGCTGCCCAATCGACCAGGATGCGCGCGCCCTCGCCGCGATAGAGGAACCTCGCCCCTTGCCGCGAAAGCTCGTCCAGAAAAGCTGCGAAAGCGTGCGAGCGATACAGGCTCCCCTGCTGAAGGAGCTTTCCGCCGGGCGCAAACTGGCGTCTTCCGGACTCGCTGTGAGTCAGAATCGGCGCCAGCATCTCCACCAGGGACCCCTGTATGGCCGACAGTCGAACTCCTTTCCTTGCGGCATCTCGAGCCGGCTCGAGTATGATCCGACGAGGCAGTCGTCCCAAACGGCGCTGAACGGCCAGAAGGCCGGCCACATTTCCGGGAACCGCCGCTGACCCTTTCCCGATATAGAACGCCTGTTGGGTCGTGCCGAAGTCGACTTCGACAGGAAAAAAGTCCATCTCATCGGCTGCGCCTCCGGGCATGTCAACGAAAAAGTCGTATACCAGCGGAGGGCCGTCGGCGGGAAGGGCCATCAAATGGCCGCCGCCGCCCGCGCTGGTCAGGGTCGGTTCCGCCACCATGGCCGTAAAAGCCGCGGCGACAGCAGCGTCAAAAGCGTTTCCGCCTTCTTGCAGGATCCCTCGAGCGGTTTCGGCCGTATCGGCATTGCCGGCGGCAACCTGATGAAAACGTCCCCTTTTCGTTTCTCTCGACATCTGGAAGCTCCCTGTCGGGCCGCAGCCACTTCCGCATGATGATTTGCGGCGGTCCGCCCTTTTTCAGTTGGAACCGAGCCGCTCGACCTGGGCCGCCAGCTCCAGAGCCAATGCGCGATTACCGATCACTGCGGTCTCCAATTCCGAGATTTCGATGGATTCCCGGACTGTGTGAGCCAGCCGGTCGTCCCCGGGCCCGAATCCGATCACCGTGCCTCCAGCAGCCGAAAAATGCCCCCCGTCGGTTGCAAACCTCCAGATCCCCGGCGATGCACTTAATCCGATGGCGCGGTTCAGAATTTCCGCGGCCGCCCGCAGGGCCGGATCTTCGGCCGGAAGCAGAAACGCCGGATGATGGGCCGAAACAAGATGGGAGCGTCCGGTGTAGGAAACGCGCTCCACAACGCCCGCCTCGACCGCCGCCTCAGCGCCCGGAATCAGGCAGCCCTCGGCGATCCGCTGCAACAGCGCCTGCATCTGCTCGCTCGTTTCTCCAGGCAGGCTGCGCCAGTCGCAGGTCAACAATGCCTCCCCGGGAATCACGTTGGCGCTGCTTTGATCCGTGCCAATCAGTGTCGGTGCAATGGTTGCCGCTCCCAGCTCCGGATCCACCGGCAGTCGGAGCGATTCAAGAGCCTGAATGAACCGGGCGACCACACTCAGCGGATTGACGCCGGAGTCGGGAATGCTTGCGTGGACGCTCCGACCACGGACGCGCAGCAGCATCTCGGCCCGGCCTCGGTGTCCGCGTCGCAGCTCATTTCGGCTCGGTTCGCCCACCACAATGAGCGAAGCCGGCAAAGATCGCGCCAGCCAGCATGCTCCCAGGCCCCCGATCTCCTCCTGCACTACCGCGGATACATAAACGTCTCCGGGGGGAACGATTCCAGAATGGCGCAGCGACGCCGCTCCATAAACCTGAGCGGCCAGCGGTCCCTTGATGTCGACCGCTCCCCTTCCCCAGATTCTATTTTCATGGATCCGCGCTTCAAACGGAGGAAACGGCCAACGGGTGAGATCTCCCGCGTCGACATGGTCCAAATGAGCGTTAAACAGGATCGGGGCAGCCCGACCCTCCCCCTGAATCCGGCCGATGACGTTGCCCACTTCATCGACTGAAACCGGCTGGTAGCCCAGGCGCTGCATCTCATTCCGAACGAGTCGCGCCGCGTCCCGTTCCCCGCCCGGCAGAGACGGCGTCCGGATCAGATTCCTGGCAAACTCCACGCACCCTGAAAAGAACGGCGATCTCGTTGACGACTCCACTCCGCCTCCATTCCTCCCTGCAGATGGATCGGGCTGGCCTGCTCAGGCGCCCGCCCTGCAGAGCTTAGCACGGTTCGTCTGCAGCCTCGGCGGCGGATCAAACAGCCCGGTTTTTCTTTTCGGTTGCAGACCGTTACCATGGGTGAGCTGTGATGAATGAACGGAGCAACTCTTCTGACGAACGCGAATTTCTGGAAGGCCCTAAAGGGCGCGCCTTTGAATTAGGCCTGACCTTGAGAGTCATTTGGGATTTCATCCGAGGTTTTCGCCGGCTTCACTTCGCCGGTCCGACGATAACCGTGTTTGGATCGGCTCGGTTCAAAGAGTCGCATCGCTATTACGAAATGGCTCGGGAGACGGGCCGCCTGCTCGCTTCCGCCGGATTTACGGTGATGACAGGGGGAGGACCGGGCATCATGGAGGCGGCCAATAGAGGGGCAAAAGACGTCGGGGGCCACAGCGTCGGCGCCAATATCGTTCTGCCTTTCGAGCAGCACCCGAATCCGTATCTGGATCTGTGGGTCGATTTTCGCTACTTCTTCGTGCGCAAGGTGATGCTGGTCAAATACTCCTATGGGTTCATCGTGCTACCGGGAGGCTTCGGAACCCTGGACGAGGTCTTTGAAACTCTGACTTTGATCCAGACCGGAAAAATCAGTGGATTCCCGATCGTCGTAATGGGAACCGATTACTGGAAGCCCGTTTTGTCTTTCGTCGAACAGGACATGGTCCGGGAGGGGACGATCAGTCCCGAGGACCCTCAGTTTCTGATGACTACCGACTCGCCGGCGGAAGCCGTGGAAATGATCCGTTCGACCATACGGGATCGGTTCGGCGTCGCGCTGCCCGAGCCGCCCCGTCCCAGCTGGTTTCTGGGGGAAACGTGAGATTGCAGGAGTCAGGAGACAGGAGTCAGGAGGCAGGAGTCAGAGGCGGGAGTCAGGAGTCGGGAGTCGGGAGGCAGGAGACAGGATTCAGGAGTCAGGATTCAAGTTAAACCCGCAATCAAAAGCCGCAAATCAGTTGCCTGCGATTCTGAATTCTGAAGTCTGAATTCTGGATTCTGAATTCTGGATTCTGACTTCCGTCTCCCGTCTCCTGTCTCCCGACTCCTGTCTCCCGACTCCCGACTCCTGACTCCCGACTCCCGACTCCTGCCTCCCGACTCCTGACTCCTGACTCCTGTCTCCTGACTCCTGTCTCCTGACTCCTGTCTCCTGACTCCTGACTCCTGTTCACTGCTCCTTCAAGACCCGTTTGAGCACCTTTCCTATGGCGCTTTTCGGCAGTTCCTGCACGAATTCGACCTGACGGGGAATCTTGTATT
>CAZAEY010000093.1:6508-13493 GCA_964484155.1 uncultured Acidobacteriota bacterium
ATGGCGCTTTTCGGCAGTTCCTGCACGAATTCGACCTGACGGGGAATCTTGTATTTGGCCAGCTTGTCTCGACAGAATTCGATGATGTCGGATTTACTAAGCTCCCGCCCCTCCTCGAGTACGATGTAGGCCTTGACGACTTCGTCCCGAAGCTGACTGCTGGATCCGACGACAGCGGCCTCCACGATCGCGGGATGAAGTTGAAGCACTTCTTCAACTTCACGAGGGTAAACATTCATTCCAGCGCTTATAATCAAATCCTTCTTCCGATCGACGATCTTGACGAAACCCTCATCATCCATGGATGCCATGTCTCCAGTGTAGAGCCATCCTTCGCTCAGCACCCGAGCGGTTTCCTCCGGCTGCTTCCAGTATCCCTTCATGATCTGGGGTCCCCGCAGAGCGAGTTCGCCCACCTCATTGAAAGGGAGCGCGCTGCGACTGTCAGGGTCGACGATGCGGGCGTCGGTTTCGGGTACCGGAATTCCGATCGTGCCGGGCTTTCGGTGTCCGTGCGTCGGATTGACCAGCGCCACCGGAGAGGTCTCGGTGAGGCCGTACCCTTCGACCAGCTTTCCTCCCGTCATTTCTTCGAAGCGATTCTGAACGTCTTCGGGCAAAGCGGCGCCTCCGCTGACGCACAATCGGATGCAGGAAAGATCGCGCCGGCTCAACTTCGGATAACGGCTCAGCGCGTTGTACATGGACGGAACTCCGCAGAAAACGCTGGGACGCGTCTTCTGAATCTGCTTGGCCACGTCGGCCAGTTCGAATCGCGGCAGCAGGATCATCGCGCTGCGACTCAAGACCGCCAAGTGCATTCCTGTCGTCAATCCGTATGAATGGAAGAATGGCAGCACGCACAGCAGAACTTCTTTCTCATCTTCCATACTCCACAGCCAGGCCCGGGTCTGGTGGGCATTGGCGACAAGATTGCGGTGGGTCAGTTCGGCGCCCTTGGAAAGTCCCGTAGTGCCGCCCGTATACAACAGCATGGCCGTGTCACCCGGACCCGCGGGGGTCTCTGGAGTTGCCGGAGCTGCGAATTTGATGAAATCGCCATACGAATACAGGCCTGCCTGCCGGTCGGTTCGCACAACCGCCTTGTTCTTGAACCGATACAGCATGGAAAGCGGCCATGGAAGAAAATCACCGACGCTCATAGACACAATGCGACGCACCGGGGTTTGTTTGCGCGCCTTTTCCAGTTTTGAGTAGAGCTGGTCCAGCACGACAACCGATTCCGCCTCGCAATCGTTTAGTTGATGCTGGAGTTCGCGTTCCACGTACAGCGGATTGGTGGGTACGACAATGGCGCCCAGCTGGAGCGTTGCGAAATGGGCGATCGGATAGCCTGGGATGTTCGGCAGCATCAGTGCGACGCGGTCGCCCCGGCCGACTCCCTGCCTGGAGAGTGCGCCGGCGAAACGTCCGACAGCGCTTTGCAGTTGCTGATAACTCAGGCGGGCCCCGAAAAAATAAGTGGCCGTGCCTCCCGGGTTCCGCTCCGCCGCCTTTTCGAGCAACTGATACAGGCTCAGATCGGGAACTTCGACGCTCTTGGGAACCTTTTCGTCGTAATACCGTTGCCAGAATCTTTCCACGAGTTCTTTCCCTTCTATTCAGGATTGGATCTGCAAGGATAGTGTTCGGATTTGTACGGCTTTTTGCAAGTGAAGGGCCGTTTGTCAGTCGACGTCCAGAGGCGAAGCGGGGATTGACCGAAGCGGTTTCTCTTTTCGTCCTTTCCCATTCCCCCTCAGTTCCCATATACTCGCGCTCCTGCAATGGTAATTCTGGCGTTGTCTCTGATATCGGCCCTGCTGTTCGCGCTTGCCGGATTCGCTGTCTGGGCGGCGCTGCGGATTTTCGGGGCCTCTTCTTCGGCAGCCGGGATCGCCCGGCGAACGCTGTGGGCCTATCTTTTCTTCCTACCGGCGGCCGTTTTCATACTGGCCCCTCTTCTTTTTTCCACGCTTCTTTCGACCGCCTCCACGCGCCCTCAGGATCGGGCCCTTCTGGAGACTCCGGCCGATCTGGGCTGTCTGAGCGAGTCGATTGAATTTCAGAGCGCGGACGGCGTAACGCTTCGCGGATGGCTTCTGCCGAGCGACGAGGAAAAGCCGGCGATGATCTGGGCGCACGGGCTGTTTCGCAGCCGCCGGGAGGTGTTGGAACGCAGCTGCCGACTCAACGCCCTCGGCTATCCGGTCTTGTTGTTCGACCTGCGCAGTCACGGGAGCAGCGGCCGTGCGCCTGTTTCGCTGGGCTACAAGGAGCGCCTGGATGTGATGGCGGCGGCCGTCTATCTACGGCGCGAGAGGCCTGACCGGAGGCTCGTGCTGGCCGGCGTCTCCATGGGAGCGGTTGCCGCATTGATGGCTGCATCGGAGCTCCAGCCGCCGCCGGTCGCAGTCATCGCCGATAGCCCTTTCCTGAGTTTGCGGGAAACCCTGAGCCGTCACGTCCGCATGTTTTTGGGGCTCCCGTCCTTTCCCTTTGTCGACCTTTTTGAGTGGAATCTGGCCCGCATGGCGCAGTTCGAGGCCGAGCGCCTAAACGCCGGCCAGGCCGTCGACAGCCTGTCGACCGTTCCGATCCTGTTCATATACGGCTCCGACGACGCTCGCATGCCCGAGACGGTCGCGCGAGAGCTGCACCAGGCAAGCGCCCATCCACTCAGCCGACTGGTCCGGCTGCCCGACGCCGGGCACGGCCACGCCTATCTGCAGCATCCCCAACAATACCTCGAGTTGATCGAACGCTTTCTGGAAGGACTTTAAAGGTTGCCAGTTTGATGGCTCAGGGCTGAAGAGCCGTTTCTTCCTGACCCTCAACCAGGATGCGCACGCCCTCGATATCGGGAAACTGCAGCAGGGTCCGTTCGATCTGAGCCCGGATGGCTTCGACCCGGCAGGAGCCAGCCACTCCGCGATCGAGTTGCTCGTCAAAGTTGACGATCGCCACGCCTCCCCTCACTGTCAGGTCTTTGATCTCCACGCCCTTGTTGAGCGACGTGAAGTACCCGCGGGCTTCCTCCTCCGGGCTGGGCCCTTCCAGCAGGCTTTCCAGTGCGGCTCGAGCCGGATCTCCCGCGGCCCGAACGATTCGGTCGACGGAATGAACGTTGTCGCACCGCAGCATGTCCGGATCCTTTTCACTGTTGCCGAAAAAGAGCTGAACGCGATGTTCAACGGGAATCGGCACGTCGGGAGGGAAATCTTCCGGCACAGGTTCCTCGGATAGAAGCAGATAGGCCACGCCTACGCCCAGACCGAGAATCAACAGGTAAACCAGCAACCTTTTCATGGCATTCGTGGGGACGAGGCGAACCGACGGTCTCTAGTATAGCAGCCTGTCGTAGAAGTCCTGAGGGGATTTCGCCAGGAAAAAGGCATGGCATATGATTCCAGGTTCAAGAGAGTGACGCGGTTCGAATGCCTCTGGAGCCCGACTCCCCGCCCGAAAGAGAAGCTCTTTCAGACGCCTCCCCTGGCGGTCAGGTATTCGCGGATCCGGCGAAACCCTTCCTCCAGATCCTCCATCGACTGCGTGTAGGCGATTCTGATGAAGCCTTCTCCTTCGGAACCGAAATCAGTTCCCGGAGTGACCGCCACCCCGGCCGTTTCCAGCAGGTCGATGCAGAAATCGTAGACGGAATCGGTAAAGCGAGCGATGTTGACGAACACATAGAACGCGCCCAGCGGCTCCACCACCGGCTCCAGACCAAGTTTCTTCAGAGCTTCCAGGACGAATCTTCGGCGGCGATCGTACTCCCGGCGCATCTCCTCCACCTCGGGAAGCGAATTCCGTAACGCAGCGATTCCTGCGAATTGAGCGAAATCCTGAGGCGATACGTAGAGGTTCTGCTGCAGGCTCTGAAACGGCCGTATCAGCGGTTCTGGCAGGATGGCGTAGCCCAGGCGCCACCCCGTCATGGCGAAGCGCTTGGAAAAACCGCTGACTACAACCGCATCCTCGCTGAACTCCAGTACCGAGCGCGCTTTTTCGCTGTAAACAAGGCCATGATAGATTTCGTCGGAGAGGATCATCGCCTTTCCTTCCGCAATTTCGACGATCTGCCGGAGCCGCTCGGCCGACAGCAGTGTTCCGGTTGGATTTGACGGAGAATTGATGACCACGATTCGAGTCTGATCCGTCAGATTGCCGGCCAGCGCCTGAGGTGTCCACTGGAAACCGTCGCGTTCTCTGACCGGCACCTTTCGGGGCCGCCCTTCAAACACTCGAACGATTTTGGGATAACAGGCATAGCAGGGATTGGTCATCAGGACTTCCGAACCGGGATCCAGAAGCATCGCAAACGTCAGCACCAAAGCAGCCGAACTGCCCTGCGTGATCACCACTCGCTCAGGGGCGATCTCCACTCCATACTCCTTTTTGTAGAATTCGGCCACGGCCTCCCGCAATTCGATCCGCCCAAGCGACGGCGTGTAGTGCGTAAATCCCTGTTGAATTGCTTGAACTCCAGCGTCGCAAACCACTTTTGGAGTGTCGAAATCGGGTTCTCCAACTTCCAAGTGCACGATATGGCGTCCCTGCCCTTCCAGGCGGCGGGCATGTTCGAAGATTTCCATCGCCAGGAAAGGCGGGATTTCCGCCATTTTTTCACTGATCCAGAGAGCCGTCGTGGTGGTCTTTTCCTCATTCATAAGTCACGATTCTTTCAAAGCCCTCTGAAGATCCAGCAGGAGGTCGTCGGCGTCCTCGATTCCGATCGACATTCTGATCAATCCGTCGCCGATCCCGAATCGCTCTCTTTCCGATGCGTTCATGCCGGAGTGAGAGGTGGCGGCCGGGCGCGTGACCAAAGTCTCGACGCCTCCCAGACTGGGCGCCGTAGCGGCCAGTTCGAGTCGCTCCATGAACCGATCGGCCGCCTCCGCGCCTTTTTTCAGTTCAAAGCTGAGCATGCCTCCGCAACCCCGAAAGAAACGCGCAGCCCGGTCCCGCTCGGGATGGCTGTCCAGGCCGGGATAGTGAACCGCCTGAACCGCTGAATGGGCCGAGAGAGTTTCTGCTATGCGTTGAGCGGAAGCGTTCTGATGCTGCACTCTGAGGGCCAGCGTCTTGAGTCCGCGCTGCAAAAGGAAGCAGGCGTGGGGATCGAGGCAGCCTCCAAAGTGAATCAGCTTGCGGTTGATGCTTTCAATCCGCTCGCGTGAACCGATCGCCGCTCCGGCGACCACGTCGGAGTGGCCGTTCAAATACTTGGTGGCGCTGTGCAGAGACAGGTCGAACCCCCATTCGAGCGGACGAAAGTTAAACGGAGACGGAAAGGTGTTGTCGATGACAGCCGCAAGTCCCCGGCGCCGCGTGAATTCGACGATCGCCTCGAAATCGGGCACTCTCATGAGCGGGTTGGAGATGCTTTCGACGTATACGGCCCGAGTTCTTGGCCGGACCAGGCGCTCCAGGTCCTTGGGCTCGGCGGCGTCGAAGAAGTCGGTCTCGATTCCCAGTTCGGGGAAGTCTCGCGTCAGCAGATCGTGGGCTCCGCCATAAAGCCCGCTTTGAGCCAGGATATGGTCTCCGGAACCGACCAGACTCAACAGGGCGGTGGAGATGGCAGCCATGCCGCTCGAGGCGGCTAGAGCGGCCTCTCCCCCTTCCAGGTTGGCCAGCTTATCGTGCAACGCCCGATGATTGGGAGAATTGTTCAGCCGAATGTATCGAAGGTCTTCGTATCGAGATTCGCCGCCGAATAGATACGTAGACGATTGAAAGATCGGCAGCACGACGGCGCCCTCGATTTTCGGGTCGGGTTCCCCGGCATGAATCAACCGCGTCTGAAATCCCCATTTTGCAGAATCCATCGACATACTCCTCACGAATCCGTTTGCCAAATGGCGCGCCATTGGCCAGAATAAAGGAAAATGATGAGAGCCGGGCGATTTTTGTTTCCATTTTTCTCGATCCTCCTGGCGGGCGCGGGCTGCGCCGGGCCGGAAAGTTCGGCGACTCTTCTTTTCTCCGACGACTTCGAAGAAAATCTGGAGCGGTGGGAGTTTACGGACCCGGATGCCTGGAAGCTTGAGTTGCTGGGCGGAAACCCAGTGCTCTCGTTGTTCCAGAACAGCCGCTACGAGCCTCCCGTTCGCTCCCCGCTCAATATCGCGCTGATACGAGACCAGGAGTTCGAAAATTTTTTGCTCGAGGTCGGAATGGAGTCGACCAGCCGCGAATACGACCATCGCGATCTTTGCGTCTTTTTCGGCTGGCAGAGCCCGACTCGTTTCTATTACGCGCATCTGGCCACCGTGGCCGATCCCCATGCCAACTCGATTTTCCTCGTCGCCGACGAACCCCGAGTTTCCATTGCGGAGGAGCGCACAGACGGAACCCGCTGGGTGGACGGCCGTTTTCATACCGTGCAGGTGCGGAGAAATGTGGAAAGCGGGGAGATCCTTGTGTACTTCGACGACGACTCCGAACCGATCATGAGGGCCACCGACCGCACCTTTGGAATGGGTCGGATCGGAGTCGGCTCGTTTGACGACCCGGGGCGATTCGATCGAGTCCGCATCTGGGCGGAGCCCTGAGCGCGCTGGCAGACGTCTACCCGCTCGCTGCGGCGCGAGATTCGAAACGGCCTTGGCGCATCCATGCTTCCGAGGATTGTCGGCGCCCTGGCCTGATTACTCAAACCCCTCCGTCGCGAGGCGTTGGAGAGGGGCGTGGATGCAAGGCACGCAACGAAGGCCCCCGCCAGTCATACTCGTGCAGTACGTCGATCACGGGCTGCATAGAGCGGCAACGCAGCGGAAAGGGTTTGAGAAATGCGGGCTGGGGCGCCTTGTCGAATGCCCCTGCCACCGACCGCAAGGGTATATATTTAAATTTGGGAGGCGTTCGCCCTGTTCTAGCCCCTGGGCTGAGCGGCGGATCAACGACGAAAACAGTACGAAGGAAGCGTCATGAATCACGTCGAACCGAAACAGGAGTTGACCGGCGCCGAGAACGTCAA